>JBKPDS010000016.1:0-25873 GCA_046727995.1 Gemmatimonadota bacterium
AGCGGCTGGAAAAACAGACAACGCACGATGACAGAGCTCGCCGAGCGCCAGAACGCATCGTGGCGTTTCACGTGCGCGATTTCGTGGGCGACGACTGCGCGCAGCTCGTCGGCGCTCAGCCGATCGAGGACCCACGCCGGCAGAAAGATCTCGCCCGCGAGAGCGAATGGAATCGCCAAATCCGGAACGAGCGTCACCCGAGCGCTCCCGACTCCCTCGATTGAAGCCAGCACATCGAACCAATCACTCGGCAGCGGAACCTTGTTCTCGATCTGGAGGTGTAACGCGCGGTGACACAGATACAGCCGACTGAGTCCGACCACCGCGCCAACTATCCAAATCGTGGCAGCGCCGATCCAGAACGCTTCCGGAACATGACTGGTCGTCAGCGGTTGCGGGGTGTAGCCGATCCCCCCGACAGTTGCCGAGCCGATGTTCAAGCTCGGCGAGAAGAACTGCCGGGCGAGGGCAGTCACAACCGGCAGCCCGAGCGCACCGCGCCAAATCAGCTCCGAGATCCGGTCCAGGCCAGACCGTAAGTTCACGGTGGCGATCCATGCTGCGCCGAGGAGGAGCGTGCTGTGGATCAAGTAAGTGGCGAGCCAGGCGCAGGCGAGGGCCGCCGCGTGCTCAACGGACATCTGCCGGCCTCCGTTGCGACTTTTTCCGCTCGGCGAGTCGAGCGTCCTGAATCATTCTGCGCATCCGCTCCAGATCCTCCTCGCTGACATCCCGCTCGGAGAGAATCTGTCCCACAACTTCACTGGGATTGCCCCGAAAGAGATTGCGAATGACGCCCGAGATCGCTTTACGGCGCATGTCCAGCTCACTGACCCGCGCGCGATAGACGAAGGTACGTCCGGCGCTGCGGTGGGTAACGATTCCCCTTTTCTCCAGTCGCGCGAGCAGTGTGCTGACTGTGGTGATGGCCAGCGGCCGTGACCGCTTCATCGCCAGCTGCACCTCCGCTGCCGATGCCTCGCCTTTATCCCAGAGGACGCGGATTATCGCCAGCTGGAGGTCGCTCAGTTCGGCACTCGACGTCATGCGCTTAAACTACAACTGTCGTTCAAACGCCGTCAATCAGTTTTGCGTTTTTCCTTGAAGAACCAGTAGGGCTCCGCCTCCCGCCTCCCGCCTCCCGCTTCCCTCCCCCCTCTACGCCGCCTTACCTACGGGCGGCGGTCTAGGCTCCTGCCACTTGAATCTGCTCGAGGTCGGTCCGCCCGGTCGGCTGAAGAACAGCGAGTCGAGCATGCGGGCGCCGCGGTTGTAATTATCGGGAATACCCGCCCAGTCGGTGATGATGTATACTGCGTGGTCGGGCGTTCCGTTACCGCCGACCTGGATCGCTAGCCAGCAGACTGCCGCGCCATCCGTCGCCAGACCCTCCAGGCGCATCTGGGTGCACGTATGGTATTGGAGAAGCGCAGGGCTGGATCTGTAAACGAACTTTACCTGGGAGCCGGCGAGAACCTCCTCGGGTAACGCGGTGCGGACGATTCCATCTCGGGGGACATCGTAGACGATCTCGCCGTTCACCGGCTTCGGCCGGACACCGTTCGGCTGGTCGTAGATGACCATCACCGGTCCCTGGAAATCCTGCGGCAACACGAACAGCTGCAGTCTGTGCTCGGGAACCGGAATCCCCTGACTGGCTTGAACCACCACCTGGCGTGCGCAAGCGGAGATGACAGCAAGCGCAAACGTCGCCGTGATGTGGCGGACGATGCCGCCTACCCGGCGATGGGGAAATTCGTGGTCTGTCGATTCATCTCCAGCAGCTTCCATGCAGACTACTCCCAGCAACAAAGAAGAAGACGATTGGGAGGGGTACGGCGGTAACGCTGCCTGGAATGCGGGACGGCCTGGGTCTTACGAGTGCTCGATCGGGGTGAGGCGGATCAGGAAATAGCGCGAGCAGCGGACTTCGCCGCTGCGCGCCCACTTCCAATTGCGCCATGAATGGTTCCGTTCCGTCCCTCGGCGTCGGCGGCTTCGCCCGCGATCCAGAGCGTGTTCTCGATCGGTCGCGAAAGTTGTTTGGCCGCTTGCGATCCGCCGACGAGCGGATAACTGTAGGCGCCGCGAGAGAAGGGGTCGGTGTCCCAATCGTGCGTCCAGAAATCCTCGAGCTGTGATTCGACGCGCCGCTTGCTGACGCCGAAATTCTTGGCCAGCGAAGCGATGGCGCGATCGCGTTTCTCCTCCGACGAAAGTCCTGCCATCCGTGTCGCACGGGGGCCGCCCACCCATCCCACCATTGCCGGCAGATGCGCCGGGTGCAGCGTCCACCAGACCGGGAAATCGCCGGAATCCCCGAACAGAAAACTCAGCGCGTCCATCGACGCCCCGCTCGGCGCGGCGCGCAGCTTTTCGGTCCACCAGCGATCCTTGAACAGCGTGACGACGCGAACCACGGATCCCATCTTCAGCCGGGTTCGCATCTTGTCGATGATTGGCACCGATGGCGAGAACTCGATCATTCCCTCCCCATCGGCGGCGAACAGAACATCGAGCGGAATGGTGACGATCGCCGCGTGCGCCGTGACCGTCGTGGTCGTTCCATCGATTTGCCGCGCGCGAACTGAAACCGTTCCTCGCTCCCATTCGATGCGGTCGACGACCGTTCGCAGGAGAATTCGATGATCGAGTCCCCTGGCGAGCCACTCGGCCAGGGCGTGATATCCCTCCGTCGTGCGCATCAACCGCTGCTGCTCGGGATCGTCACTCGGATTGCCACCATTGGCCAACGCCTTGGCGCTGATCAGGCGCGCATCGGCGGCGTTGAATCCTTCGACGAATTGGAGCGCCAGCGCCCGCGCATCGCCTGCTGTCCGCCCGCCAGGGGCTCTCGACAAAAAATCGGCGAATGATTCGTCCTCGCCATCTGATTTCAGATGTCGCATCACTTCTTGCAGCCGTTTCCAGAAATCGTCGACGTGTTGCATGCGGCCGCCCCGCATCCGCCACCGATTCCCTTCGATGGTAAACGGAACGATGCGCGCGTCCTCCAGGATCTGGACCAGCTCCGGCGCGCTACCGTGAATGAACTCGGGGCCGAGCTCGATGGCGTGCGGCAGACGCGCATCGTGCAGCGTGAGAATCCTGCCGCCAATCCTGTCGCGAGCCTCGAGGACAGACGTTCGTAATCCGCGATCCTCCAGCTCGCGCAGCGCCGCCAGTCCCGCGACGCCGGCGCCGACGATTATGACATCGGCCTCGGATGGAGGCCGCTCAGGGCTCATTGCTTTGGCCATCAGTAGTGATTCGGCTCCCAAATTTCCTTAGAATCTACCGATGACATCGTTCGGCGCAGCGTGGATTGCCATGGCGATTGCGTTTGGTCTGCACGTCATCGACGAAGCAGCCACCAACTTTCTAGACTGGTACAATCCCATCGCCGGTCGGATTCGCCAGCGCCTGCCGATTCCCTTCCCGCCGACCTTCACCTTCTGGCCGTGGTTTCTTGGCCTGCTGGCAGCCACCGCAATTCTCTTTGCGCTGGTACCGCTGGCAACTGCTCAGAGCAGGACGATCGTTTGGATCGCCGTCGCGGTCGGCGTCATCAATGTCGGGAATGGGCTACTGCACATCGTCGCGTCGATCCGTTACGGGCGACGCGTTCCGGGAGTTATCAGCGCGCCGCTGCTTCTCGCCTGCGCCGCGTGGCTCCTGGTCGCCGCGGCGCGCGCGATCTAACGCTCCCGCATCCCTCAGTTCGGCTGAATGCTGCCGTGACCGCCGGCGTGATGATCGCCCCGCTGGGCCTTGATGAATTCCCGGATTGCCGCCAGTGCGTCGGGATCCCTGGTGGTGATCCGCACTTCTCCCCCGCGCGGAATGTCGGCGTAGGTGTACTTGATGACGTCCTTCTTCGCGGTCATCACCGCGGTGCCGGGCATCGCCCGCAGGTGCACGAATTCAGGCGTGGAAAAATCGCCCGCCTGAAACGCGTGCTCGATCAGCTTCAGATGCGCGCGAATCTGCGCGACCGACAGTGAATCGTCATTCTTCATCTGCAGCGCAATGCGACCGCCGTCGGCGGTAACGTCGAATTGATGGGCGGATGCATATTGGTCAACACCCATCGCCATCTTGCCCCTCGCCTGTAACGCGGCAAACGAGCTGTCCTGCGCGGCTAAACGCTGAGATAAGCAGGGGGTAATCGCAAACAGTGCGCATAGAACAAATCTTCGTGAGGAGGTCGACATTGAAGCTCCGCGTTAGTGACTCGCGATCGATAGTTCGGTCGTGCTCATAGCTAGCGGATCGACGAAGAATGCGCAGGAACCAAAGTTCCACCGCTTGTCAGGGCGAGGGCTCCGCCAGCCGTTCCAGAATGGCTATGTCGGCGACACGATACTTCCCATCACCGGCGCCTTCGATCGCGCCGGCTTCTTTGAGCTCGCGCAGCTCTCTTACGATTACTTCCCGCACCGTGCCGAGTTCTTCTGCCAGCGCCGTTTGTGTCATCCCCAGAGAGAACGCACCACTCTTGCCGCCTGATCGCGCTGTCTTCAGCGATGCCTTGAATCTTTCGAGAACAAACCGCGCGACCCGCATCTGCACTCGGTTGCCGGTAAGGTGATCTACTCGATCGACTAAGCCTTGCACGCGCAGCGAGAGTCGCTTCAGAAAGAACAACGCCAGGTTGGAGTCGGTGGCAATGGCTCGTGTCACAGCACCACGGGTGAGGACGAGGACGCGCGTCGGCTCGGCGGCGACTGCGGTCGCGGGATAAGAACCGCCTGTAAAAAAGGGGACCTCGCCCAGGGTAGCGCCCGCCTCGCCCCAGTGAATCACGAGTTGGCGGCCGCCACTACCGCGCAGAATGCGAACTTTGCCCTCCAGAACCAACGTAATCCCATCCGCTCGGTCGCCGGCTGCCCAGAGCGACTCTCCGGTCGCAAATCTTCTTTCGACAGAGTGCCGTAGCAGTGCATCGAGGCCCTCTGGAGTCAGAGCGTCACGTAACTCGCCCGGAATGTCGCGAAAATTCACAGAAACGCTCGCACTGCGTCGATTGTATCTGCCTCAGCCGCGTTTTTGTCGGGCCGGTATCCCTTCACCCGTGCGAAGCGCAAGGCGACGCCGCCCGGGTAATGAGGACTGCGCTGGACTTCGTTGAACGCGACTTCTACTACCAACTCCGGACGGACGTAGACGATGTGGCCGTCGCGATGGGTCTCGCGCGCCAGGAACTCCTTTGTCTGCCACTCCAGCATCTCGTCGGTCATGCCCTTGAACGTCTTGCCGAGCATGACGAAGCCGCCGTTCACTGGATCGCGTGCGCCGAGGTGGATGTTGCTCAGCCAGCCGCGACGTCGGCCGGATCCCCATTCGACCGCCAGCACCACCAGATCCAGAGTGCGCGCCTCTTTGACCTTGATCCACGCCGAGCCACGCCGGCCCGCCGCGTACGGCGCGGAGAGCAGTTTGACCATCACGCCCTCGTGCCCGCGCGACAATGCGTCTTTCTGAAAGCGCGCTGCCTCCTCCGCATCGGCGGTGAAGATGCGCGGCACTCGCACCGACACGGGCAACAAACTGTCCAATCGCTCCAGTCGCTCGGAGAGCGGGTGGTCGACGACGGTCTCGCCATCGTGAAGCAGGACGTCGAAGAAAAACGCGCTGAGCGGAAGGTCGTCGCGAAGCTTGAGCACGTTGATGCGCCGTCCGAATCGCCGCATCGTTTCCTGGAACGAGAGCGGCCTCGCGTCCGGCGCCAGCGCGATGACCTCGCCGTCGAGAATCAGCTCGCTCGCGGGAAGGGCCTGGACGACCTCCACCACCTCGGGAACGGCAGCGGTGACATCATTGAGACTGCGCGTGTAGACGGCGACGCGATCGCCCTGGCGATGTACCTGGATTCGCGCCCCATCGAGTTTCCATTCCACCGCTGCCGGAACGCCGGCACTCAACGCGTCAGCAACCGTCGGCGCCGAGTCGGCGAGCATCGGCTGCACGGGCCGAAAAAGCTGTAGCTGATACTCAATCAGCGCCGTCTCGCGATTCTCACCCAGTGCCGCCTTGGCCACGATCCCGAGATCGCCAGCCATCATCGCCGCCCGCCGCACGCGGTCTGACGGCTGTCCAGCAGCCCTGGCGATTGCCTCGAGTAACACCCCTTCGAGCGCGCCCTGCCGCACTTCTCCGACGGCAAGGTTGCCGAGAAAATTCTGCTCGTCGAGCGTCGCGCGCGAGAACAAGGCGCCGAGCAGTCGCCCGCGTTCGGTCGCCGAATTCTTCCCACGAACCGTCGACAACTGGTCGAACACTTTGTCGACGTCGAGCAGCTCGAGATTCGCCGTGGCAGCAGCCGTGTGTTCGCGCGCTGCCGATACCGTCGCCCAACCTATGCCCAGTTTCCCCTGCCGCGGCCAGCCAATCAGAAACCCGACCGCGATCTGAACTTCATCCGGCGAAAGTTGCGACAGAAACGCGGCCAGTCTCGAGATCTTCTCCAGCCGACCGGATGTCGCTGCCACCGACGCTGAAACCTTTACCAGCTCCTCCAGTTTCATTTCGACGTTTCTGGACGCGACCTCGGCTGCCAGAGAAAGCGATCGAAATCGATCCGACCGCGGGCGTCGAAGCGGACGCCTTCGCGCTCGAGCAGCTCGCGCTGGCGGATGGCGCTCTTTCCCGGCAGACTGATCGCGCCTTGGGCATTGACGACACGCTGCCACGGCACATGAGTGCCCGCCGGCAACGCGTGCATCGCGTAGCCGACGAGACGGGCCTGTCGACCGAGGCCGGCCAGCCGCGCGATCTGACCGTAGGTTGCCACGCGTCCGCGCGGTATTCGCGCCACAACCTTATGAATGCGGCCGTGCGTACTATCTGCCTCCGCTGCCTTCACCTGCGACCTCCGGCATTTGCTGACTGAATCGTGACGTCACGCGACACCATTCTGTGCTAGGTTAACGCTCGGAAAAAATAACTTCAAACGCATGACGAATCCGTCCGACGCCGCGCATCCGCTGGTCAAAAAAGTACTGGTCGCGAAGCCCCCGATCGCCGAACTGATTGGTTTCGTCATCGAAGGAATCGGCGACGGGCACGCGGTCGGGACGCTGCAAGCCGGCCCTCAACACGCCAATCCGATGGGAACGATGCACGGTGGCGTCTTGTGCGATCTCGCCGACGCCGCGATGGGGATGGCGTTCGCGTCGACGCTGGCCGCTGATGAATCGTTCACGACGATGATGCTCAACATCAGCTATTTCCGTCCCGTCTGGCGCTCGCTGCTGCGCGCCGAGGCAAAGGTGACCAATCGCGGCAAGAACGTCGGGTACGTCGAGTGCGAGGTCACCGATCAGGATGGCAAGCAGGTAGCGAAGGCCAACTCGACTTGTCTCGTGCTGCGCGGCGAGGCTCGGATGGAAACGAGCAAGGCGCGGCCGGCGTGAGCTGCAGTCGCTCGGCGCGTTCGTGAAAGTCATCGTGCTCGGCGCCGGAGCGATCGGCGCTTACTACGGCGGACAACTGGCGCGCGCCGGGCACGAAGTCACGCTGTACGCCCGGGGCGAGAACCTGAAGGCGATTCAAGAGCGTGGTCTGGAGATCCGCACCGCCGACGGATCTTCGGTCGTGCAGATCGGCGTTACCGACCGCGTCGACGAGCTGGGCACCGCCGACTTCGCGATTCTCGGCGTCAAAAGCTACTCCCTCGATTCCATCGCCTCCGTAGTCAAGCAAGTTGCAGAGAAAGGAACCGCCATTCTCCCCTTCTTGAATGGCGTTGAGACGACCGATCGACTGCTCGCCGCCGGCGTTCCACGCTCCGCGATACTCGGCGGCGTCACGCGCATCAGCGTCGCCAGAGTGCAACCGGGTGTCGTCGAGCGCCGCGGTCAGTTCCAGAGCGTCGTTGTCGGCGAGCTGGATGGCCGCATCACCGATCGCGTCACCCGCATCGCCGCCGCGTTTCGCGACACGGGGGTAGACGCGCGCGCATCAAACCAGATCGAGAAGGAGTTGTGGCAGAAGTTCGTCTTCATCGCTGCGCTCGCCGCTTCGTGTGGGCTGGCGCGGACCCCCGTGGGGCCACTGCGCGAGAAGCCGCTCGGTCGACGCCTCTTGCAGCGTGCAGTTCAGGAAGTAGTAGACGTTGCACGCGCGCGGGGAATTCCGCTCGCCGCCGACGAAGCGGCACAGGTCGTAGGCTCCATCGATGCCCTCCCTCCCGGCACCAAGCCCAGCTTTCTTTTCGATCTCGAGGCTGGCGGACCGAACGAGCTCGACATCCTGAGCGGAGCAGTATCCCGCTACGCTGACGAGGCTGGGGTGGCAACACCGGTTCACGACACGGTGGCGGCCGTCTTAGCGCCGCCCTGATCCGTCGGCGAGGGGATTCTGCCGACTCGACACCGTAAAGGGCCGACTCGGCACATAACGATTTCGATCGCGGCTTCTGACAAAGATTCTCGTCTCAGTCCCATACAAGGCTGACACGATGGAAATCCTCATAGCGATCATCCTCGCCGGCGCGACGCTAACCACGCCTGTGATCGTCACGATTTCCGCCAACTTCTAACCCATTCGAGGCAACTAATGCATACGCGGCTGCTAATCTCCGCGATATTGGCAGTCGGACTTCTTTATCCGACGATCGCCCAAGCCCAATCTGCGGCCGACTCCGCCGCGATCCGCGACACCGCGCTCGACTACATCGACGGGTGGTACGCCGCCGATGGCCCGCGCATGGAGCGAGCGCTCCATCCCGAGCTTGCCAAAAGAAACGTCTTCTCCGATACAGCGGGCAGGAGTCGGCTCATTCAGATGAGCGCGATGACGCTCGTTCAGAGCACGCGCATGGGCGGCGGGTCCCGCATCCCCGCGCCACAGCGCGCCGACTCGGTAAGGATCCTCGACATTTTCGGCAATGCCGCCAGCGTTCGCGTTCGCGCGGCGACGTGGGTGGACTACATGCACATGGCCAAGCTGAAGTAACCCTACGTCGAAGCCTTCGCGCCGGCGCCGTACTCCTCCCGATAGAAACGGAGTAACTCGAACAGGTAAGCGATCGCCAGCGGTCCGAGCAGCACGCCGAGGAGCCCAAAGTACTTCACGCCAGCGAACGCGCCGACGAGGGTGATCATAGGATGGATGTGCGATACGCGCCGGTAGACCAGCGGCCGAATCAGGTTGTCGATGTTGCTGGCGATGCCGGCGCCAATTACCAGCATGATGATGGCCGCGCCGTACCGATTCTGAACGAGTAGCACCAGCGTCGCCGGTCCCCAGACGAGAGCAGTCCCGAGCACAGGCAAAATCGACGCGAAAGCAGTCGCGGTTCCCCAGAAGAAAGGATTGGGGAGATCCACGATGTAGAATCCCGTGCCGACGAGCGTGCCCTGGATGATGGCGATGAGCACGGTGCCGAGCAAAGTCGCCTGGGTGACGTTGTAGAATCGATCGCGCAGCGCATCGGCCGTCGACTCGGAGAACGGGATGTAGCTCCTGATCGTCGACCACGATGTCCCTTCGGAGCGCAGCATGTAGTAGAGACCGAAGAACGCGATCACCAGATTGAGAATTGCCGAGGTCGCGCTGCCCAGAAAAGCGAAAAGCTTGGTGGACAGCCAGGACGCAATCGTGCCGGTGGCGTTCGCCAGCTCCTCGCCGACATCGACTCCAGCGATGGTGAGCTGGCTGATGGCGGCGACGACGGTGCTGCTCTGCAACCGTCGCAGCGCATCGGGCGCCTGGGCGACGACGATTCCGATCAGCCAGCCGAGTGGCAGCGCGATGAGGATGAGAGCCATAGTGAGGGTCAGCGCGGCGGCGAGACCGGGTTTCATCACCCGCTCCAGGCGCTGATACGGGTTGACGAAGACGACGTAGAGGACCGCGGCACCGAGTAATCCGCTCGCGAACGGCGAGAGCGCCACAAAAATCGCCGCGGCCAGAACGAGGATGAGCAGGCCCGCGCGATCCCTCGGCTTATCGAAGAACGACAGGCGATCCTCTCGGTGTCGACGGGCGTTGAACGTGACCCCGATAGGCGGCGTCGTCAAGCGCGGTCAGCCCATTTGAAAGGCGCTGACCGCGAGGTGTTCCAGAAGAGTGGTGTTCGCTTCGGCTACTGTGAAGACGACGCCTGGACCTGGAAGGCCGGTGTCGGAAGCACGTGTTCCGGTGTGGCTTCGTCGTCGTCAGGCACCGGCATCGGCAGGATGAACCGATATGTTCCGGCAGCGATTCCCTTCGGCAACTGGAACTGGTGCACGACCGTTTGACTTGGCTCGAGGAAGCCGAGCGATGGCGGGCAGGCGGTCGGCTGGTCGGACACCTTCAGCCAGGCGTTACCGCTCTTCCGCTGCAGCTGCGTTTTGCAGAAGGCATCAGGATAGAAGAGCGTGACTTCGCTGAGGTTGGCGATGGTGATATTCACCAGCTCGCCGGAGCGGTAGGTCTCTTGTGCGAAGCCGGCGGCGACGCGTTTCCCAGGCCCCGGATCATAGGGTCGCAGCGAGGCGCACCCCGATGCGATCAGTGTGATCCCAGTAACAAAGCCCAGGTTCGCCCGTCCCAGCATGCCCCGCATAAAATCCCCCGAAGATTCTGGAGTCTAAGCTGAGCAATAAATCTGCCGACGTTCCGTTTGTGATTTTAGGGGGAAACGCGCCGGAAACGGCCGTTGATTGCGGCGCCGACGCCACAACTGAGGGCCAATCGCGCGGTTTCCGAACGCAGGTAGCAGTATCGATTAAGTGATTTGCAAAGCACAACGACCTCTGCAAAATGCAGGTAAAGTTTGACGTCAAATTCAGGGTGACCGGTCAATTCCGTAAATCAGAGCCGGCATTCCGCCAACTTCTGTTCGTCCCTCGAGCTTCTCTCCGAGCTTTTCCGCCACTCTGATCGACGGCTTGTTCTCCGGATGGATCACGCTGATGACGTGATCTCTTCCCATCTTCTCAAACGCGTACTCCAAAAGGAATCGACCGCCCTCAGTGGCGAAACCTTTTCGCTGGAATTCGGAGGCGATCGTCCAACCAATCTCGAATCCCGGCCACCCTTCGGGATTGGTAAATCCGATTCTACCCGCAAAACGGCCGCTGGACTTCTCAACCGCGGCGAAATACCCGTAGCCAAGCAGCTCCCAGTGACCCACCAGAAACGCCATGTGCCGCCACGCTTCGAACCGCGTCATCGGCTGCCCCCCGATCAAATAGCGCATGACGTCGGGATCGGAACAAAGCCGGTAGTGGTCCTCGAAGTCGCTGAGTCGATAATTGCGGAGGATCAGGCGCTCCGTCTCGAGGGTCAGTTCCTGCACCCGAGATCAGTCCCAGACTCTTGGTCTGGCGACTCCCATCGCGCGGAGATATCCGAGCAGCTGACCGCAGTGAACGGCCTCATGATAAATGGCGCGCAACAGGAAGTCGCCGAGCTGCCGTTTGTAGCCAACATCCGAGCGGTCGATGACGACAGATTCAAAATCATCATCGGCAAACGAGCGAACCATTTGCTCGAATTCTTTGTGATACGGGACCGCGAAGGCGATCTCGTCCTCCACGCTCACGAACGGACGTCCCGCAAACGGCGACCGGTCTTCCGACACGCTGCGCCGCTCCTGCGCCATCAACATGTAGAGGTACTCGCCCTCCAGGACGTGGCGCACCATTTCGATCGCACTCATCGCCTCGGCGTCGGGCTTCCACTGCAAAGAATCCGGCGGAATTCCACGCCACGCGATCTCGCTGCGCCTCCTCACCTCGCGCGCGTTCAGTAGTATGACGTCAGCCGGTCCCATGCCGATAACCTTCACAAGATCGATTCATCATTCTAATCACTCCACTTTCGGCAGCGACCGCTTGTCCATCAGACGCAGCCAGCCGGCGAACGCGCGCAAGAAGTTCTCGAGCTGTTTTCTCAGCAGATCATTGGTTAGCGCCCCGTCGTCACCAAAGACCTTCGCCGATTCGGCGACGAATATGGCCGGCTGCGGCATGACGAGAGACTCAGTCGCCGTCAGCACCTGGCGCAAATTGGCCTGTGCGAGTCGAGTCCCCCAACGTCCGCCTGAAGCTCCGACGATGGCGACCGGCTTTTCGATCAGCACCTCTTCCGGGCCGGGCCGGGACAGCCAGTCGATGGCGTTCTTGAGCACTCCCGGCATCGATTGATTGTATTCGGGCGTTGAGATCAGCAGGCCATCTGCTGCTTTGACCTTGGCGCGGAGCCGCTTCACCGACGGCGGCCCGCCGCTCGTTTGGCGCTCGTGATCCTCGTCAAAGAGCGGGATTGACGCCAGGTCGGCGTACAGCTCGATGTCCAGCTCCGGTGGACTGACGGCGCGCGCAGTCTGCAGGAGCATTCTGTTGTAAGACCGCTGGCGCAGGCTGCCCGCAATCGCCAGCACGTGATGTCTAGGGCTGATAGACCCGCGTTCGCCGGCGATCATGCCCGGCTACCCAACGTGTAGGTGTAAATCAGTCGCGCGACCGCGGTTGCCAACGCCGCTGACGTCAGAGTGATTGCGGGCGGCGCACGCAATCTCACGGCGAGAATGGCGACGATAACTCCGACTGCCCGTGCATCGACAGTCAACCGTCGTTCCACCGAAAATGCCTGCACGACGATCAACGCGGTGAGGACTCCGGGCAATAGCAGCGGCGTGAGTCTCTGAAGTGCTCGATTGAAGCTCGAAGACTCCTCATCGCTCCGGACAAATGCGCCGACGGCCTTAATGGAAATCGTAACCACGCCGGTGAGAATACAGAGCGCCCAGGCGCGGCTCACAAACTTTTTCCTTGGCGCATTCCTGCCGGAGGCATCAGTGCAATTGCCGCCACGACTCCGATCGCCAGCAGAATCGGAACGCCGGGTGGAGCGAGGGGGATCGCGGCAACGCTCAGTGCGGCCACGATTCCGACCGTCAGCCAGGGCTTTGCGCTATCGAGTCTCGGCGCCATCAAGACGATGAAGAGCGCCGGCGACATGGCATCGACTCCCCACGTCCTCGGCTCGCCGACAATGTTGCCGACAGTCGCGCCGAGGGCAGTGCTGGCGACGTGAACGATGTAGAGAGTCAGCCCGGCGCCGATCAGGAGCTCCCGATCGAATCCTGTCACGCCGGTATACGCGACCGCCCACGTTTCATCGACCACGAGTTGGGATAGGAGAACCCGTTTCCAGACAGGACCTCCCAGGCTCGGCGCTGCCGTGGCACTCATCGCGCCAAATCGAGTCGCCAGGGCGGCGGCCGCGGCGACCGCTGCCACAAGAGTGCCGCCAGCGGTGAAGACGGAGATGGCGGCAAACTGGGGAGAGCCGGCAAAGGTCGTGGCCGACATGACGACCGACGCGCCGGTACTGAGCCCGGACGTGCGGGCGAGGTACCCGAATACGACGCCGAGCGTCCCGATCGCCAGCGCCAGTGGCGCCACGGCGCTTGCTCCCCGCCGGTACCCATCTGTTCTAGATCCTGGTGCCATTCGCCGTCCCGCCGCGCCGATTGTTGCTGCTGCAATATTTGCGATGCGAAATAATATGCTGGATTATTTGCGCGCGCAAGTATCTGCCGCTAGATTGGGTCGATGTCTTACAACCTGTCTGACACCGAGATGGACGCCTGGCAGGCTTTGCTGCACGCCCACGATAAGATCACGCGCGTGCTGGACGCCGAGCTCCGGGAGTCTCACCAGCTCACCTGGGCGGAGTATGATGTTCTTCTCCGGCTGGCCAAGGCGACTGGGCGGACACTCACCATGACCGAGTTGGCCAAACGGATCATGATCTCGCCGAGCGGTCTGACGAGGGTTGTCGACGGCCTGGAGGAGAAGGGTCTGGTAAAGCGCACCCGCAGCGCGGACGATGCCCGGGTGGTGAGCACGGCACTCACCGAGACGGGGCGCGACAAGGTCCGGCGTGCAGCCCAGACCCATCTGCGGGGCATCCGCCAGCACTTTACCGGTCTGTTGTCCACGTCACAGCTGCGCGAAGTGGCGTCCGCACTTCAGGTGATAACCGGCCCGCACATTCCCCACTGATTGCGACTGGGATCGACTTCGAAAACGTCGACGTCAATCCGCGACGGTGGTTGTCACTTCCACGGTCCGTCGAGGCGGCGGGCGACGTCAGCGCGGCACTCGGGGCCAAACCATTTCTCCAAAATGTAGAGCCCGAGATCGATTCCGGAGCTGATTCCACCCGAGGTTATCAGGGATCCACCATCGACAATTTTGTCAGCCACCAGATTTACGGTCGGAAACGCCCTTCTAAAATCCGCAGCGCGGTCAGGGTGGGTGGTAGCGTCGAGACCATCGAGCAACCCGGCGCGCGCCAGCAGAAACGATCCGGTGCAAACCGACGCGACCAGCGGAATCCTGAGCCGGCTCGAAGAAAGAAAAGAGACGATCTCTTGATAGCCATCCCCCGGAATCCTCGCCCCCGGGCCACCGGGAACGATGAGCAAGCCAGCCGCCGGAGCATCGGCGATGCTGTAATCGACTTTCACTTTCAGGCCACCGATGCAACTGATCTCCGGTGTGCTCCCGACAGTCTCGACGGAGCAGAGGCGATTCCCGGAGCCGTCGGTGGCCAGAGAAAAGACTTCGTAAGGGCCGGCAAAATCCAGCACCTCGACACGGTCAAACATAAGGATCAGAACCCGTCTCGGGCTCGCCTGCGCCCAGCCTGTGATCGCTTTCTTGTACTCGAAGAGTGGCATGCCCAAGAAATCCTGCACCCGACCAGTCGCCACGAATCCCTGTCGCTCGTAAAAGCGCATCGCGCGCGCCAGCGGCTTCGTCGTATCGAGTGAAACGGTGTTACAGCCTGCCGCGAACAGGGCGGCCTCTGCTGCGGAAAGCAGTTGGGCTGCGGCGTCGCCTCCCTGCCACGCCGGGCGAACTGCCATTCCACGCAAATGGCCTTCCCTCGGTGTCACGGGCTGCGCGCCAACGGTGCCGACGATTTCGCCCGCTGGCTCATAGGCGACTAAGCAGGTCATTCCCCGTATTCGATTCTCGACGCCGGCCACATTGGGCACCGTATCAGAGAACGCTGCGGGCGTATAGTCGGCTCGATACGGCTCGAACGCTTCCGCCAGGCACTTTCGGATTGCCGAAGCGTCGGCGATCGTCGCCCGTCGGACGTGGATCGTCCCGCCGCTGCTAGTCACCGATCAGCTCCACTGCCACATCGACGAGCCAGCGGCGCAACTTCCGCTCGGTATCCGGCTCGGTCAGGGCCAGAATGCGGCGCTCGATTTTGTCGGACAGAGCTTTCGCTTGTCTCAGGCGCGTCGTCCCCCTGGTGGTAAGCGTCAAGCGCAGAACACGGCCGTGGGTTTCGTGTTCGCCGCGCGCGATCAGCCCCTCGCGCTCGAGTTTGCGCACGATGAGGTTCATTGTCTGCGGCGTTAACTGCGCGGTGCGCGCCAGCTCCGCACCGGACGCGCCCGGATAAGCGTCGAGCAGGGTGAGCACTAGGAATTGCGGCGCCGTCAGCCCGACCTCAGCCAGCGAGACGTCGTACGCCAGGCGGATCGCTGCCTGCGCCTGCCGCAGCAGATAACCAATGTGGCCCTCCGGGCCGCGCTTGCCCGTGCCGACCGCCGGTACAACGCGCAAAGGTCTGCGTTTCGCCATGGGAGCCAATATATATCTCAGCACGTTGACATATTATCAGTGTGCTGATAACATCGTTATCTTTAGTGTAATGACTGTTACGGCCCACACATGAATCAAAGCCAACGCATTTTGCATTTTCTTGCGCTCCTCGCGGTATTGACAGCGTGTCATCGCGCGCAAATGGGTGCTGTGCCGCCAAGTAAGCGTGCCGGTCAGGAAGCGCGCGTGCGCGACATTTTGAGTCGCGCTCTTCCACCGCTCAAAGGCGATCGCGTTAAAGTCACTATGCTCGAGGTCACGTACTCAGGGGGTGGCTTCTCGCGGCCGCATCGCCATCCTTGCCCGGTGATAGGCTACGTACTAGACGGCGCTTTGAGGACGGGTGTCGGAGAAACGCCAGAGGCGATCGTACATGCGGGCGAAACGTTTTACGAGGCGCCGAATGGGCTGCACCGCGTATCGGCGAATGCCAGTGCCAGTGGGCCCGTTCGGTTCCTGGCGTTCTTCCTATGCGATAACGACAAACCTCTGTCGGTCGCCGAGCCCTCGGGTGAGTAGCTAGCCTTGCGCGCGTTGTCAGGCGTCGCTTCCTCTGTGCGGCGGAACAAGGACTACAATCGATGGGCAATGATCTATGCGCGCATCGCCCTCGCCACCCCTTTTCTGTCCGGAGTTGCCGACCGCTTTGGGTTGTGGCGCACCCGAGGGGGCTGGAAAAATTTCGCAGACTTCGAGCACTACACAGCACAGGTCAACTCATTTCTCCCACCGGCGGTCATTCCCTTCCTCGCCTGGGCGGCGACGTTCTTTGAGCTTGGTTTCGGTCTAGCCCTACTTTTCGGGTTCCGCGTGCGATTGATGGCCCTGGGAAGTGCAATTCTGCTCGCGCTTTTCGGCACAGCGATGGCGATCTCCTTCGGGATCAAATCGCCGCTGGACTACTCAGTGTTTTCCGCCTCCGCCGGTGCCCTGCTGCTGTGGAGATTTTATCCGTCGCCAGGTGAAATCACCGATGTCGAATGACTCGCTCCTGATGAAAGACGGATCCTTTACCCCTCGGCTCGATTACAGCGCCACGGCGCCCGGAATTTACAAGGCAATGGACGCGCTCGATCAATACGTCGCGGAGTGTGGTCTCGAGTCATCACTGGTGCTCCTGATACAGTTGTACGTTTCTCAGCTCAATGGTTGTGCGTACTGCGTTGACATGCACTGGAAACAGCTCAAGGCCGCGGGCGAAAGCGACGTCCGTCTCTACTCACTGAGCGTATGGCGGGAGTCGCCGTATTACAGCGACCGCGAACGGGCGGCCTTGTTGTGGGCCGAAGGCGTTACTCTGGTGACGAGGAATCACGTTCCCGACGTCCTGCATCGAGAGGTCTCGCGCCATTTCAGCGACCGTAGCCTGGCCGATTTGACACTGGCGATAGTTGCCATCAACGGCTGGAATCGACTGTCGATCGCTGCGCGTTTGCTGCCCGGTTCGTTCAGCATCCCTACCTGAAGGCTTGCATGGCCGAGCTCAGCCCGACTTACACCACCATCCTGCACCAACACCTTGCCGCAGAAACAGTTTTTGATATGGCAGGAACACTTGCTACGCTCACTGAGGACTGTGTATTCGAAGACATGGCAACCGGCGAGGTGCACCGCGGGAGAGAGGCGGTGCGAGCTTATTACGACGAATGGTGGACCGCGTTCGGCATCGTTCCGCAGGATATCCGCAGCTACATCGCCTCCGAGAACTTTTTGGTAGTCGAAACCCGCTTCGTGGGCACCCACCGCGGCAGCTATCGCGGTCAGCCGGCGACAGGAAGGCCGCTCAACCTGCCGGTGGCGATTTTTATCAGCTTACGAGACGGCCTGATGTCGGGCGAGCGTTTCTACTACGACCGGGCGACACTTCTCGAGCAGATCGGGATCTGATAGCGGATCGTGCTCATTGCCGCCCTCAGTGCGACTGGCATTGGCGGCGCCCCTGGCCTGCACCAGTTAAACCGCATATACTGGTGCAGGCCCGCGCTCAATATGGAGCAGTCAATGGCCAATCCGACAGCTGCCTCTTTCCACTACGTCGGTGGAAACCCGGCTCTGGATCTCGTCAACACCGTGGACTGGACCGACCACGGTCTAGTACACGAGCGCCTCTCCAATTACACCGACCTCGTTCGCTGGGCTGAAGGCGCTGGAGTTGTTGACGCCGCCGCTGCGCGACTATTGCGCCAGCGCGCCACACGTAGCCCCGGCTCAGCACGACGCACCTTCCTTTCGGCGTTGCGTGTGCGCCAGGCGTTGCGGCTCGTCGTGAGCGGAGTGGCGGCGCCGAAAAGCGTCGTGCTGGCCGATCGCCGCGCCGCCCTCGAGTCACTGAATGCGTCCCTGAAGAGCTCTCTGACGAGGCTGCGGCTGCAACCAGGCGCGCGCCAGATGTCGCTTTCGTGGCGAGACTTTGGATCTGATCTGGAATCACCCATCTGGTCGATCGTCTGGAGCGCGGCGCAACTGCTCGCCTCAAACGAAGCAGACAGGCTGCGAATCTGTGACGGTGAGAACTGCGGTTGGGTCTACGTCGACCGCAGCAGAAACGGACTCCGGCGATGGTGCGAGATGGCTACCTGCGGTACCACTCGCAAAACGCAACGCCGACGCGCGCGCAACCATGCACGGCGCTAGCGAAGAGAAGCCGGTGAAGATCACCGTCTGTGAATTCCCCGACGAGAATTCGCGCAAAGAAGCTGCGTGGGCAGCGCTGGTCGGCTTCGTTCGCCAGAGTCCCACCGATGTCGTCATTCTGCCGGAGATGCCCTTCTGTGCCTGGCAGATGTTCATGACCAAAACCATCGATCCCGCTGTGTGGAACACTGCGCTGGCGGCGCATGACGCCATGATTGACCGTTTCCACGAGCTGAACGCGGGCGCCGTATTGTCCTCTCGCCCGGTGGAAAGAAACGGGAAGCGTCTCAATGAAGCGTTTTTTTGGACGCCCGACCGCGGCTATCGTGGCATCCGCACCAAGTACTACCTGCCTGACGAGCCGGATGGATGGGAAGCGACCTGGTTCGCCCGTGGAGATCGCAGCTTTACTCCGGTCGCGGTAGGTTCCCCTCCCCTTACGGTCGGATTTCAAATCTGCACCGAATTGCTATTCACCGAGCCGGCGCGGGAGATCGGGCGGCGCGGTGCGCATCTTATTGCCGCGCCGCGAGCGACTGGGGGCCACAAACGTTGGAACATGGCGGCATGCATGGCGGCGGTGATGTCCGGATGCTTTGTCGGCTCTACGAATCGCAGGTCCTACGACGGTGATTCGTTTGCTGGTCGGAGTTGGGTCGTATCGCCCAACGGGGAAATCCTGTGTGAGACGAGCGCGGACTCGCCCTATCAGACCGTCGAGATCGATCTGAAGGAGGCTATCAAGGCGAAAGACGTGTATCCTGCCAACCTGGTGACTCCCTGAATGAACACTCGCGAGATTGCGCCTGCTCTCTCGATACTCTACTCGGAGCTAGTCAACGGCATCCCTGAATCGAACGGCTACATTTTGAATCGCGGCGACCGTGGATTGCTGGGCTCCGTCGAAAAGCTATCGGCCCCAGCCGCGTCCGCGACAAACGCTGGCGGCGCGTCGATCGCTGCCCATGCCAGACACATTAGCTACGACCTATCGCTCCTGAACCGCTGGGCAAACGGCGAGAATCCATTTCAAGACGCTGATTGGGCCGCAGCCTGGAAAAAGACCAGCGTCGATGTCGACGAATGGCGACAGCTTCGAGATGAGCTGCGGCGCGAGTGTGCGACCTGGGAGAGGAATCTGAGCGCCCCGCGCGAAGTCAATGAGGTTGAGTTGCGTGGCGTGCTGACGAGTGTCGCCCACATCGCTTATCACCTCGGCGCTATCAGGCAGATAGACCGGCAGATAGGCGGACCTTCATCGTAGACATGAACCAACTCGTTTCGTGGGAACTTTGCAATCAGCTTTGTGCCGATGCTGCATTGAAGGTTTAGAACTGAATCGCGCGTCAAGTGGTCGATTCAGCGGCATCAAATCGGCACAGGTAGGAGACGTCGCCCTCGGCTCTGACTTCGAATTTCGAGTTGGCAGGCACAACATAGGCGCCCGGAGCCTGCACGGTGCGCCAGTTTTCCCCCGGCAGCTTCACCGCCAGCTCGCCGGTCAGCACGATCACCTGCTCGGCGCCGTCCGTCGAGAACGAATAGGATCCCGGTGCAATGACACCAACAGAAGCATTTCCGGCGTCGACCCGAAACCAGATGCTTTGGACACGACCGTCGAAGTACACTTTGTGGTTCATTCGCGTGGCGCCTCCGTTTCCCGACGAGAGCGGGTTGGTGGCTGCGAGCTCGCCGGTCGTGGAAGCGCTCCCGGATACTCAACGTTCGCCTGTCGCACTCCACCGAAGAGTGGGTAGATCTTCCGATCAGCCAATGAGCCGTTCTCCGTGTATACCACCGCTTCTTTGAGACCGCGTGCACGCAGGCGGTGCAGAGAGTAGCCGAGGAGAAACGTTCCAAACCGCTGACGCTGAAACTCGGGACGGATGCAAATTCCGGTGAGAAGGTTCTGGCCTGTCCAATGTGCGTCCGCGATTCCGGAGACACCAACGAGCTCGCCATTCTTGCTCAGCATGAGGTATTCGCAAGTTTTGTCGGCGATGGTCTCCGCGATGCGCAAGCTCATACGCGCCTGAATCGCAGACAGCATGTCGTTCCACACAGGGTCAGAAGCGTATGCTGAAATAACGACTTCGAGAATGACCGCCGCAGATTCGGGCTTTGCCCGAGCGATCGTAGCGTCCGCAGGAGGTATTGTGGGAAGACTCGCCTTTACGAGATCCCACCTGAAGCGGACCCACGATCCGCGAAGCTCCTGCGCCTCGGCTTGGATCATATCAACAGGTTAATAATCAGTGACTTCTGGTCTCGCGGCAATGTTCCATCCGGGCACTCACATGATCCAGTTCGTTTCGTGACCACGCTGAGCGTTATCGGCTGCGGCGACGCATTCGGAAGTGGAGGCAGACTGCAGACCTGCTTCCACGTCGACATCGGAGCGACCCGATTCCTGATCGATTGCGGAGTCACCGCGCTCATCGGCCTCAAGCGCATGAACATCGATCCGAATGGCATCGACACGATCTTCGTCTCACACCTTCACGGCGACCATTTTGGTGGCATCGCATTCATCGAGCGTGAGGCACAGATAGAAGGCACGCGAACGCGCCCTCTTACCATCGTCGGCCCGGAGGGCATCGAGAAAGCCGTTCAGGCCTCCCTCGACGCGTTCTTCCCCGGAGCGACCAGTGTCTCTCGTGCTTTTCCTCTCGAGTTCATTTCGTATTCAGCAGGCAATAGTTGCCAGATTGGCCAAGTCACGCTCTCCGCTGTCCGGGCAGCACACACAGCCGGCACAAATCCGCACGCCCTTCGCCTCGACGCGGCTGGCACAGTGATCGTTTACTCTGGTGACACAGACTGGACGGACGAATTACCGGGAATCGCAAACGGTGCTGACCTGTTTATCTGCGAAGCGTATACGTGCGAGAGGATTCGTCGAAATCACATGGCACTCGCCACCCTCAAATCCCATCTTGAACTCTTCAAGTGCAAGCGATTCCTCCTTACTCACATGAGCCAGGACATGCTGCAACGCTTGCCAATACCAGACTTCGAAGCGGCCCACGACGGTTTGGTGATCGATATCTAGATGCAGGCCTACTCCCAAACGCTCCTCGCGCTACTCGCGGTCGATCTCCTGGCGGCCATGATTCCGGGTCCGAATTTCTTCCTGGTTTCACAGGTTGCCCTCTCCTCGGGCCGGAAGAACGGTGGGGCGACAGTGCTCGGCATCCTGACCGGGAATATCATCTGGGCGACCGCTGTTGCCCTCGGGCTCGGCGCGCTCTTCGCGATCGTGCCCTTCCTCTACCGGACGCTCAAGCTCGCCGGCGGGATCTACCTCATTTACCTCGGCATGAGGTTGTGGAGCGAAGGAACTCCAGCGGTTGAGGAAACACGACCGGATCTGGTGCGCAACGCCTACTTGCGCGGATTTACGACGACGATCGTGAACCCGAAGTGCCTGCTCTATTTTGGCAGTGTGTTCACTCTATTACTGCGTCCAACCACTCCCCCGTCGGTTTGGCTCGTCGCGATCCTCATCGTTGCTTTCAACACTTTGCTGTGGTATGGAACCGTCGCCGCTCTCTTCTCGCATGAAAGAGCGCGTCGTGTCTACCGGTCCCTCCACGTGCGAATCAATAGAGTCGCCGGCGCGGTGCTGGCCGGCTTCGGACTGAAGCTGGTGCTCGATTCGGATTGAGACGAAGCGACATTGGCGACAGCTGCTCGCCCCACGCGCATCCCCGGTTTGCGCCTACTCTCTTGGGAACGCCGAGGATGCCTTCAGTCTGGACGGCGTGACGCCGAAATATCCGGAGAAACTGCGGATGAAATGACTGAGGTTGTTGAACCCGGCGGCGTAGCAGGCGTCGGTGACGGGCATTCCCGACTGCAGTAGATCACGCGCCCGCAACAGCCTCAGCCGAACCAGATATTTGTGCGGCGGCATCCCGGTCAGTTCCCGGAATACTCGAGCGAACCGGAACGGACTCATCGAGACCTGCGACGAGAGGCGCCATAGCGAGTGCCGGCCAGCCGGATCCGCCCGCATTAGCTCGCGCGCAGCACACACCCTTTGCGCGTACCATTTGAGTTGTTCCGGGCGATAGAGGTGCGAGCCCTCCTCCGCACCGCACGCCGCATCCACGAGCTCGGATGACAGAGCGTCGAGCGACATCTCGTCGATGTGCGCTGCCTGCGAAGAAAGCTGCAGTCGCAACCACGCCAGCCGGTTTGTCGCCGGCAGTACGAGTGAGAGACCGGAAAAAGACTCCGCCAGCTCGTCTGCCAGAACGTCGGAGAATTCGAGTCTCAGGCAGGTGTCGGCTTCCACATGCTTCAGGTGCGAGTATCTGTATTCGTCGCTCGGACGGCTGAGAAAGACGCTGCCCGCGCCGAGTGTCCATTCGCGGCGGCCATATCGGAGCCGGAACCAGCCGCGCTCGACGATGTTGATGCGGAACCGTTCCGCAGCGTCGTGCGGAGAAAATGCGGTCGGCAGCACCGCGTGGGGCGGGTGATCAAAACGCGCCAGCGACACGCTTGGCGTTTCCCGAAGCATGCGAACGCGGAACGGCTCTACGTTGGGTGTCACAGCAAAAGCGTAGTGAGCCGCGAATCCGCCTGTCAAGCGGAGGCTGCGTTACGTAGTACCGCGGGTCGACTATTTCTTGCGCGTGTAATGAAACACGGTCGCCCCGGCTTTCCCTTTGTACAGGTAAGTCCAGCGCTGCGTGATGTGGTCCTGGTCATCGAGCTTGAAGGTCAGACCTGTGTTGTGCCAGTCATCCGGTGTCTTCATCCCCGTCACGCGCTGCAGTTTGAACGGCACTCCTTGCTGCAAATCGTCCGGCACCCCCGACACCATTTGCGGCTGGTTCCCGGTGACGCAGTAATGCGTTGCCATCAGGTGATCGCCGTCAACCGTGAACATCGTGATCATCGGCGGCGAATCCCCGGGCTTCTGGTTTTCCATCAGCGCGGTTCCGTTCGCCGTGAGCGAGTAGGTGACCTGGATTGGCACCCCGTCCTGGACTCCCTGCCATTCTCCGACGAGGGATGAGAGCTGCTTGAATGCAGCTTCGCTCTTTGTCGCCTGCTGCGGCTTGCTCTGCGCGGCCAGGACAGCAGGCCCGAGTGCGACCAGGCCGCCGATCACATAATTGACAGTGCTTCTCATCATCGCTCTCCCGGCGCTCATGAGCGCCGTTTCATGTGGTGGTCTTCTTCGACTTTCCAGGTTTTGCCGCCGTCGTGAGACTTCTCTCCCTGCCAGTGGAACGAGTCGGGCGTCATCTCGGAGAATGTCCACCGGATCGGAAGTCCGTCGGTATCGACACCGCGCAGCACGATGCGGTCGCCCTCAAGTCCGCCTTGGGTCGTCACCACATAGCTGGCCGCGGGATTCACGAAGACGATTCGCCACTGGTTGTGACCCTTGTCGAAGAACCGAAGGGTGGTTCCGATGCTGCGTTCTTTCTGCTGATCGGTCGGATAGCCGATCCAGAGGTCCTGGATTGCATAGCCATCCATCACCCATCCGAACAGAATTTCGCCCTTCTTGTGCGTGACTCGGCCGTCGTCGTGAGGAAAACCGAAGTCCGCGTCCCAGGTGCCGGCGAAACGATCGAAAACCTGCGCCTGGTTTCCCAGAGACGGATTCGGACGGGCTGCAGCGAGTGTGGCGACCATCGCCTGTCGCGGATCCGTCGTCCGACGGTCGGGGTCTGACGTGCTAGTGTTTGGTTGGGATTGGGCGGTCGACGCCAGTCCGACGCCGATGATGGCAAAGAGTGCCATACCGTAGGCGGCAAAGTTCCTCGAACCCACGTTTGACATGCCCCCCTCGCTGACGATTGGGTATGGAGGCAGCTTGACGAGTGGAACTTGGGCACCGCTTGCGGTTTCTTGCCGTTTTCCTGGCGAAAGGGAATTCCGTAACCATGAATCCCTAAAATGAAAAGAGGGGCGCGCCCGTTTTCGCGTCCCCTCTCTTCTCCAACCGCTGCATGTAAGACGCACGACTTCCGCCCACGCAACTGATGATACGTCGGTACCGACGCATCTCCGCCGATTATGACGCTCGCGTCATGAATAATTCACGAATCGTTCATGATCGGTTGGTATTTTGGAACCGTTGCCCGAGCGGACGAACTTCTGTCCGGCGTGCTCGTTGAACGGCAAAAGAAACCATTTTTCGAGGGCCAGGCCCGGTGGCGCGTAAATACAAGGGGAATCTGAACGGGGAGCGCTACGTCGCCAATACGAGCCCGTACAAGCGTGAAGTCCACGACCTCGATAACGAAAACAGGAACTGCATGATCGACGAGATCATTCGGGCCAGGCAGGACAAACCGTACCATTCGCTCGAGGACGCGCGGCGGGAAGAATTCAGGGAGTGCCCCTTCTGCCACTCGTTGGTCGACAACTCGACAGCCACCGGCTCACCGACTCACGCATTGTCTGGAATCAAATCGCGCGTCGCCCGAGGCAAAGCACGCTAACCCTCGTCAAATGGATCGTTCCATTTGCACGAGTGGCACTGTGACATCCCCGGGCAGACGAACGGCGGTCCGCTCCACCACCATAAAACCAAGCGTCTGATAGAACGCCTCACCCGGCAACGTCGACATTAGCTCGAATTTCCGGAACTGCGCCATCCGCGCCGCGCGCTCACACTCGTCGTAGAGTTGTCGCGCCAGACCACGCCGCGCGAATTGCGGGTGAACAAAAAACGCGCGAATCCGCGCAGCGTCGGTAGCGGGATTCAGCCGCGAATCCTCGCCCGCCTTCGCCTGGTCGCCGCCATAGAGCGTGCGCCGCGCGCTCCATCCGCCAGCCGCTACCGGCGCGTGAGTTTCGTCCCCAACAATCACATAGTACGTGCCGTCGGCAATGAGCTGGGTGTCGACGCCGAACACGTGCGTGATCAGTGCTTCGATCTGGACAGCTGTGTAGTGCTCCGCGCTCAACCCCCGCGCCGAGTCCGCGATGAGCGCGTTGAGCGCCGGCACGTCTTCCATCGTTGCGACCCGGAGATTCATGCTGGCGCTTCGGGTGACCGAGAGTTCGCTACGATCGGTGCGGCTGATTCGCGATCAGGACGTACCTCATCTCAGCGCTCCCTGACGATATAGGCGCGCAGCAGACGAGTCCGCAAATTACCCTCCGCACCGCGACTCACCAGCGGCATCAGCGCGTCGAATGCAGACTTGGCGCCCACCCGGTCACCATTCTTCAGATGCGCCACTACCGTCGCATCCCTCAGGTAATCGGGCGAGAACCACCCTTCCCCGTTTCGCATCTTCCTGATCAATTCGTCGCCAATCCGCTGCACGGCCGCAAAGTCCCAGGCATCGGCGGCCTCGAGAAACTCTGCCGACTGCCGCACGCCCTCCGGTGCTTTGGTGCGGTTCAGAAAATCGCCGAGCCGCCGGTAAAACGCGGAGTCGACCGAGCCCGCCGAGCCCCCGTGGACATCGCGATCGGCCGCGAAGAGCTGCGCCCCCCACCGGTGCCAATCCGACGGCGGCTTGCCGGCAGCGATCGTCGCGTCAAACAGGCGACGGCGCTGCGCAATCGGAGCATAGGCCGTATCCGCCGTGCTCGTGTCCCCCGGAAAGAGCCGCAGCCTCGCACTCCGC
>JBKPDS010000017.1:0-6904 GCA_046727995.1 Gemmatimonadota bacterium
TCTCTCTCGTCAGGCCGAGAGCGGTGACGACGACGCCTTGAAGCTCTGTGGCGGTGGCGGAAAGACTGAAGTTCTGAACCACCGGAGTGCCACTGAGTGTTACCGGGGCCGAGCTTGGCTGAAATCCGAGTCGACGCGCTGTGACGGTCACTGTCGTCCCGTTAGCGCTCGCTGGGACCGTAAAAGTGTACCGGCCCTGTTCGTCCGTGAATCCGCCAGTACGCAGACTCGAAATACTCACGCTTGCGCCCACCACGGGCGCTCCACCGGTGCCAGTCACCTGGCCACTGATGGTCGTTCCCTGCGCCTGAGCAAACACTGGGGCAAGCCCGAGTATGCTCGCGATCGCAAGGAATCGAGAGATCTTACCTGTCATTCCCATACACACCTCGCAGAAAGTGAAACTGGGATAGGACGGGCCGCATACCAGAGGAGAGACGGGAAAATCAATCCTGAGATAGCGACTATGTGGCTGCACGTGGACGCCTGTGAAGCAGACGTGCCACCTGTGCAGGAGACAATGCCCAAGGATCCCCCAGCCCGGGGATCCTCAGGGGTGTCTGATATGCCCTTAACTTAGGCCGGGCGTAACAAACATGTCAACCGAGCCCAGGTATTCACCTTGCCGACCGTAGTCGGTTGCGCTAAAAACTCGCAAAAAAAACGTCGGTACCGACACATACCTGGACAAAAAAGGCGGAGCCAGAGGCTCCGCCTGTCGCGCTTCGAGGTGTGCTCGCGGTCAGGCCGCGGTCGCTTTCTCCGTCACGACGCGCACCTGATTGTTCAGCACCTGCATGAAGCCACCGCTGACATTGAAGCGTCGAGTGGCTCCGCCCAATCGCAGCTGCCCGTTACCGAGCAGCGCCATAAGGGGGGCGTGACCGGTAAGAATCCCGACCTCGCCGTCGAACGCCGGGGCGACGACCGAATCCGTCTCGCCTTCAAAAAGAACGGCTTCAGGAGAGATGACCGATACCTTGAGCATCGACGCCTACTTGGACAGTTGCTGGGCGCGCTCGCTCACGCCGTCGATACCGCCCTGCATGAAGAACGCCTGCTCCGGATACTGATCGAACTCGCCGGCAACCAGCCTCTCGAATGAGGAAACGGTCTCCTCGAGCTTCACATACTGGCCGGGGTAGCCGGTGAATTGCTCGGCCACCGCGAAGGGCTGCGACATGAACCGCTGAATTCTGCGGGCGCGACCCACCACCAGCTTGTCGTCCTCTGAGAGCTCGTCCATGCCGAGGATGGCGATAATGTCCTGCAGCTCCTTGTAGCGCTGCAGAATCTTCTGGACGTCAGTGGCTACCTTATAATGGCGATCGCCGATGAACTGGGCGTCGAGAATTCGCGACGAGGACGCCAGCGGATCGACGGCCGGGTAGATGCCGAGCTCGGTAATCGCACGTGACAACACCACCGTCGCGTCGAGGTGCGCAAACGCCGTCGCCGGTGCCGGATCGGTGATGTCGTCGGCCGGAACATAAATCGCCTGCACCGATGTGATCGATCCGTTCTTGGTCGAAGTGATGCGCTCCTGCAGGTCGCCCATCTCCGTCGCCAGCGTCGGCTGGTAACCCACCGCGCTTGGCATGCGGCCGAGCAGCGCCGATACCTCTGATCCCGCCTGCGTGAAGCGGAAGATGTTGTCGATGAAGACAAGCACGTCGGCGTTCTCGACGTCGCGGAAATACTCGGCGACCGTAAGTCCCGAAAGTCCGACTCTGAGACGCGCACCAGGCGGCTCGTTCATCTGGCCGTAAATCAGGGCGCAGGAGTTGATGACGCCCGACTCCTTCATCTCGAGATAGAGATCGTTGCCCTCACGCGTCCGCTCACCGACGCCACAGAAGACTGACTTACCACCGTGTCCCTTGGCGACGTTGTTGATCAGCTCCTGAATGACGACGGTCTTGCCGACGCCGGCGCCTCCGAAGAGTCCGATCTTTCCACCCTTCACGAACGGGGCGATCAGGTCGATGACCTTGATGCCTGTCTCGAAGACCTCGGTCTTCGGCTCGAGGTCGGCGAACTCCGGAGCGGGACGATGGATTGGCCAGCGCTCGACGCTCGCTGGAATCGCCGGACCGTTGTCGACAGGATTGCCGAGCACGTTCAGAATTCTTCCCAGCGCGGCTTCGCCAACAGGCACCGTGATAGGACCGCCGGTATCCTCGACGTTCATTCCACGAACCACTGCGTCAGTCGACGACATCGCGACTGCGCGCACCTGGTTGCGGCCGATGTGCTGCTGCACTTCGACGGTGACGTCGATGTCGACGCCGGAATCAGATTTTTCGCGGATGCGCAAAGCGTTGTAGAGCTCAGGGAGGTGCTCAGACTCGAACTCGACGTCGAGCACGGGGCCGATGACCTGAACGACCTTGCCGATGTTGTGCGTCTTGTTCACTTCCGGGCTGGCCTTCGCTTTCTTTCTCTCGGTGCGGACAGCTGTTGCCATGATTAACCCTCTAAAGCGGCGGAACCGCCGACGATTTCGGCGATTTCCTGCGTGATCTGCGCCTGACGGGCGCGGTTGAAGGTGCGGCGTAGAACGTTGAGCATCTCACCTGCGTTATCAGTTGCGTTCTTCATCGCCGTGCGTTGGGCGCTCTGAAAACCCGCCTCATTCTCGACGAGTGCGCGGTAGACAGAGTTACGAACGTAGGACGGGAGAAGCTGGGTCAGAATCACTTCCGCCGACGGCATGAGGATATAGTCGGGCTGCGGACCCTTGCGCTCGGGCGGCGTCACCGGCAATACGAGCTGCGATGTCGGCGGCGTCGAGAGCGCTGAGTTGAACTTCGAGTAGATCACGTAGACGGCGTCGATCTCGCCGGACGCGAAGCGCTCGATCAAAGGATCCACCAGCTCGGCGGCATTGGTGACGGTCGGCTGGCCGGTGATGTCAGTGCGGCTCGACGCAACGGCGCGACCAACGTACCGGAAATAGCCGAGTCCTTTCTTGCCGACGACGTGCAGTTCCTGCTCGACGTTTTGCTCGGAGAGCTTTGCCAGGAGATTACGCGCTTCCTTGAGAAGATTGGCGTTGAACGCTCCCGCGAGCCCACGATTGCTGGTCAGCAGAATTATCGCCGCCTTTTTGATCGACGCCGGCTGACGCATCAGCGGAAAACGCTCGGCCAGCTCCGGCGTATAGAGATTGGCGATGACTTCGGTGAGCGAATTGGCGTATGGACGCGCCGCGACGACGCGATCCTGGGCGCGCTTCATCTTGGACGTGGCCACCATCTCCATCGTCCGCGTGATCTTGCGGGTGTTCTCGACGGACTTGATCCGTCCTTTCAGCTCACGGCCCTTTGCCATCCGTTACTACTTCGGCTGAGTGAACTGCTGGTTGAAGCCTTCGATTGCTCTCTTGAGATCGGCCTCGGTTTCCTTAGACAGGACCTTCTCTGAGCGAATCTTCTGCCCGACCTGCGGGAACTGCTTGTCAGCAAACTCGAGGAACCCGCGCTCCCACTCCTTGATCTGGGGCACGGCGATCTGATCGAGGTGGCCGTTGGTCACCGCGTAGATGACCATTACCTGTTGCTCGACGGGCATCGGGTGGTACTGCGGCTGCTTCAGAACTTCCACCGTGCGCGCGCCACGTTCGAGCTGCTTCTTGGTTGCGGCATCGAGATCCGAGGCAAAGGAGGAAAACGCCTCCAGCTCGCGGTACTGGGCGAGGTCGAGACGGAGTCTACCGGCAACGGAACGCATCGCCTTCACCTGCGCCGAGCCGCCGACGCGTGACACGGAGATGCCGACGTTTACCGCGGGACGGACACCCGCGAAGAAAAGGTCAGCCTCGAGGAAGATCTGCCCGTCCGTGATGGAGATGACGTTGGTCGGGATGTAGGCTGACACGTCGCCAGCCTGGGTCTCGATGATCGGAAGCGCGGTCAGCGATCCGCCGGCCTTTTTGATGTGCGAGCCATCGACGATCGACGCGTCGTCACTCAGTTTCGCGGCTCTCTCCAGCAAGCGAGAGTGGAGGTAGAAGACGTCGCCGGGGAACGCTTCGCGGCCGGGAGGGCGACGGAGAACGAGCGAGAGCTGACGATACGCAGCCGCCTGCTTCGACAGATCGTCGTAGACGCACAGAGTCGGCACGCCTTCGTTGTACATGAAGTACTCGGCCATGGCGCAGCCGGAGTAAGGCGCGATGTACTGCATCGGTGCTGGATCCGATGCGCCAGCGACGACGACGATGGTGTACTCCATCGCGCCCGCCTGGCGGAGCTTCTCGACCACCGAGGCGACCGTCGAATTCTTCTGCCCGATCGCGACGTAAACGCAGATGACGCCGGTGCCCTTCTGATTGATGATGGTGTCGATCGCGATGGCAGTCTTGCCAGTGCCGCGATCACCGATGATCAACTCGCGCTGACCGCGGCCGATCGGAATCATCGAGTCGATTGCCTTGATACCGGTCTGAAGGGGCTCCTTCACCGGCTGGCGAACGATGATGCCCGGCGCTTCCGATTCGACCTTGCGGGTCTGCTTGGCGTTGACCGGTCCCGCATCGTCGAGCGGACGACCGAGCGGGTCGACGACGCGTCCGACGAGCTCGTGCCCGACAGGAACCTCGAGCACCCGGGCGGTCCGGCGGACTTCATCGCCTTCCTTGAGCTGGAGGTAATCACCGAGAACGACGGAGCCGATGTTGTCCTCTTCGAGATTCAGGGCGAGGGCGGTCACTTTCTCGCCAGTCTCCGAGGATGTGACCTCGAGCATCTCGCCGGCCATCGCCTTCTGGAGTCCGTAGATGCGGGCGATTCCGTCTTTGACCTCGAGCACGGTCCCGACCTCTTCGACATCGAGCTCGTGGAGGTCCGCCGCTTCGATTTCGCGGAGGAGAATATCCTTTATTTCGCCAGGGCGAAGGATCGTATCAGTGGCCATGATCTATGTGCTCAGAAGCTGGTGGGCGGGAGGCAGGAGAAACCGTCTCGCCGGAGGGTTTAGGGCTGTCCGGAAGCTTGTGAAAAATATCACAAGCTCGGATTTGGGGCAACATTGGGTTAACTGGAAAAGGCGGGCCGTGGCGGTTAAACAGGCGGTTCGACGGGAGAAGGGAGTTCGAATTGCAAACTGATTACGAATTACGAACCTTCTGCGATTTAAGAACCGACTACGAATCGAGAATTGAGAATTAGCGAGAACTCACTTCGAACTTCGCAGTCGGTTCTGATTTCGAAGCAGGTTCGTACATCGCAATCAGTTTGCAATTCGAACTCCGCTTCTCCCGTCGAGCGATCTATGCTCTACTTCTCGTCCGGCCTTGCGCAAATCTCTCGATCAAATCGGTAGTCCGCAGTCGCGCGAGAGACGCCGGTCGCGTGCCGAAAATCCTTTGCGCAGTCACGGCGAGATGCGACGAGGATGCGAAGTCCAGAATGCGGGCGATGTCGCGGATGTCGTGGCCGGGATTCTTGGCTAACTCCGCCGCGGCGATGAGCCGGACGAGATCGATGACGCGCTTGAGATTTGGCGCGCCGGGCTTGGCGAAGTTCCGGCTCAGGTGCTCGCGACTGAGACCCACTGATTTCGCCAGCTCCCTGGTCGTCACGGGTCGCCCCGAGTGCGCGACGATCACATCCCATGCTGCCCGTTGGAGCGGAGTCGTCAATCCCAGATTCTGCGGCGGCTCCCCCAGCGCCAGACGAAAGCGCGTGGAGAAGGCATGAGGATGCACGAGATCGCGAGCGGCGTTCTCGTCGATTCCTTCGATGATCAGATCGATGAAGCCGAGTCCCATGCACCGCGCCGCGGCCGGCGCATCAGACGCGCGGAGCGGCATGATCGCGAAGAACGGCGCGCTGGGGAATTCAGCGGCAAATGCGGCCGCCTTCCAGGTATCTTCGTCGGGCGAGCCGAGGTCGATGATCGCCGCATCGACTAGAACGCGGCGGAAGATGGCCTCCACTTCCTCGGAGGATCGGGTGGAGATGATTTTCCATTTGCGGCGCGGAAATGCCGCGCGCACGAGAGCGCGCGCTTTGTCGCGCTGTAGGTGGACGACGAGTGAGGGCAGGTTCGAACCGTCGGCGGCCGTCATCTTCAGACTCCGGCCTCCACGACATCGAGGTCGGGCTTACCCTCGATGAATTGCCGCACCACCGGATCATTGGTGTGCTGGATCTCGTTGACGGTACCCACCTGTCGGCATTTCCCTTCGTACAGCATCGCGATGCGCGAGCCGATGGTGTAAGCGCTGCGCATGTCGTGGGTCACGACGATGCTCGTAACGCGCAGTCGCTCGCGCATGCGAATCATCAACTGGTCGATGATGGCGCTGGTGACGGGATCGAGACCGGTCGTCGGCTCGTCGTACATGATGTACTTGGGCTGGCGGGCGATGGCGCGCGCGATGCCGACGCGTTTTCGCATTCCGCCCGACAGCTCCGCCGGATACTTCGATTCGACCCCGGGCAGATCGACGAGCTCCAGTGCCTCCCCGACGCGCGTGATGATCTCGCTTTCCGAGAGCCGTCCTTCCTTGCGCAGCCCCATGGCGACGTTGTCGCCGATGGAGAGCGAGTCGAACAGCGCCGCGAACTGGAAGACGTAGCCGATATGCGAGCGGAGCTCGTACAGGTCGGCGCGACCGAGTGTCGGGACTTCCTTCCCGTCGACCCAGACGGTTCCCCGATCAGGCTCGAGCAATCCGACGATGTGTTTGATAGCGACGGACTTCCCGGTTCCCGAGTAGCCGATGAGAACCATCGTCTCGCCCTCTTCGACCTCGAGCGAGAAGCCCTCTAGAACTTTCTTGGGACCGAACGCCTTGTACACGTCGATGAGCTTGATCATATCACAAACATGAACATAAACGGGAAGGAGGAAAGAGCTAGCTCTATGGACCACTGAGGTCGCTCAGGCGAAAAGA
>JBKPDS010000018.1:0-7081 GCA_046727995.1 Gemmatimonadota bacterium
GGCGGATTCGGCATCGACCCGGTCATAACATCCGCCGAGAACGATCTACTTTGGGCGGAAGGCTTGATTCGGAGTGGCGGTAGTCTCTTAACTGCCGCGAACTTGATCAATAACACTCGCGTCGGACGGGGTGGACTTCCACCAGCGACGCCAACGGATTTGGCGGCGGGCCTGCTCACGAAGCTGCAATACGAGCAGGATATCGAGCTGATGGGGCTGGGCGATGCGGTATTCTTCAACCGGCGTCGCATCGACGGGCTGGAACCACTTACGCCGCGGCAAATGCCGGTACCCGCCAAGGAGCTGCAGGTCCTTGGGAAGCCGCTATACACGTTCGGGGGAACCTTCCCGGATATGTAGCTTTTGATCTTCCGGAATCCGATTTTGTATTGAAGTCGGCTAAGAAGGAACGAAAAAAAGAGGGGCGCGCCGCTCAGGCGCGTCCCTCTTTTGTTCATCAGGTTTCGTGGATGGCGTCAGAAAACAGATGCGTCAGAAAATAGAGTATATGAACGGGGCGAGCGCGGATCCTTCGGCGAGCGCGAGCAAGCCGCCCAAGAGCAGCAGGACTGTCGCCAGCGGAATCAGCCAAAGGCGCTTCCTTTCCTTCATGAAGGCGAACAGCTCTGCGGCGGTGCGAATGACGCTCATGCACACCAAATTAAACGGCCGCCGCGCTGGCCGTGAGCGCTCATCAGTCCGGATCGATCCCCTGATCGTAGCGACGGGCGAGCGTCTCGTCCTGTTCGCCCTTGCGGAGAAAGCAGTTTCCAATTGCCAGCGCGTCGATCCGCGTGCCCATGAAGCATCGGAATGCATCCTCGGGCGTGCACACGATCGGTTCTCCTCGAACGTTGAAGCTAGTATTGACGAGCACCGGACAACCGGTTCGCTCCGCAAACGCCGAGATCAATTGATGGAAGCGCGGGTTGGTCTGTTTATGAACGGTTTGAATTCTCGCGGAGCCATCGACGTGTGTCGCCGCGGGAATATCCGACCGAAGAATCCTAAGACGCTCGGCCCACTTCAGATCGCCGCTCTCTTCCGGTGAATCAATCCGGTGAGCGCGCGCGACGTCCGCTACGAAAAGCATGTACGGACTGTCCACTTCCAGCTCGAACCAGTCGCTCAACGACTCCCGCAATACGGCTGGGGCGAACGGCCGAAAAGACTCCCGAAATTTCACCTTGAGATTGAGCTTCGAGTGCATGTCGGGGTCGCGCGGATCGGCGAGAATTGAGCGCGCACCCAGTGCGCGGGGACCGAACTCCATTCTTCCCTGAAACCAGCCGAGCACATCCTTTCGCTCGAGAGCATCGACTGCGACCCAGATCAGCTCTTCGTGGGACAAGACGCGAAATCGCGCGCCCAAGGCGTTGAGTCGCGTTTCGATTTCGTGCTGCGAGTACTGAGGGCCGAGGAAGGACCCGCTCATTCCGTCCAGCTCTGCGCTCGGTGAATAGCTCCGCCTCGGCGCGTTCGCTCGCGCGAGATGATACGCACCAAGCGCGGCACCGATCGCGCCTCCCGCATCTCCGGCCGCCGGTTGAATCCAGATATCCGAGAAGACTCCCGAGCGCAGCAACTTTCCATTGCTCACGCAGTTGAGTGCGACGCCGCCAGCCATGCAAAGTGTGCGTTGGTTGGTGCGCGCGGCGAGATCGCGGCCAATCCGCAGCATCGCTTCATCGAGCACTGCCTGGATCGATGCCGCGATGTCCATGTGGCGCTGAGTGAGCGGCTCCTCCGGACTACGGGGCGCTCCGCCAAAGAGCTCGGCGAAAGCGTCGTTGGTCATCCTCAGGCCGGTCGCGTAGTCGAAGTAGGACATGTCGAGCCGGAAAGATCCGTCATCTTTGAGATCGATCAGCTTTTCCAGAATCGAGTCCCGGTACGTCGGTCGCCCATATGGAGCAAGCCCCATCACCTTGTACTCACCCGAGTTCACCCTGAATCCGAGATAGTAGGTGAACGCGCTGTACAGCAGGCCTAGCGAATGGGGGAATCGAATCTCGCGCAACATGTCTATCCGGGTATCGTTTCCGAGCGCCAGCGATGTCGTCGCCCATTCGCCCACGCCGTCTACGGTAAGGATTGCGGCCTCTTTGAACGGCGAAGGTAAAAACGCGCTGGCAGCGTGGCTGAAATGGTGCTCGGAGAACATGAGCCGGCTGTCCCAGTCGACGCCTTCCGCCATTTCCCCGAATTCGCGTACTAGGAAGCGACGAAGGAAAAGCTTCTCCTGGATCCAGAGCGGCATCGCCTTCGCGAAGGATGCAAAGCCGCGTGGAGCGAAACCAACGTAGGTCTCGAGCAACCGCTCGAACTTTAGAAATGGTTTTTCGTAAAAAACGACGAGGTCGACGTCCTCGACCTTCGTTCGGGCAAACTGCAGGCAGAAGGCAATCGCTGACGAAGGAAACCGCGCGTCGTGCCGCCGCCGACTGAAGCGCTCTTCCTGCGCCGCGGCGACGATCCGCCCGTCCTCGATCAGAGCAGCAGCGCTGTCATGATAGAATGCGGATATGCCAAGGACTTTCATTCCCGCTGGATCAGTATTGGCGGGGAAGCGTCTCCGCGCGCGGGCTCGGCTCCTCCCGATCTGTCCAATACGTCGACGCCGTCCGATCGAATCTGCGCTGAAGCGCGTCCTTCCCGGAAATGCGCCGATATAGGCCCGTCGGCGTTATCACGACGATATAAATGATCGCCAGGACCACAGCTGATACCGTGCGGTTGAGAAGCGCCGCCAAAGCCAGCCAGGCGCGGGCGGGCACACTGGCAATTCGCGGAGCGAATAGCCCGATCATGAGGAAAATGATCGTCACGCCCAGCGCGGTGAACCGTGGATTCTCTCTGTGAATTAGCGGCGCTAACCCGATCAGCGCTGCAAGGACGGCGAATACAAACGCGAATTCGCGCGCCGGATCCCGCCGGCGCCTCATTGGCGGTCCATGCCGAGCGCGGATGCGAGGGACACGAGGCCCGGATACTGTGGACTTACCATTGCCAGCCGCGCCGCGGTGGCGCGCGCGCGTCCCATGTCATGCGCTACTGCGTACGTGATAGAGAGCTGGTACAATGTCGCCGGTGCATTCGGAGAGAGCGATAGCGATTGCTCGAGAAGGCCGATCGCGTGCTGCGCGTCACCCGATTGCCTGGCGAGGACGCCAAGCGCATAAGCGGTAAATGGAGTCGGCTCGATCGCGTACGATTTCTCCAGGAATGGACGCGCGCGCTGCGGCTGCCTCGCGTCGAGCAGAGCCGCGCCGGCCAGGCGGTACCCTCCCTCTGAGTGCGGTTCTCGCCGGATGAGTCCGGCGTATTCCGCAAGGGCGCTGTCTATCTGACCACGGGCTTCGTATCGTTTCGCTGTCTCAACCTTGGCTTGCGCCCACGTCATCACGCCCATCGAGACGGCGAAGGCCACGCTGTCCGTGAAATCGGTGGGCCGGTACGTGCCGCGATAATTCTGTTGCGCGTTCACCGGAAGAAATGGCCACCGGGTTGTGATCGTTTTGACCGTGTGATAAACGATCCGGTTGTCGAGCGCTGTGAGATCCATCCTGCGCGCGTATTCGTCCCAACCGGCGAGCCGCCCGAGTTCTGCTCTTTCCAGAAATCCCGCGCGCTGCAACGCCTCGAAGTAAGTGCGTCCAAGAAGAAGATATCCGCCGGCGTTCGGGTGGACGTGCTCCAGGAAGAGATCCTGGCCTGGTATCCCGTATTGGGCCGCTGAGTCGAACGCTTCTTCGGATGGAACATAGTGCGCCCCCGTTTTTGTCGCGGCGCGCTTGATGATCTCCCGAAACTCTCCCGGGGCGCGGAAACGTATAATGTCAAGATCGCGAGCGCGCGCGAACAGGAGTCGAGCTCGCTCGATATCGGCCCGCGACAGCGCAGCCCGGGCGGAATCGAACACGGTTGCCGCGGAGCTGTCCGCCGGCGATGCCAGGGAACCGAAAGGCTTCTGGTCCCGCAGATTGCTCGGCGTGCTTCCGATGAAGACCGGCACACCCGCGCGCTGAAACGCACCGAGCGCAGCGAGCAGGTTGCTCTCGAACTGTCGTTTGCCGCGCTCGTAAACCCTGCCTCCGAGAGTGATGCGCTGATCGCGCACGACGGTTTCCATCCTGCTCGGATGCGGATCAGGCGTCGCGAAAGGCGATTCCCCGCGCGCGGCAACAAACGCTATTCCGACAACATTTCGCAGCAGAAGGAATGTCTTGAATCGCTGGAGCCTCAGGTACAAGCGAACGAAGGCGGGCACCGCGCCGAGTGTCTCCGTTGATCCCGCTCCAAGCGCGCCGTAGTACTCGTTATGTCCGGCGTAAATCAGTATCGCGTCCGGTCGCTGCGCAATTACATCGGGCGCGAGATCCGCGATGGTGTAACTGTTTGTCGCAGCGATGCCGAGGTTGACCACCTCCACCGTATCACTTGGCAGAACATCCTGAAGCGCGTCGGCCAGGACGTTCGAGAAGGCGCCGTTCGCCGGGTACGGAAAACCAGCCGCAGCCGACTCCCCCATGACGAAGATGCGGATTCCGTGCACTGGCTTGCGCACGAGAAAAGCGTCGAACGGCGGAGAGGGCGGCGACTTTGCTCGAGGGAAATATCGTGCGCCGACGCGTCGCCCCGGCACCAAGTATAGACCGTGCAATTTTTCCGGCGATTCGAAGAGGCGTGTCTCCCCATCGTACTGGGCTACGCGGAGGCCGACCTCGAGCACTGCCAGCAACACGAGCGGAGAGAGAAGCGCGACCACGGAAAAGACGAGTTGCTTTCTCCGCGAGAGTTCGGCGCTCAAGGCTTCATCCGCGAACGACAGGCTTTTCGGTGAGCTCGGTGGTCATCGTTGGACCGACGGTGACATCAGCAAAACCAGATACAGTGCCGGTCATAGCTGTAATTCTTGCGGATCCGACAGCGACGCCAGTCACAACCCCGGTGCTGCTTACCGTCGCAATCGTTTTATCAGAGGAGGACCATTGAAATGTCACGCCGACCAGCTGGGCGCCCGCCTGGTCGAACGCCACCGCCGTGAGCTGCGCAGTTTTGCCTACGTCAATGCTTCTGCCCGGCGCGGAAACGGTTACGGACGCAACCGTTGTGACGCTCGGTCCGCTCGTACCACCGCCACAAGAAAGAACGGCCGCTAGTATGAGGAAGAGCAGAGAAACGCTGGGAGCAGTGCAGGCATTACGGTGTGATTGCAAGTCGGCACCTGAAATGTGTTGGCGGCATGATCGCCGTGCGCTTACTGAGCCTTGTTGAAGGCCAATCTGCGGGCTCAACTTACCCCTAGATTGCGGAGGAGATGCAACTCTCGCAACATCCAATATAAGATGGACCTCTACGTTTTCGGCGTGGTTCTCGGAGCCGCGGGCATGGCAGCCATGGCATTCCTTGGCTTCAGCAGCGGTCATGGGGCCGCGCATCACGGCCACGATACCAGCGGGCACGACGTGCACGGTATCGGTGGTCACAGTCATTCGGTGGACGTCGCGCATGGAAGCCCCCACGTTTCAGGTCACGCGCACGATGCGGGGCACATGCACTTGACCGCGCACGCCGCGCCACACTCGCATCCAGGTGGCTGGAGGTCGCATCTCTGGACTTGGCTGTCACCGCGAGTCCTGTTCAACTTTCTCGTCGGGTTCGGCGCAACGGGGTTGATTGTCGAGCGCTTGGTCGCGCCAGTACTCGCGCTACCGATAGCAGTTGTCGGCGGCATCGCGTTCGAGGCGCTTGTCGTGGGGCCCATCTTCAACTCACTCTTCCGCTTTGAATCCCGGCCAGCACAGACTCTTGGATCGGCGCTCATGTCAGAGGGACGGGCCGTGACGGGATTCGACGTCAACGGCAATGGACTGATTTCGCTGGAGCTGGGCGGGGAGGTAGTGCAGGTTCTAGGTACACAGCTGAACGAGGAGCGGAAGGCTGGAGTTCGAATCCGAGCGGGGGATATCGTCCGTATAGAAGATGTGGATGATGCCCGCAACCGTTGTACGGTGTCGCGCATTGGTCTCGGTGAGACCGAATCGCACGACGCCGACCGTTACTAAAGGAAACACACTCACATGACAGAAACGTTGATTATCGTTGCGGCGATACTCGTCGGCGTACTCGGAGTAATACCGCTCATCGTGTCGTCCTTCCTGCGCAACGTCGAGGCGGGAACGATCAGGATGGTGAGCTGGCTGCAGGGCAGCACGATCATCTATCGTGGGCCCGGCAAGTCGAAGGAAGTACCTCTGCTCACTACTGGTACGACCTTGTCGAGTAAGGCGATCAACGTCGACCTCGACATCACCGACCAGACCGCCGACCTCGATCGCAACGGCACTCCGCAGCCAATCAAGGTTCGCATTCTCGCGAGCGCCATTGTCTCGGTCGGCGATACCGATACGATGATCAAGACGGCAGCCAACCGCTTCTTCTCCAAAGATGCGGCGGATCAGGAGAACATTCTCATCGATCTGCTCTCCAGCTCGGCCCGTCGCGCGATCAACCTGCTCACTCACGACCAGCTTTTCTCCGCCAAGACCGCTCCTCAGCTCTACCCGGAATCTCCGACACCCGCGCTCGGCGCGGGCTCGAGTCAGAGCACCGCTGTCGCCACCAGCCAGCCGACGGCTATGACGCGCGCCGCAGAGGCGGCGCTCCAGGGAATGGAGGACGACGACGATCCGCTGGCAGTGATTATCCGCAAAGCATGCTCGCGAGAGCTCACCGACCTGGGTCTCACCTTCAATTCTCTGAACATCAAGGTGGTGCAGTCGGAGGTGGCGGAGTCTCGCCGCCGGCAGTCGGCGGCGGAAGCGCAAGCCAACGCCGACATCGTCACCGCCCAGCAGGCTCGCCGCGCCAAGGACGCGCAGCTCGAAGCGGAGCGCGTGATCTCGGACAAGCAACGCGAGCTGGAGCAGACGAAAGCTGCCAACGCCGCCCTCATCGCCGAAGCAGAGGCGAAGAAGCAAACTGCCCTCGGCGTTCAACGTGTGGCGGAACTCGACGCCACGCAGATCGCGCAGGCGAAGGCCGACGCCGAGAAGCTTCGCATCGATGCCGAGGCGCG
>JBKPDS010000019.1:0-50597 GCA_046727995.1 Gemmatimonadota bacterium
CTTGTAAGCCACTTCGGGCCCGATTGGAAGCTCATTTCCCGTCGTCGTATTCTTGGCGTAGAGCGTCATCGGGTTGGCGTTAGAGATTGCATTGACGAATCGCACGGTCGCCTGCGTAAAATCTGTCGGCACGGCGAAGTCATCCTCCACGACGAAAGCGTCTACCGTTTTGGCGGTGGTATTGTAGAAGCCGCTCATATAAAACGAGTAGTACTTGCCATCGGCGATGGTGGTACTTACCGACGCGATCGGCAGATCCGTGTCAGTCGCCGCCGCGATTCTGCCCGTAACGGTGTATTGCCCGGGTTCGATTGCCGAATACGCGCCGCCGGCGCCGACACCACCATACGCGATGCCGGTAGTCGCCTCAGTGCCGGTTGTCGACTGGACCGCCGTCATCTTCGTATCATTGGCGTAGAAATTCACACTAGGTGCATTGACGCCGAAATTGAAGAACCTGATACGTGAAGCTGCGGGCGGCGGTCCCGAAATGTCCCGAATTTCTTTTTTGCCGCACGCTGAGAGCAGCCCGGCAAGAACGAGGGCCGCCATTGATGTATATCTGGTCATTGTCCGGGTCATGGTAGGATGATCCAAAGCGGCTTGGTGTGATAGTCTGTGGCGTCCGCGCCAATCGCTTTGAGACTCGGCACGTTCCAGACATACTCGGAGTTGTAGCGCGGCCGGATGCGCTGTACGACCTTGCCAGCGTTATCGGGGAACAGATTCGATGGCGGCGTGAAACCGCGGAACACCTGCGTTCCACTGACGGGGTCGATATCGGTGTAGTGATAGCGCCGCATGTCCATCCACGCTTCGTTGTGTCCCCACCCCCACTGCGCGATGAACTTCTGGGACATGATATGCGACAGCGTCAGCGTCGCGGGGACGATGTTCGCGTCGGCGAGGAAGTTCGCTTTTGCCGTCGCGTCGATTTGCGACACGTTCTGGTTGTCATCGAGATTTCGCGTGTTCACGAAATCAATGTGCGACGAGATCCCGTTCCTGTATGCGGTTAGCGCCAACCCCTGATTTCCGATCCTCAGCGCTGCTTCCGCCTTGATGAACTGGAGCTGAGAGTAGGTCATGACTGGAATCTTCGACTTGTCGGAAAAGATGTAGCGACTGGGCAACCCGAGGCCCGCTGTTCCGACATAGCCGAAGAAATTGTTGGGGATCTGCCCCGCTGGAAGCCCACCGAAGCCAACCACGTTTGGATCAAGACCGCGGCAACACGTTCCGTCCCCCGACGGCGACAGCATTCGCGACATGCGCGGATCGACGGTGCCGCCGAACTGAGTGCCGTTCATCAGGTTGACGATGAACTGCGTTTGCCGGTAATTGTTGATGTTGCCTCTGCTCGGCCCCCAGAAGTTGCGGTCGGCGTTGTCGGGGCTCAGCCCCGGATAAGCCAACAACGCGTCGTCGGCGTTGCTCGCGAACGAGCGATCGACATCGGCGATCACCGCCGCCGGATCGTACGTCGATTTGTTGCTGAAGTGATTGAGACTGAGTGCGCGCAGTCCATAGGCGAGCTTCAGCCACTTGGTGCGATCGCCACTATACATGTGATCGCCCTTAGCCAGGTACGCCTGATTGACCGCTCCGTCGGTTCGTTGGAGCAACACGATGGCGCTGTCGAGGAGTCGCTTCACCTCCTGATACGCGAAGTCCTGGGTGTCGTAGTCGAACGAGGTTCTCGACTCGTCGAACGCTTCCTTGATGATGATCTCGCCGTGCAGATCGGTGAGCACCTGCCAGCCCCACGCCTTGAGAATGAGTCCGACACCCAGCAAGTCCCAGCGCTGCTCCGCCTCGGCCTTGTTGTTCATGTCGATCAGATTCTGGCCGAGTGACCAGTAGACGTCGCGCCATTGCTCGCCGCCGTTGTCGCTGGAGGCGTCGTATCCCATCCGGTCCCAGCTGCTGAGGCTGGTGCCGGGCAGCGTCCATTCCTGGGTGTACCGCCCGACGAAACGCCCGTCGAATTGCGGCGCCGTCACCATCCAGTGCAGCATCGGCGGCAGATACAAGTTCGCCGTCACGGTCTGCGGACCGTTGGGGTTGGTATTTACATCGAGATAATCGCTGCAAGCGCTGGCCAGAGTCACAGCGCCAACTAGGAGAATCGTGCGCAGCTTCATGGTTAGAATCCCATCCTGACGCCGAAATTGACACCGCGAGGCATCGGGAAATTGCCGAAGTCGATTCCCTGTCCTCCTGATCCACCCACCGCCGCACTGTTGCCGTTGACGACCGGATCCAGGCCTTTGTAGTTGGTCCAGAGGAACAGGTCAGTGCCCTTCACGAATACGCTGGAGCTGCGCGTGCCGAGAAATCCCGTCGGTAGCGTGTAACTCAGTTGAATGTCTCTCAGCCGCAGCCAGTTGATGTTCTTCTCGATGAAGAGCTCTTCGCTCATGCTGGTGTAGTAGGCCGTCTGAACTGCAGGCACGATCACGATGTGGTTGGTAGTCGGATTCGCGCTGTCCTCCTTGCCGTCTCTCAACACGCCCGGGATGACGCGCGGCTGATTTCTGTCGAGCGTTTCCGTACTGAGCCCTCTGACCGTCAGATAGTGCTCAGTAGCGTTGAAGATGTCGCCGCCCCTCCGGACATCGAGCAGGAAATCGAGGGTGACGCGATTGCGCCGGAACGTGTTGGTGATACCCATCGTGTACTTCGGCTGGCGATCGTAGCCGCCGCTGATGAAGTTCCCCGACCTGACGGGAAGACCACTCGTCGGATCGATCAGCAGCTGGCCCTTCTTGTTGCGGAGATAGAACAATCCAGTCAGCGACATTGTCGACTGGCCGGGCATGACGCCGTTGCGGACGTTGCCCCAGAGCCATGTATCCGACACGTAGGATTCGGGCAGCGCGTGGGGCAGCGATATCACGGTGCCGCGTTCGTGGGCATAGTTCACCTGAAAATCCCACGACAAGGCGTTTGCCTGAATCGGGGTTCCGCGCAGCGTGAGCTCGACACCCTTATTCCTGGTCGAAGCGCCGTTCAGGTTGAATAAAATGAAGCCGGTACCGTAGCTGCCTCTGATGTCGTTCACGATCTGGTCGAGGGTCTGCTTGCGGTACACCGTCGCATCGAGACCCAGCCGGTCGTTCAGGAAGCTCAGCTCCGTTCCGAACTCGCGCGATCTGGCGAACTCCGGCTTGAGGGCGAGGTTCGGGCCCCAGAAGTTGTAGCCGTATCCGCCGTACGAAGTCGTCTTGTATTGGAGCGCGGGACGGTAAGCGTAGGGTCGCGCATCCTTACCGACCGAGGCCACTGCCGCTCTCAGTTTGCCGGTCATGAACCGACGGATGCCGGGGAACGCGTCGGAGAAAATGAAGCTGGAAGAGAATGAAGGATAGAAGAAAGAGTTCCTTCCCTTCGGTATCGTTGAGGTCCAGTCGTTTCGACCGGTGGCGTTGAGATACAGGTAATTGTTGAAATTGAGCGACACCTGGCCGAACGCGCCGATCAGCCGACGCTGCTCGATGGTTGTCTGGCTTGTTCTCGTATTGGTGTTGTTGATCGAGACGAAATTGGGATCGAGAAAATCTCTGCCGGTGGAGGCATCGGTCGTCGCCTTGTAGTCGGATACCGAATTGCCGAGCAGCCCGCTGATCGAGAGGCTGTTGGTGAGCTGGTGGCTGTTGAAGTTGAGCAGCGTCTGGGCGTTGGTGTTGCGCTGGACCAGGTCGGCCAGGTCGAGCAGACCGTTGAAGGCGGCGCCGACGACGCTCTCGGGATTTCGCAGCAGGAGATTGGTGTTGGTGTAGCTGTCGGTCCCAATGTTTGTCTTGATATTGGCCCACGAGACCGGAGTCAGCGTAATGCCAACGTTGGCAATGATGCGGTTGTTCTTGGAGTTGATCTGGTTCTTGGCAACGTTGAAGTACGGATTATCGAGCTCGCTCGACGACAACAGCGAGGTCGTACAGACCGGGCATAACCCCGTGTTGCCGGTGATCGTGCGCCGCGTGCCGGCAGCAGTCAGGTAGTTCTTCGCGTCATCCGTCTGTGGCCAAAGCATGAGCGCCATCAGTGGGCCGAGATCACCCTTGTAGACCTGGTCGTTGTTGGCGTAGGTGTACGCCATCGACAGATCGGTGTTCAGCCATGGGGTGATCTGCGCTTGCGAAGCACCGGTGACATTCACGCGACCGTAGTCAGCGCTGGGGACCACGCCCTCCTGCTTGTCGAAGGAAGTGGCCAGTCGGTAATTGATCTTGTCGTCCGCGGCAGCACCGCTGAACGCCAGGTTGTGGGTGGTAGTCTTGCCCGTCCTCAGGAACCCGCCGATGTTGTCGTAGAAGACGGTGCCCGGAGCATACGGAGCACCGAAGTAGACGAACGAATTCGTCGTCACGCCGCCCGAGGAGCCGAACGGGTTCGTCGACACGCCGCTCGGACCCCAGATGCGCTGGAGCTGCGGTTTCGCTCGAGTGCTCTCGAATCTCAGGCTGTTGCTGTACTGGAAGCCGCCACCGGCGCGGCCGCGCTTGGTGGTGATGACGATGGCGCCGTTGGCCGCATCGATTCCGTAGAGCGCAGCAGCTTCAGGACCCTTTAATACCGTTAGACTCTCGATGTCCTCGGGATTCAGGTCAGCAGCGCGGTTGGTGAAATCGACGTTACGGTTGCTGAATGCGGTGGTCGAGGTGGCGTCGGAGGCGAGGACGCCCGTGTTCACCGTCCGGTTGTCCATCGGTAGTCCGTCGAGGATCATCAGCGGCTGGTTGCTGCTGCTGATCGAGCTAATCCCTCTGATGGTGATCATCGACGACGCGCCCGGAACTCCGGACGAGCCCGTTACGTTGACGCCGGCGATACGACCTTGCAGCGCGTTGACGAAATTCTCGCGCTGCGCCTGGGCGACATCCTCACCGCGGATCGTCTGCTGCGCCGTGCCGAGCGCCCGTTGCGCAACGGTCTGGCTGAGCGCCGTAACGACTACCGCGTCGAGGCTTCGCGCCACGCGGCGCAGCTGGACGTTGAGGACGCTAGCGGCACCGACGACGTGTTCCTCGGGCGTCGCCCCGATTGCCCTGAACTGGAGGATCTGCCCGGGGCTGACGCTGATCGAATAGTTGCCTTCTGCGTCGCTGCTCGTGCGCACTGCTGTCCCTTTGACGATGACGCTGGCGTCGGGCAAGGGCGTGCCCTGTTCACTGGTGACTTTCCCGGATACGATCTTTTGCTGCGCCGACGCTTGCGCAGCGACGAGAAATAATCCCGTCACGAGGAGGCTGACCACTTTTTTCATATTGCGGCTTACCTGGTTTTGTAGGTGAGATGTACGGGGTGTCGTCGGAGCACAGGTAAAGCTCCGACAGCCGCCCGATCGCCATTTGGAGTCCCGGATTTCGAACTCCTCCAAAAGCATATAGCGATTTTTTCGGGCAAGCGCAAACAAGCGTTGAAACGGCTCGGTGATAACCCCCAGACTGGAATGAGTGTCCAATTTCCAGTCGAACATCGTCCGCGGAGCTGAAATGAATCGCTCTCTATTTTGCCTGGTGGCCGGCTCGGTGACTCGTTAGTCGCCGACGACTACGAGGAGCTTCTATCCCCGCCGGGATTCGACCGCCGCAGTGAGATCATCTCCGCCGGCTTCTCAGCCACCCAATAGTTCGCGTCGCGGCCGATAACGGTCAGATCGCCAGGGGGCTCGATCGCCGCCGGGCCGACGATCCTCCCGCCGGGCCGAACAACGCGAATGGCGGAGGTCAGGATTTCCGATGGGAAGCTGAAGTCGAGCGCCACGCCCTGCACCGACACCGCGGCCAGCGGTATCTGCCGATTCACTTCCAGCAATCCCACGGTTTCCGACTCCTCGACGTGCTGTGCGGGATTCAGCGCGAACACGCGCGACTCTGTCATCACGCTCAGCTCCTGCGCCGCCTCACCCCATCTACCGCCGAGTACGACGATCGCCCCGGGCTCGGTGACATTCAGAAATGCGCCGGCTCGCGTCGCCAGATCCTCTCGTTCCCGCGCCGACATCGGGTTGCGCGGTACTTCCGATGCAGCGGGACGAGCGCCGAACCTGCCGATGCCGCCACTGATCCGATACTCGGCGGAGCACGTCGGGCAGCCGAGCGTTCCCTCGAGAACGAATCTGTTGGAGATGCTGTTGAACGACGTGACGAGCCACGTTTCCTCGTGCGCGTTGATGCATCGCAACAGATCGAGCAGCTCGATGAACATCCTGGCCTATTCGATTGCGGCCGCGAGGAGCTAGCTGTGGGACAGCCGCAGCTCGTCGATATTGACCGTCTCAGGTTGCGTCAGCGCGAACACCACCGCGCGAACCACGTCGTCGGGCTCGAGCATCGGCCGCTTCGTGTGCGGGTGATTGACCGGATCCGTCACCGTCACGTCGTTCCAGATATCGGTGTTCGTCGCCGCCGGCGAAATCAACGATGTCCTCACGCCCGTGCCACGCAATTCTGCTCGCAACACCTCGTGCACCGCCCGCAGGCCGAACTTCGCCGCCGAGTAGGCGAGGTTGCCGCTGAAGATGGTGTGATCCGCAATCGAGCCAATAGTGACGATGTGACCGCTTTTGCGGAGCTTCATGTCGCCGAGGAAAGAACGGACAAACAGGAACGCCGCCACCAGATTGGTGTTCAGCGTCTCGACGAATGTGTCGGCAGTTGTTTCTTCGGCGACGGCGACGCTGAAGATGCCGGCGTTGTTGACGAGAATGTCGGGCGCGCCCTTCAGCTCGGACCTGATTTTTTCCGCGGCTCGCTCGACGTTTTCCGGACTGCTGACGTCGGCTGGGACGGCGATTGCTCCCTTGATCTCCGCGGCGCGCGCCTTGAGCGCTGCTTCGGTCCGCGCGATCAACACCACTCGCGCGCCTTGTTCGCCGAGCGCTTTCGCGATCCCGGCTCCGATCCCCCGCGACGCCCCCGTTACGACAGCGGTGCGACCGCTGAGCGCGCCCACTCTCTAGTCGCGGCCGTTGTGGGCGAGACGCAGGAACTCGTCGCGCGTCTTCGGATCTTCCCTGAACGCTCCGCGCAGGGCGGAGGTGATCGTCTTCGAGTTCTGTTTCTCGACGCCGCGCATCATCATGCAGAGATGGTAGGCCTCGATCACCACTCCGACTCCGCTCGGGTTTATCACCCGGCAGAGGCCCTCGGCGATCTCTTCGGTCAGCCGCTCCTGGACCTGGAGCCGCCGGGCGTAGACATCGACGATACGCGGGATCTTGGAGAGTCCGACGATCTTGCCGTTCGGGATATAGGCGACGTGAGCCTTGCCGAAGAACGGCAGCATGTGGTGCTCGCAGAGAGAGTAGACCTCGATATCGCGCACCATGATCATGTTGTCGTGCTCTTCCTTGAAGACGCCCTTGCCGATCACTTCCTCGGCGCTCGAGTCGTAGCCCTGGGTGAGGAATCGAAGGGACTTGGCGACCCGCGCTGGAGTTCTCATCAGACCTTCGCGTTTGGGATCCTCGCCGATCAGCTCGATCTCGCGCCTGATCAGATCCTCGAACTCGCGCATGATATCCGCGTCTTCGTTCTGCAGTTCTCTACTTACCCGTGTATTCGACATAGTTGTTTTCCGTCTCCCACAGCACCAGCCGGCTGAGTTTGCCCGGCTTGACCTGCGGAGCGAGAATCTTCCAGAAAGCGGTGATGATGTTTTCGGAGGTCGGGATGATCCCCTTCATGAACGGAACATCGAGATTGAAGTTCTTGTGATCGACGATGTCGATGATCTCGCGCTCGACGACCTTCTTGAGCGCCGAGAGGTCGTAGACATAACCCGTCTTCGGGTCGGTATCGCCTTCGACGGACACGTCGAGCGTGTAGTTATGACCGTGCCAGTTCGGGTTGTTGCACTTGCCGAACAGGCGCGAGTTCTCCGCCTCTGACAGCTCGGGATTGTGGACGCGATGGGCGGCGTTGAAGCGCACGCGCCGGGTGACTGTTACGCGGGACATGTTTAGGGTAAGATAACGCTACGCCTGCGTGCGATGCACGCAGGCTTCGCATGCAGGGAGGGTTTTCTTTGGAACTGCATCCTGTTGCGCCCATACGGCTTTTCCCTGCCCAAAAAAAACTCCGCCACCGAAACCGGTGGCGGAGTTAAAATGGGACGGAGAGGTTTTTTGAAGCCCGGTCGAATTTTTGAGGCCCTCACCCTGCCTATCGTCTTCCCCGCACTGGGGCCTGACGTCAGCATAGTTTATCGAACCCACTCGAAGGACTTGTTGGCTCAAAAAGTGAGTTCCCCGCCCCAACGATGGTGCTGAAAATCTTTTTGAAACAGTTGCTCAAATGACTGTCTGAACATACCGGTCGTCACACACAAGGTCAACGAAATTTCGTCATGGATTTATGGATACTCTTGAGCATCGCCATGCTCGCGGTCTGGGCGTTCGTCACCTTTACCATGACTGCTCCCGGATGGATTCACATCCTGCTCACGGTTGGGATGTTTCTGCTCATCTATCGCATCGTCGTGCGCGGAACGCGCGGCGTGGACCGCGGCCCTAAGACTTGATGGCCGGACGCGGGTCATACTCCTCCTACGGGAGCGAAGGACCCGCGACTGCGGTCGCCGAGCAGCCACAGCCGCTCTCGGCGGACAAGAAGAAGCCGGTACTGATAACCGGCGCCAGTGGCCTGGTCGGGATTCATACCTGTCGCGAGCTCTGCAAGAACGGCTGGCAGGTCCGCGCGCTGATCAGGGATGCGGCGAAAGCAGCGATGGCGCTGGGCCAGCTGCCGGTCGAGTTTCGAGTCGGCGACGTGCGCGATGCGACAACGCTGAGAAGCTCCCTCAATGGATGCGGAGCAGTCGTCCATCTCGCTGCCATCGCCATCGAGAAAAAAACCGAGACGTACACGGAGACGAACACCGCCGCGACGGAGCGGCTGATCTCCGCGGCGCGCGCGGAAGGTGTGCAGCGGGTGATCTTCATGTCCCAGAACGGCGCCGACAGCCGATCGAAGTTCCCGTTCCTGCACAGCAAGGGCGTAGCCCAGGATTCGATCAAGACCAGTGGACTTCGCTGGACCGTGCTCCGTCCATCGGTCATCTTCGGGCCCGAAGATCAGTTCGTGAACGTGCTCGCCAGACTGATACGGCTGACGCCGAAGATTTTTCCGCTGCCGGGTGGTGGAAAGGCGCGGTTCCAGCCGGTCGCGGTGGATGACGTCGCACGGGTGGTGCGGCTTTCATTGGAGAAGAAGGAAACGGTGCATCAATCCTTCGATCTGGGCGGCCCGGTTCCGCTGACGCTGAAGGAGATGACGGAACGGATCCTCACCGCGATGGGAACCAATCGGAAACTGGTCCCAGTCTCAGTGAAGGTGTTGCGGCCGATCGTGGCGATTGCGCAACGGATACTCCCGAATCCGCCGGTGACCTCCAGCCTGCTCGATCTCCTTGCCCTCGACAACACGATCGCCCACAACGCACTGACGGATTACTTCAAGGTGACGCCGACCCCCTTTGCCGCCGACGAGTTGCAATATCTGCGGCGAATCACTGCCCGTAGCGCCCTGCGATCACTGTTCAATCCCCCGTGACCTCAGGCTCGGGCCCTCAATAGATCACCCTTGACATCCTCTCGGTAAGTATTAGCTTACCGTTAGTGAGCACTTACCGAGAGCGGCAGCTGGACGCCCTGGGCGATCCGACGAGGCGTGCGATCCTGGCCCGACTGCGAAGGGGGCCGGCACCGGTCGGGAAGCTCGCCCGCGACTTCCCCGTCAGTCGTCCCGCGATCTCGCAGCACCTGCGAGTGCTCAAGGAGGCGAATCTCGTGACGGACAAGGCCGACGGAACCAGACGAGTCTACGAGCTGAATCCGGAAGCGTTCGCCTCCCTGCGCGAGTACTTCGATGAATTCTGGGGAGTCGCACTGATCTCGTTCAAGAAAAGAGTAGAGAATAGAAATAAGGAGGAGCGATGACGGCGATGGCGGAACAGACACAGGAGTCGGTTCGGAAGTCGGTGACCGTGAATGCGAGTCCCCAGGAGGCGTTCGAGATCTTCACCGACGATTTTGACAGCTGGTGGCCGCGCAGTCATCACATCGGCAAGTCGCCGATGACGAAGGCGATAATAGAGGGTCGACGCGGGGGTCGCTGCTACACCGAACAGGAGGACGGGACCGAATGCGACTGGGGTACGGTCATCGCCTGGGAACCACCCCGCCGCTTCGTCATTGCCTGGCAGATCGCCGCCAACTGGCAATTCGAGCCTGATCTGAAGAAATCGAGTGAGGTCGAGATTCGCTTTACCCCAGTTGAAAACGAAAAGACGCGGGTCGATCTCGAGCACCGCGGCTTCGAGCGCATGACGACTGGTGCGGCCGAGATGCGGGCAGGTGTCAGCGGTGAAGGTGGGTGGGGCGGATTGCTGCAGCTATTTGCGGCGCGCGTCGACCAGAAAGAGCGCAAAAGCCAGTGATGAAGCCCAGCATCTGGTTCAGAGCCCTGGCGGTCATCAAGTGTCGTCGCTGAGCTAAGCGCCTGCCTTGGTGCCCCCAGCATCGGCTTTCTTGCCCCTGGGCAGTTCTCCAACCCCGGCGCCGAATCCAGCTGCAACCAACGCCAATACCGCCGCTTCGATCACCACCAGGCGAAAACCCGACAGAAAAGCTTCGTGGATCTCGCCGCCGACCACGGACCGGCGTAGCGGATCCAGCGGCACGCTATCGAGTTGGGCTCCCGCCATCTTCGGCAGCTCCTTGTCGATCTGCGCTCTAGCCGCTGGTGAGATCCACGACACCTCCAGTTGCGGCTGAATCCTGGCGTCGAAGCGCCGCGTCAACACCACGCCGAACACCGCAATCGCCAGCAGACTCGCCACCCGGGCAACGGTGTTGTTGACACCCGATGCCACACCGGCGTGATCGGATGGCACCGATGCCATTACCGTCGTAGTCAACGGCGCAACCGTCACCGCCATGCCGAATCCGAGCACGACGACGGCTGGAAAGACGGCGGCCCAGTACGAATCGTCGATTCCGACCCGGGCAAAAAGGGCGAGACCAACCGCGGCGATGACTGGACCAACCGTGAGCGGTAATCGCGCATCGACGCGTGCCACCAATCCACCCGACCAGCGCGACAACGCGAACATGATGATCGGAAACGGCAGGAACGCCGCGCCCGCCGCCGTCGCCGAGTAATGCTTGACCTGGATCAGAAGGAGCGGCACCAGGAAGAGCACCACGCCGAGCGCGCCGTACAATAGCAGCGTCAGCAGGTTGGTCAGCGAGAAGGCTCTCGATTGAAAAAGATGCAATGGCATCATCGGGCTCTTCTCTTTGTGCTCGGCGACGATCAGCAGTCCCAGCGCCACCACGCCGATGACCAACGAGCTGACGACGAGCGGATGACGGGGGCCCAGCGGTGGCCACTCGAGTAATCCGAGCACGATTCCGCCAAGTCCGACGACGGCCAGCAGCGCACCGATCCAGTCGATCCTTCCACTGCGCGAAGGATCGCGACTCTCGTCCATGTACCGCAGCGAGAGAAAAACCACCACCAGTGCCAGTGGCACATTGATGAAAAACGCCGCGCGCCAGCTGACGTTCTCGATCAGCCAGCCGCCGATCACAGGCCCAATCGCTGTGGTGATGGCGCTGAATCCCGACCAGGTGCCAATTGCACGGCCTCGCTCGGCGCCGTCAAAAGTCGCGCTGATAATGGCCAGACTACCCGGCACCAGAAATGCGGCACCGATTCCCTGCAGGGCGCGCCCCAGTATCAGGAAGTGCGCGCTCGTGGCCACGCCGCACCAAACCGACGCCGCCGTAAACCAAACGACCCCAATCAGAAAGATTCGCTTGCGCCCGAATTGATCGCCCAGCGATCCGCCGACCAGAATGAGGGCGCCAAGGAAGAGGGCGTAGGCTTCGACCACCCATTGGACATCGGTGATGGTGGCGCCGAGCTCTTTCTGGAGAGCGGGAAGGGCGACGTTGACGACCGTCATGTCGATGAAGGTCATCGCCGACGCGACGATGGTAGCGATCAGGGTCCAGCGCCGTTTCGTCGACGCGGCGTCACCCACCTGCTGCTTCCTGTCTTCTACCTGTCAGAGTCCGCTCTCCCGCAGCAAAGTGTCGAGCTCGTCCTTAATAATGTGGAGGCGAGTAACGCCTGCAACTCGGAGAAGCTCCATGCACAGAGCCAGCGCCGGCAGTCTGATTGTTTCCCTGATCGCGTTTGGGGTATCACCGTCATGCAGAGGCGGAGGCGGCGGAGTTACCGACGGCAGCAACCTGCCGAATCCGTGCGGAGAGTTCTTTCAGGATTCCAACTGTCACACGCTGACATTCGACGGCGTGTCACGCGCGTACTTGTTGCACGTTCCGACGAATTTTCAATCCGGCACCGGTGCGCTGGTGATTGCGCTGCACGGCTCGCGGGGATCGGGACTTCGACTCAGCAACACCAGCGGGCTGAGCGCGGAATCGGATCAGAAGGGTTTCGCCGTTGCTTACCCGTACGCACTCGTCTCACCCGGAGCTGGCTTCACTGAGTGGAACGAATTCTTCAATCATTCGTTCGGCACCAATCCGCCCGACGATGTTGGATTCATTCGCGCGCTGATCCAGTCGTTGCAGTCACAGCTCAATCCGGATCCGAAGCGGATTTACGTCACCGGTTTGTCGAATGGTGGCTTCATGGCGCATCGTGTCGGGGTGCAGCTGTCGGATCTGGTGGCGGCGATCGGAGTGGTGGAGGGAACGGTCGTCTCGCCCGGGAGCGTCGCCGATGTGCCGGCGCCGCTCGCTCCGGTGTCCGTTCTGATTCTTCACGGCGATCAGGATCCGGTCGTCCCCTGCTGCTCGGCGCCGCCAGTCGCCTCCCAGGAAGAGACGTTCAACTACTGGACAGGCGCTTCAGCGGACGCGTGCACGACCATCGATACTCCGCAGCCGATCTGCGATGCGCAGGGAAATCCGGTAGCCATCGAGAAAGACGCCACGGGGTGTCGCGGCAATACCGAGGTCAAATACTACCGGCTCGAGGGCGGGGTTCATCTCTGGTACACTGTGCCGATGAACGTTTCCGGCCAGACGCCGTTCAATCCCAATTTCAACGCCACAACCGGCGTGACGACCGACGACATCCTCTGGAACTTCTTCGCCACGCATCCAAAGGCCTGAACAGCTGTGGTTCTTATTCCAAACGGCTATTTCCAAAATCGGCGCCGGAGTAGAGTTTTCGATTGTGACCACTCCGTGAAGAGTTATGACGGCACCGACTGTAACTCCTTCGCCTACCCCGGCGACAACTTCTGCAGCTCAGTCTCCGGAAGACCAGACCTTCCCCGTCCTTACTGACGCGCAAATAGCGCGCATTGCTTCGCATGGACGGTATCGGCGGGTCGAAACCGGCGAGGTGCTCGCAAACGCCGGCGAGCCTATAAGGCACTTCTACGTCGTCAGCTCCGGATCGCTGGAGGGCGTGCAGCTCCGCCTGAATGGCGACGTTAGAGTGAGGACGCTTCAGCCCGGTCAGTTTACCGGCGAGGTGTCGATGCTGTCGGGCCGGCCCGCGCTGGTGACGATTCGCGCCTCCGAATTGGGTGTGGTCATCGAGGTGGAGCGCGACAAGCTGCTGAATCTGGTACAGACCGACGCCGAGCTGAGTGAGATCTTCGTGCGCGCGTTTCTGCTGCGCAGAGTAGCGCTGCTCTCCGGAGCCTACTTCGACGTCGTGCTCGTCGGTTCCAACCATTCTTCGGACACACTGAGGATCAAGGAATTCCTGACCCGCAACGCGCATCCGTACACTACCATCGACCCTGATCACGATTCGACCATTCAGGATCTGCTCGATCATTTCAAGTTCACCATCGCGGATCTTCCCGTGCTGATCTGCCGCGAAACTACGGTCCTCCGCAATCCGAGCAATCAACAGATTGCGATTTGCCTGGGATTCAACGACTCGATCGATCAGACGCAGGTGCGCGATCTGGTCATCGTCGGCGCCGGGCCAGCAGGCCTCGCGGCATCGGTCTACGCAGCTTCGGAAGGCCTGGATGTACTGGTGATCGAGTCAAACTATCCCGGTGGACAGGCCGGATCGAGCTCTCGGATCGAGAACTACCTTGGCTTCCCATCGGGCATCAGTGGCAACGAGCTGACTGGCCGCGCTTACACTCAGGCACAGAAGTTTGGCGCCAGCCTCGCCGTGGCCGAGACCGCCACCCATCTCGACTGCGCGCCGAAAGCGTACAAGATCGATCTCGATAACTCCCACCAGATAAGAGCACGCACGGTGATCATCGCCACCGGTGCGCAATACAGAAAGCTGCCACTGGAGAACATCTCGAAGTTCGAGGGAGCCGGGGTGTATTATGGCGCCACGTTCGTCGAGTCGCAGTTGTGCCTCGGCGAGGAGCTGGTCGTGGTAGGCGGAGGCAACTCGGCGGGCCAGGCGGCGGTGTTTCTGGCTCAGACTGCGGTGAAGGTGCACATGCTGGTGAGGTCGAAGGGGCTGGCCGAGACGATGTCGCGCTATCTGATTCGCCGCATCGAAGAAAACCCCAAAATCGAATTGCACACCTGCACCGAGATCACCGCGGTCGAAGGCGATGGACATCTCGAGCGCGTCAGCTGGCAGAGGGATCAGGGGCCGATCGAGACCCGCGACATTCGCCACATTTTCGTAATGACCGGCGCTTCGCCGAGCACGCAGTGGCTGGGTGGTTGTGTGACGTTGGATGCGCAAGGTTTCGTAAAGACTGGCCCCGAGCTCACCCCCGAAGACCTGAGCGCGGCAAATTGGCCGCTGTCGCGGCAACCCTATCTGCTCGAGACGAGTCGACCCGGAGTGTTCGCGGTGGGAGATGTGCGGGCGGGGAACGTGAAGCGAGTCGCCTCAGCAGTTGGAGAGGGCTCGATCGCTATCTCGTTCGTTCATCGGGCGCTGCAGGAGTAAGCCAACAGTTTTCTCTTTCCAGCAGGGCCTGCTGGCCCCATGTTCGGGATTTGAAAACGTCTTCGACGACGCTTCGCGGTTTCTCACTCGCAGCTGGGGGATACTCCGATGATCGGTGACGACATCAAGGCGGTGTACACCCGGACCAGATGGGCGTACGTGTTGCGTGGGATTTGGGGACTCGTGCTCGGCGCATTCATTATCGCGCGCCCGCTCGCTTCAGTGGCGGCACTGGCGCTGGTCATAGCGTTCTGGGCGCTGTTCGACGGCATCACCAACATCGTCCGCGCGTTCATGGTGCGCGAAGTCGCGCCGCACTGGTGGATAATGCTGGTTACCGGGTTGATCAGCCTCGGCTTCGGGATCGCCGCCTTCTACTACTATCCCACACTCTCGCTCACCTTTGCCGTCCTCTGGACCTCGTACTGGCTGATCACGGCGGGAATCCTGGGTGTCTACGTCGCATTTATGGAGCGGAGGTTCGGCGTGTCATGGGTGTGGACGATGGTTCTCGGTGTGGTCGCGATTGCCGCTGGAGTCCTGGCGTGGATGTATCCGGGCGTCACCCTGGCCTGGTTGCTGGCGTTGATTGCGACGTATGGCATCATCAGCGGCGTCGTCATGTTGATGGCCGCGTGGAAGCTGCAGTCAATCGAAGGGGGCATTCGGGCAGCAGCGAGTCCGGCAAGAGCCTGATCACCGCCTTGTAGAACCAAAGCTGACTGCTATCGCGGCGTTTCCGATCCAGCACGTAGGGCGCGTCTTCAATTGGATGCTCATCGCCCTCGTGCTGGCCGCCGCGATGATCGGCTTCCTCTTTATCACACGCGGCACTGCGGTCCGGCGAGTGCGGGGCGTTGGAGTCGACGGCACTCCCGTTTCGCCAGGCGAGGACGAATTCCCGCTCGCGGTCTCGCTACTGACGGGTGCGGAGCTTCTTTCTGGTAATCAGGTCGAGATCGTGCTCGACGGCGCCGTGTTCCCTCGGCTCTGGGCCGATCTCCGCGCGGCGAAGCAGTCGATCACGGTGCAGATGTACTACGCATTGGCGGGAGAGGTGACCGCTACTCTCGCTGACATACTCGAGGAGCGAGCCAGAGCCGGTGTGCTGGTCTTTCTGCTCTACGACGCGTTCGGTGCCAAAGCACTCGGTGGCGATTATGCGGAGCGACTGCGCAAAGCAGGCGCGCAGGTCGTCGCGTTCCGTCCGCTTCGTCTCCGCAATCTCTGGATAGTACAAAACCGGGCACACATCCGGGCAATAGTGATCGACGGTGAGATCGGCTGGACGGGTGGATTTGGGTTCGATGACAAGTGGCTCGGCGAGAGCAAGACGGGAACGGGGTGGCGCGACACGAGTGTGCGTCTCAGAGGTCCATCGGTGCTGCAACTGGCTGAAGCTGGCGCCGCCGCCTGGGCCGAAGCGACCGGCGATCTTTTCACCGGTCGGCTCACGCTGCCCCACTGCGACGGTGGTGTATCCGCGGCGGGCTTGCTCTATACCGCGCCGACGTTGGGCAGCACTCCCGCCGAGCGTTACCTGGCGATGTCGATTTCAGGAGCGCGAAAGAGCCTCTTCATCACCAACGCCTATTTTGCTCCCGACAAGAATTTCGTAGCGCTGCTGGTCGATGCAGCGAGTCGCGGTGTCGACGTGCGTTTGCTGGTCGGAGGTCCGAAGACGGACGTTCGAATCGCAAGACTGGCGGCCCATGGTCGCTACGACAGGCTCCTCGATGCCGGAGTGAAGATCTACGAGTACGCGCCGACGACATTGCATGCCAAGACTTTCGTCGCCGACGGCATCTGGTCCAGCGTCGGCACGATGAACTTCGACAATCGTTCGCTGGCGCTGAACGACGAGGCGACCCTAATGGTGTTGGACCCAAATTTCGGGCAGCACATGGAGGCCATCTTTGCGGATGATGTCTCTCGTGCGATTGGCGTCGACCCGGCGGCTTTTGCGCGCCGTCCGCTCTTCGAGCACGTCAAGGAGTGGTGCGCGAATCAAATCACTCGCGTTCTCTGAGCGCTAGTTTCAGCGCTTCTCGCCGCTATCAGGCGCGTAATCGGCGGGAGTGCAGTCAGGTACCACGTCGTAGCCGAGGTAGTAATAGGCGTGCCAGCGCCGCGGCGCCTTGAGGGGGACGCCCGACCACGCCGTGGCGTGAATTCCCTCCTCACTGGCGCAGGTGCGGAACCGCCACGTCGTTTGACCCGCCTCGATGGGGAGCGTGACGGTGTCGCCGCGCATTTCTGCGTCGGGCAGTTTTCCGATGATAATGATCGGCACACCTCGTCGGCCGATGGTATCGCCCGGTGCATCAACCGCGTACTCCATGCTGTCGGCGGACGCGCGTGGCGGCGGGAAGCACGGACTCTTGGTTCGCACGCCGAGTTTTCCTGGTGTCGAGTATTGCGGGAACGCTGAATGAACCACGGTTACCGGCGTTCCTGGCGGAAGCTTGAGGTCGGGTGCCTCGAAGCACAGTCGCCTCAGTGAAGAATCCTGATCGGCGGCGAACATTCTTACCTCGCCGTTCGGGCCGATGGGACTCACGTCCTCGTCCACTTCGTTCGACTTCGGCTCGTGGCTGCACGCCAGGCCAAATGCGCCGGCTGAAATCGCGACGACGATGCGTCGCGCCCGCATCACCATCGTCAGTCGCCCTGCTTCTCCTCGTAATAGATCATGATGTCGATATTACCCGGAGTGTAGCCGAGCATCCGGAGGAGCATCGAGACCTGCCCGCGATGGTGAACGGCGTGGATAATGGAGTGCTGCAGCAGGTTTCCGACCGACAACGAGTGTTGCTGCGGCGGATTGAAGCTGAATTCGACCATTCGATTCAGCTCTTCGTCCTTCAACGTCGCCAGGAATTCCCGGACCCAGCCTTCGATGTTGGTCCAGGTCGAAGTGACAGACTCGACGGTCGGAAAATCGTCGGGATTCAGTTTCGGCCCGCGAGGATGACCCCCACACCGATCGAGCCAGCCCCACTCGGCGCTCATCACGTGAACGAGAGTGTTCCGGATCGATCCGTAACTTCCGGCTACGTTCTGGGTGAATTGTTCGGGCGCCAGCTGATTGATGACAGCGAAAAGTCGCTTGTTGGCCCAGTAGCTGTAATCGTAAAGCGTCTGCAGATCGGCCACCCGCATTGGCGTCGACTCCGTGGCGGTGATGCTATTTGCCGTCATATGCCTTCTTCAATGCGTTGAGGTCGAGCTTCTTCATGTTCATCATAGCGGCGAACGCCCGTTGAGATTTCGGCGAGCTCGGATCGCTGAGCATCTCATTCATTCCTTCGGGAATCACCTGCCACGAGACACCGAACTTGTCTTTCAACCAGCCGCATTGCTGCGCTTTGGGATCGCCGCCGGCGGTCAACTTCTCCCAGTAGTAGTCGACTTCTTTTTGGGAATCACAGAAGACCTCGATCGAGACCGCTTCATTGAACTTGAAGAGAGGGCCGCCGTTCAGTGCGGTGAAGCGCAGGCCATTGAGCTCGAATTCGACGGTCATCACCGAACCTGCCGGCCGCTTGTGGACTTCGAAGCCCGCTTTCCCGTAGCGGGTCGTGCTCAGAATCTTTGATTTCTTGAAGACGCCCGTGTAGAACCTGGCGGCTTCCTCTGCCTCGTTGTCGAACCAGAGGCAGATACCCATTGTCGCGGCTTTAGCCATCGTTTCCTCTGCGCCTCAGTTTTGAGCGTGTATGTGGAGACTACGTCGCTCGGATCTTTATTCCAACGGGTGTCCGATTTCCCAGTGATGTCCAAATGGATCGACCAGTCGGCCGACACGCCAACCGTAACCTTCGCTCACCGGGAAAACTACCGATGCGCCGGCGGCAATGGCTTTCGCAAATGCCGGATCAGGATCTGCCACCGTCCAGATCATGCGCACGCCCGGATCGGTAGCGGGCGGCGAACCATCACCGTCCTCGCCCGAAGATCCACTCAACCAGAACTCCCCACCATCTATCTCGAGCCTGGAGACAACGCCGCCTCCAGGATCATCGAGATGATAAACCTCCCTCGCGCCGAAAGCTCTTTTGTAGAACTCGATGGCACTCGTGCCGTCGCGGACGGACAACCAGGGAGCGAGAGAGGATTTTATCAAAGCGGACACGCGATGGTTTCAGGAACTTCCCGAGATCACATTGGCCTTGCGGCCCCGCCGCTCAACGGTTTCGCCACGCTCCACGCGCCGTATTTTCGCACCAGCAGATAGCTCCTGGTGGAGACCTCCGACCCCGCATACACGGTGGCGCACCCACTGGTCGGGCAAGCCTGCTCTCGAGTGCACGTCTGGGTCACTGTCGCGATGGCGGTGTCGCCCATCACCGAATCCACCGAGACGTGAAGCATGTAGCCGTGCATGCCGTTCGCTGGAACTCCCGGACAAACGAGTGATGTTTCCTCGGGCGCGGCCTGGTAGCGACCGTCGCGGGTCAAACCCTCGAACACGAACGCTGTGCGCTGGTCCATGAATCCCAGGTACTTCGGCTGCGGGTTGTCGAACAAATTGGGTCCGGCATCGTGCGCCAACGCCAGTAGCATCGCCTCCTGGGGATAGTGGAAGCAACCGATAACGGCCGCAACGACGATGACAAGCCAGCGGGCCTTCACAACTCCCGTCTCTTCATCTGCCCCACGGCGTAGGCGACGGCACGAGCCGTCAACGCCATGTAGGTAATGCTCGGATTCTGATTCGCCGTCGATGGCATGCATGCGCCGTCGGTGACGAACACATTCGACACATCCCACATCTGGTTGTGGCCGTTGAGCACCGAAGTCTTTGGATCGCGTCCCATTCGCGCCGTACCAGTCTCGTGGATCACCAGCCCCGGCGGATTGTCCTCGCGATACGGTCTGATGTTGGTCGCGCCCAGCGCCTCGAGCATTTCGACGGCAGTGGTTACCATGTCCTTCTGCATGTTCAGCTCGTTGTCGCTGTAGACGCAGTTGATCCGCAGCGCCGGAATCCCCCACGCATCCACCAGATTCGGATCGATCGCGATGTAGTTCTCATGGCGCGGCAGCATCTCGCCGAAGCCACCGAAGTCCATCTCCCACGGTCCGAGATCACCAATCAGCGACTTCTTGAACTGCGCGCCGAAGCCGGGCATCTCCGAGCCGCGTTCCCAGCCTTGCCGATATGCCCTGCCCTCGAATCCGTAGCCGCGCAGGAAATCCTTCTGCTTCGATTTCACGTTCCTGAAGCGCGGAACGTAGATCGCGTCCGGCCGACGGCCCACTTCGCGCTTATCCATCGCGAACGGCAGCGTGCCGACCGCACCGCCGTCCATGATGTGGTCCATCAGGTTGTGACCGAGCTCACCACTGGTGTTGCCGAGTCCATTCGGAAATTCCGCCGTCGCCGAATTCAGCAGGATCCGGGTCGACTCCAGCGCCGAGGCGCACAGGAAAATCACCTTCGCGTTGACGTCGAACATCTCCTTGGTGTTGCCGTCGACCACGCGCACGCCCGTAGCCTTGCGCGTTTGCGGATCGTAGATGACGCTGTGCACCACGCTGAACGGGCGCAGCGTCAGATTCCCGGTCTTACGCGCGGCCGGCAGCGTCGCGTTGATGCTGCTGAAGTAGGAGAGTGTTATGCAGCCGCGGTAGCACGTTCCGCACAGATGGCACTTCTGACGGCCGAGATGATTTTCCGTTAGAACTGCGAGCCTCGCATTGGTGATGAGTCGCTCGCCGCCAAACTTCTGCAGCAGAATCTCCCGCCCCTTCGCCTCGGCGGCGTTGAGCTCCCATGGCGGCAGGAATTCGCCGTCGGGCAGATGCGCGAGCCCCTCCTTCCGTCCCTGAATGCCGACGAACTTCTCGACGTAGCTCCACCACGGCGCCAGATCCTTGTAGCGCAGCGGCCAGTCGACGCCGAATCCCTCGCGCGCGTTGGCCTCGAAGTCGAGATCGCTCCAACGATAAACACAGCGACCCCACATGATCGAGCGCCCGCCGACCTGACGTCCGCGGATCCAGTAGAACGGCCTGGCTTCCGGAGTCGAGTAGGGATTGTCGAGATCGTTGACGAAAAACTTGCTCGCGTACTCGTCGCAGGCGCCGGTATGTCGCTGGATGGGCTGATAGCGCTCGAGCTGTTTGCGATTGCGCATCCCCCGATAGCGTTTCTCCCACGGACGCACGTGCTCCACGTAATCGACCGCTGGATCGATTGGGCGTCCCGCCTCGAGCACGATCGTCTTCAGACCATGCTCGGTCAGCTCTTTTGCCGCCCAGCCGCCGGAGATTCCTGAGCCAACGACGATCGCATCAAAGGTCATTGGTGCCATCGTCACACCGCCGGAGTAAAGGGTAAGTTGCCTTGATAACCGTTGAAGAACATCTGGGTCTTGAGGATGTCCACGTCGACGGCTTGCGACGTGAAGTATCCGTAGACCGTGAGCGCCTTGAGCCGCGCAAAGGCGAGCCCGGCGCCCGTTTTATCATTCCGCGCTCCATCGAGCGCCGTCAGCAGCTCGACTTTCTTCGCCGCTGACAGATCGACGAATCGCGCTGCGCCCATCGTCGCTGCGCGCTTGTCGATGTCGCTCAGGCCGGCGAGGAACGGCGCCCGCTCTTCGTCGCTAGCCCACTCTGTCAGAATGAGGTCGATGAATTCCGGGACCTTCACCGCCGTCGCGCCCGGCGTGTCAGTCTCCGGAATGATCATCTCGGCGATGTTCGTCACCAGCGCCTGCTGGTCGCGATTCAGCGTTCGAAACGGGACGTCGCCCAGGCGATGGTGGAGTGCCTCACCGAGTCTTATCGCCGTCTCGGCGCTGCGGGGGATGAAGGGCAGCGCCAGGGCAGCGCCAAGGAATTGTACGGCTTCGCGTCTTCGCATATCGGGACTTAGGAAAGGGGAACGATCCCGGATCTGATGGGTGCGAACCGAACGTAGGACGCGGTAAGGTGACGGTCAAGCGCTCCCCTCGTCCCTCGTCCCTCGCCCCTCGCCCCTATTGACCCGGCGCCCAGGCGTGCGATACTAGTCGCAGACCTGCCGGTAAAGATTCCGCGCCAAAGGAGATCGTCGATGAGCCCTCGCCCAGCGCGCGCCGCGCGCCAACCCGCGACCAAGCGGACGCCCACCAAAGGAAACGCAGCAGCCACTTCAGCGCGGGCTCAGGACCTGATTCGAAGTAACGACCTGCTGATGGTCGATCTGAAGTTCGTCGACCTTCCAGGGACATGGCAGCATTTCAGCATTCCCGTCGACCAGTTCACCGAAGATCTCTTTTCCGAGGGCATCGGCTTCGACGGCTCCAGCATCCGTGGCTTCCAGCACATCCACGAGAGCGACATGCTGCTCGTTGCCGACCCATCAACTGCCATCATCGATCCGGCGTGCGCGGTTCCGACGTTGAGCCTCGTCTGCAATGTGCTCGATCCATTATCGCGACAGCCCTACACGCGCGACCCGCGATACGTAGCGCAGAAGGCGGAGCGATATCTGACCGAATCAGGGATCGCCGACATCAGCTACTGGGGCCCTGAAGCAGAGTTCTTCGTGTTCAGCAACATTCGCTTCGACGCCGGTCCCCAGTTCGCATACCACTACGTCGACTCCGAGGAAGGCATTTGGAACAGTGGCCTGGTCTCGGACACGCCGAACCTCGGGCATCGTCCGCGCTGGAAGGAAGGCTATTTCCCTGTTCCTCCCAGCGATTCGCTCCAGGACCTTCGTTCCGAGATGGTGTTGAAGATGATCGCGGCGGGCATCGAGGTCGAAGTGCATCACCATGAAGTTGCGACCGGCGGCCAGAACGAGATCGACATGCACTTCGGCACGCTGACTCAGATGGCCGATCATCTGATGCTGTACAAGTACATCATCAAGAACGTCGCGCGAGCACGCGGGAAAACGGCGACGTTCATGCCCAAGCCGTTGTTTGGCGATAACGGCTCAGGGATGCACTGCCATCAGAGTCTCTGGAAAGGCAGCGAGAATCTCTTTTTCGACGCGAAGGGTTACGCCCTTATCTCGCAGACCGCCAAGTGGTACATCGGTGGCCTGCTCGCTCACTCGCCGGCGCTGCTCGCCCTTTGCGCTCCGACAACGAACTCTTATCGCCGACTGGTGCCTGGTTTCGAAGCGCCGGTGAATCTCATTTACTCGCAGCGAAACCGGAGCGCCGGCGTCCGCATTCCGGTCTATTCGACGAGCCCGAAGTCCAAGCGGATCGAGTACCGCTGTCCCGATGCTTCGTGCAACCCATACCTCGCCTTTGCGGCGATGCTGATGGCGGGGCTCGACGGAATTCGCAATCGGATCGATCCGGGCCAGCCGATGGACAAGGATCTCTATGAGCTCGAGCCGGACGATGCCGCGGCGATCAAGCAGGTGCCGGGATCATTGAGCGAGACGCTCGACGCGCTGGAAGCCGACCACGCTTTTCTGCTCGAGGGAGACGTGTTCACACCCGATCTCATCGAGACCTGGATCGACTACAAGCGCAACAAGGAAGTGGATACGATGCGACTGCGGCCGCATCCGTACGAGTTCTATCTGTACTACGACACCTGATCGCACCCACCGCTCAGCGGGGACGGCGGGGTCTCTGCTTGGCGGAAATCGATTGGATGACGGTCCTCGGCTCCCCGCCATCCGCTGGAAACGGCGGAGACGCCGCGGCGATCGACTGTCGAATGAAATTCTCGACGTCGGGATCGTCGAGGTGCGAAGGCGAGGTGAGATGGATGTTGCGGACGATTGTTCCGCTACCTCCCAACAGCTTTTTGGGGTCTGGCAGCTTCGCTCCTTTGAGGAAGCAGAGCGTCACCCAGCGGGGCATTAGCGCCAGGGAGAGAACGGCCTCTGACGGCCGATCAGTCGGACCGTAGCCGAAGACCAGGGCGTTGTAATTGTCGTAAACGAACTCGACACCTCCCGGCACACGCTTTCGCATCTTCGCCCGCGAATCCTTCCCGGCAGTAATCATCTCCGGGCTGTACTTCGCCAGGAAGGTTTCAATCTGCTTCGACTGCGAAGCAGCGTCTGAAGTTTTGCGTTCCGGCGCGCGGCGTGCTTTGGCGGTGGCCACCTGAACACTCTACCGACTGAGAGGAACCTGGTCCGCCGGCCGCGGAGGGATGAAACTGTATTGCGCGGTTTCGGCGAGCGATGGTCTGTCGACGGTCGACAACGGCTGACGCGACGCGCGCACCTCGACGAGCTGGTGGAGGCGCGTCAGGCATCCCTCGGTCAGCACGAACCGACAGGCATCGTGCACCAGCGCGATGGCGCCGAGGAAAGCGACGATTATGGTGAGCGGCGCCGTCCCGTAGGCGATAGCGGAAGCGATCACCGCCACCGCTGTAAGCGTCGACGTGAAGAACAGCCCTCCGCTCCGCCTGAACGGCCCAACCTGCGGGACGAATCGAAAACCGCGATCAGCCGTGTGATGGATGCGGACGCTGGAGGCGAGCGGCAGTCGCACGCAAATCCAGTCGCCGTGCCTGACTACGACATAGTCCAGACGCTCGAGCTCGTCACCCAGAGATTCCAGCTCAAAATCGAGAGATTTCATCGTCAGATCTCCCAGTTGGATAAGACAATTCCGCCGTTCGCGGGCCGCGACTCGGCGTGGTCGTGCATCGACATTCTCAGATCCGTCCATCGCACCCGCGCTCCGCGTCCCATCAGCCGGCGATAGACATCGCTGTACTGACCCTGGACCCTGATCGCGACGCGCCGCGACGCCTTCACGCGAGCGTGCGCGCAAAGCTGCGTCACCAGCTGATCGAAGTCAGCCTCGCTCTTCGCCGCCATCTTGAGCACGCGCATCTCCTCCGTGGCCCGTCCCTCGACCAGAGGCACCGAGTGGTAGACGGCAAAAGACGTCACCTCGAAGCCCTTGCGCATGAAGACAGTGTCGCCGAGCTGGTGATGAGCGGTGAGGATGATCTCACGCGTATAGTCGTAACCGGGTGCGAGCTGGTCGAGCAACCCTTTGCATTGCCGCAGCGCCAATTCCCGCTCGTGCGGGTTGAGCGACGACATCACCGTCGACTGACTCCCGGCGCGTGCCGCTTCGAGTGTCACCGTGACTGTCAAATGGCCGGGGACGAAGCCGAGCGTCGAGTAGAAGCCGACGTTGTCCATCGTACGGGGCATCGTCTCGAGTCCGATGACTTTGGCGCCATTCTTTTTCAGCCAGTCGACGCCCGAGGAGACGATCATCTTGCCGATTCCCTGCCCCTGATAATCGGGGTGAACGGCGAGTGGACCCATCCAGCCTTCGACGCCCGAGCGATGGATCATGTTGAAGGCGGCGATTCCATCCCGGGCGTTCCGCCAGATCATGGCGCCTTCCTCGGCGTCGGTAATGGCGAATTTCCAAACTGCGGGATTGAGATGCGGCACGCGCACGCCAACCATCCCGTCTTTGCGATACCGCTCCGTGAACGCCTCACTGAAAACGGCGTTCAGAGCCGGAATCTCGCGCACGCTGACGCGCTCCGGCGTCTCCGCTACCCAGGCGTGCCTCCAGTTGCGCGCGAACGCCATTACGCCCCCGCCCCGGCGCTGGTCTCGACGGACTCTTCCTCGACCTGATCGCGCCGGCGGGGCTCGCGCTCGTCGAAGAAGCTTCGCTCGGAGCTAACCCGTTCAGCATTCTCGGATTCGCTCACGAGGGAGCTACCCGTATCCGCGTCATAGCGCACTGTAATCACCCTGTCGACTCCTTCGCGCACCGGCTCGATATGGGTGATGAGTATCACTTGCTCGAACCGATCCTGCAGTCCCCGCAGCAGTTCGACGACATTGAAGCGCCGCGCCTCGTCCAAAGAGCCAAAAACCTCGTCCAGAATCAAGAGCGAAAATGTCTGGCCGGCACGCTCGGCAATCATTTGGGAGATTGCCAACCGCAGTACCAGGTTGGCCAGATCTTCCTCGCCACCCGATAGCACGGGCTTGGGAACCCCGTCCTCGAGGATGACGATGTTGTATTGATCGTCCAGCTCCAGCTCGGTGTAGCGGGCGTCGGTGAGCTCGCTAAGGAAGGCGCTTGCCAGCTCGGAAAGCTCGGGCCGCAGCTGGAAGTTCAGATGCGTGCGCAGATCGGAGAAGGCGCGATCGAGCTCGTCGTGCAGCCGGCGGTCGGTCTGCAGCACGTCGAGCTGGGCAACTCGTTTTTTCAGCTCCTCGGCAGCTTCCTGGGCCGCGGCGAGAGCTGCCGTGGCGCTGGAGACCTGCTCCTGGGCCCGCGCTGCAGCCACCTTCGATTCCTGGAGCTCGACGCGCACCCGATCGTATTCGGCTTTCAGCTCGTTGAATTCCTGCTCGGTGTAGGAGATTTGCGCGCGCCTGGTGCGCAGAGTGCCTAGCGTGGACTGAACGCGCATGATTTCCTGGGCGATGCGCGACTGCTCCAGCTTGAGCTGGGGCTCGCGCTCCAGCATCGCCTGGAATCGCGCCGCTTCGGCTTCCATCGGCGTCAGCCGCTCGACCTCCGAGATCACTTCCGAATGCCGCGCCGGATCGTAACCCGGCGGGATCTTGGCGAGGTCGCGCTTCATCTGCACCTGGCGCTGCTGCTTGGCGGCGATGTCCCGGACTATCGTCCCGAGTTCCTGCACCGCGAGTTGCACTTTGGCGAGGCGGCGCTCGAGCGTCCCGACCTCCTGCATCAACGCGCGGCGCTTTTCGTCCAGCACGCGGACGTCGTCGGGCATTTGCTCGAGCTGCTCCACTCGCGCCTTGTAGTAGTTTCCGTCGACGTTGACGGTCTCCAGCATTTCGTCCAGGTGCTCGACGACGGTGTGAAGACTTCCACCGAGCGGCCGTGCGCACGTGGGGCACTCTCCGTCTTCGCCAACCGCGACCACTTTGTCACGCTGATGCTTTAGCTCGGAGTACTGCTGGCGAAGCGCTTCACGCTTGGTCTGTGCCTCCTGGCGATCGCGGACCCACTCCGTGCGGCGCGCTTCCAGCAGCCCCTGGGTGTCCTCGAGCTCGGCGCGTTTTTTCTCCAGCTCCAGCGTCGCTTCTTCCTCAAGAGCCGGCGCGCGCTCGATCCGCGCGTGACGTTCTTCGAGACGGGCGATTTCCTCGCGCAAGGCAGCTTCTGCTTCGAGAAGCGTCTTGCGGCGACCTTCCTCGCGGTAAAGCGTGTTGAGCGCCTGCATCTCGACGTTCAGGGCGAACAAGGGCTCGATTGCCTCGCGCAACGTGTCGAGCTCGGCTCGCGCCGCCTGCACGCCCTCCAGCTCGCGCGTGATCCGCTCGGCGTCACGATGCAGTGCCGCTTCTTTTTCCTCGGCGACGTTGATTTGCGTCAGCAGCTGGGCCGACTGCTCGCGCTGACGCTGCACCATCTCCCACCGCGGCTCGACCGCCATCATCTCCCGCTGGCGCACGGCACCGCGATGCGCCGCCTGCTGCGCGCGCGCTTCCGCCTCTTCTTTCCTCGAGGCAGCTTCGGCAAGCGCGCGGAGAACAGCTTCGGGATCAGGCATTCCGCGCTGCATGCCATCGATCGCGGCGCGGACGCGATTGCGCTTGTCCCGGGTCAGGTCCTGAGCGATACGGAGCTTCTCGTAGCCGAGGACGCGCGAAAGGAACTGTCCTCGCGCGCCGGGCTTCATCGCCGCCATCACGCTCAGCTCTTTCTGGCCCGTGAAGTAGGTGTGGTAGAACTCCGAGAGCGTCATCCCCAGCCGCCGCTGCAGCAGCTCGTTCACGGCCGAAATCGAGTTGGCCATCGGCGTGTCGGCGCCGTCGAGATAGACCTCGGCGTTGGTCAGGCTGCGAATGATGCGATAGCGGTGGGAGCCGAGCGCGAAATCAAGCTCGGCTTCAACCGGTGCGCGCACCCCGGCGCCCATGAAGCGGATCGAGTCACGGTTGCCGCGGATCGCCTGGTTGCCGTACAAGGTCCAGGCGATTGCCTCGAGAATCGTCGTCTTGCCGGCGCCGTTGGGACCGATGATCCCGGTAAGGCCCGTCTCGAAATGAATTTCCGTGTTCGCGTGCTGACGGAAATTCGTGAGCTTGAGACTATTCAGCCTCACGCCGCGGATTCCTCGCCGGTCGGTCCTGCCACCAGATCCGCTTCGCGGAGGTAATGCAGCCCGAGCTCGACGAGAGCTTCGCGGTCGATGTTCTCGGTGAGCGGGCGCGAGCGGAGCTTGTCGCGTACCGTATCAGCCAGTGATGCACGCCGTCCCGGCGCGCCGTCTCCTTTTTCCGGTCTGACGATTTCGGGACGACGCGTGTCGAGATGGAAGTGGAGCGCTCTGCGCTTGTACTCACGCAGCGCCTTGTGATCCAGCTCGCGGAGGATGTGGCGCGGGACGTCGCGAATGACCAGGCGAACGATCTTATCATCGATGCCGCCCTCGCAATTGTCGAGAGCGTCGCGAATTGCTTCGTCGAGTGAGGCGGGAGAAAGACCCTCTCCCGAAATCGCCGGGAGATCAACCCATCGACGCGGCGGCGGAATCGGATGGAACTTGTGGGACTTCCTCGCCAGATCGTACTCGATGATTCCCTTCCCTTCTATTCCACTCTGGCGCTCCTCGGTCAATTCGCCCCACGGATTGGTGCTGGTGTAATCGACTGAGCCGGGATAGAAGGAGTGGTCGTCGATCGATCGGTAGACGTGATAGTGGCCAAGCGCCACGTAATCCCATTTGTGAGTGCCGATCTCCGTCAGGCTGACGGTCATGGAGGCACGCTCGAGCTCGCGTCCGTAGTTCGGCAGTACGCCCTCAATTTCTCCGTGAAGCATGAGGATGTTGTACTTGACCGTTGGATCTGGCTCGTAGCGGGGCTTGTCCTGTGCCATGTCGGGGACCGCCAGAACCGCGAGATCATACTCGTCAAGCCGAATCCACTTGGAATCGCCTTCGACCACATCTATTCCAAGCGGGGAAAAAAGCTTGAGAATGCAGCCGGTCTCAGCGGAACGTGGCGTGTCGTGGTTTCCCGCCACCATCACCACCCTGGCATCAGGCAGACTCTCTCTCAGCCGCCTGAACTGCAGAAAAGCATGAAGAATTGCCGGATTCGTCGGTCTCACGGTGTGAAACACGTCGCCGGCAATCAGCACCAGCTCCGGTTTCAGCTCGATCACTTTGTCGATCACACGGCGCATCGACGCCGCAACGTCAGCTTCGCGCTGGTTGATGCCGGCAGGAGTCTGTCGCTGATATTGTCTGAACCCGAGGTGAATGTCCGCTAAGTGAACCAGTCTCATCGCGCGCGCATCGCCCTTATCCACTGCGTGATCTTCGTCCGCACCTGCATCGGTGAACGCTGCGGCTCACCCTTGCGGCCCGGAGCCGGCGCGATCGTCGACCGTACGATGATGCTGCTCCTCGAGTCGGTAATCCAGCCGAGCCGGCGATCGATTTGAATCGTCCCCGTCAAAGTGCCAGAGGTAGTATAGCCAGCCGGTGGCGCTGACGCGCCTGATGGATTGACCCGCGACATCGTGCCGCGGAGCGAGACGTAGGCGATGTCGCCGTTGCGGCCGAGTGAGTCGAGCCGGAAGGTGGCTTTGACAGACCCCAGCGCCCCCGGATCACCGCTGAGCGGGATCTGCATCTCCCGCGTCCACTTCTCCCCCACCGAGACGGGCTGTCGCGCCAGCATCGCCGGCATCCCGCCGAAGATCTCCTGCAGTTCGCTGGAAGGATCGCTATCGTGGACCACTTCCATCGCGCCGTCCGGGGAGACGCGCAGCCAGACCCGCTTCGATTGCAGCGCCCTGCGCCTGAGATCGTCGAGCGAAGCTTGTGATGCCGGACTCATCTGCACCGAGTCAGTGATCGTCTGCATCAACGTTCCGCCCGACGTCCACTGCTCGGCAATGGCGCGAGTGAAGACTTCGATGGAAGTCGTCATCGAGCTGGTCGAATCGCGACCGCGGGCGCGGGTGGTGCCCGTCATCTCAACCGTCTGCGACAGATGCATGCGCAGCGTGTCGCCAATGTGTGGTCGGATCTGCAGCAAAACCGATTGTGAAAACGCCGCCTGCCCAACGAAAAACAACGCGAAGAAAGTCCTACCAACCATACAAATGCTTAAAACCCATACGGATCGTTTTCGGGGGCCGACTTGATGCTTCCGGCAAGCGGGCGCGGAGCAGGCTGGGCAGGGATGTTTTTCCTGAACTGTGACTTGAAGTAGGCTTTCACGTTTTCGGGCCGGGCGAGAAGAGTTGCGTTGCGCGCTCGAATGATTTCGTCCTCGTTGTACAAACCGATGGTGTCCTGCACCCACGACAGCGTGATCGTCGAATCGAGCGGTCGCAACGCCCGCAGAATGGCCACGTCGATCGAGACATCGCTCGCCTGGGGATACCGTTCGGCGCCTTCGCGTCCCTGCATCACTGACGGGCGCGGGAAGCGAACGAAGATCGGCTGCGTGAAATGTGGATGTCGAATCATCAGCTGCCCTTTTTCCAGTGTCGCCAGCTTGGTTCTCGTCGCCGGGCTCAGCACCGCGTAGCCGGGAGTCGACAGCTCGTCGGCGTCCATCCTGCCGAAGAGAGCCGTTCCCGAGTTTCCAACGACGCGCCGGTGAACCTGGGACCGGAACTGCTGCGCGCTGAAGAGAACGAGGCCGAGGTAGCGACCCCGCTCCGCGATGTCGAGCAGCATTTTCCTGACGTAAGTGTCTTGCCCATCACCCGGTGCGTACTTGTTGAGCTCGTCCACGAAGACGACGAGATGCTTGACGCCCAGATCCCGACGCTCCAGGTGCTCACGGAGCTTGGACACAATGCGAGCGAAGATGAGATCCTGAGCATCTTCCTCGAGGTTGGCGACGTCGACTACATACACCGTCCGATCGGCAAAGCTCCCGAACGGGAGATCGCTCACATTCCCCGTGTCGGTGACCAGTCCGGCGCAGCGGGTGGAGATGTTCGACAGACGGTTGCGGACTTTGCGGATCGTGGCGACGTGATGGGTTCGCCAGCTCTCGCCGTCCCGCTTCTCCATTCCCTGAAGCACATCGCGGAACCAGCCATCGAGATCCGCGAACGACTGCACTTTGTGGGTCTTCGTCAGCACAGGGTCCCGGAATTCCTTGTCCAGGATATTCTCTTTGATGAAATCGATCAGAGCGTCGGCTTTCGCATCGACATCGTCCTTGTTCAACAGGACTTCCGCGAACTGTAGCACCTCGCGCAGTCCCCAGGTGAGCGGAGTCACCTTGTCGAGGAGCTCCTCGTTGTTGCGGAAGGTGTTCAGCGAGAAACCCTTTGCTGTGTAGGGCGCGTAATACTCGACGTTCTCGAACGGCCTGGGCTCGACGCGGAGTTTTTCATAGAGCACTTCGTCGGTCTCCTCGACCTTCCCCGGCTGGTCGAGGTAGCAGAGGTCGGGACCTTTGACATTGAACGCCACCGCTGCAATCGATCCTTTCTCCGGCGGGAAATGCGTGAAAAGCGACGAGAGAAGCCATTCGACGGCGCTCGTCTTGGTGGCGAGACCAGAGACGCCAGTGATGTTCAGGTGCGCTGCCTCCGGTCCGAGCAGGAAATCGGCGTCGAGATAAATCACGGCATCAGTTCCGCCGGCGCGATACACCCCGACCGGAATGCCGGTGTTGGCGCCATCGCGGAGATAGCTGTCCATTCTCAGCGCAACCTGTACGTCGGCCTCGTCTGCCAGAAAGACCTGGCCCATCGGAACCGGCTGCAACGGCTCCTCGGGTATCTGGCGGAGAACCGCCGCCGTGTAGAGACGTATCTCGGTTCGCTCGCTGGGCGCGTAACCGGCCGTCGTCGGCAATCCATCGTGACCCAGGACGTCGTGCAGTGGCGACTGGAGATCGGTGTAGCTGAAGCCTTCGACGACGATTCCGTAGATGTGTGGAATCTGGCCGTCGATTGGCTGCGACCCATCGACCCGGACTATGGTGCCGATTCCAACGGGGGAATCGATCGCCGTCCAGAAATGGAATTCGTGGGGAGTGTTTGGTTTTCGCTCGGTCGCGACGACGCGGCCCAGTGCTTCACTCATGAGATCGCTCTCAGAAATTCTTCGCAGTCACGGATTCCGTACGACATCTTGTCCCAACGGCCGTCGGGCAGTGAGAGCGGAGACATCTCCTTCATCACCCATCTCGAGATCTCGTTCGCTCTCTCGGTGGGTGCGGTCGTTTCCGCCACTTCGATCCTGACCAATCCCCACAGCGGGTCGTGGCCGGTCGCGTCGCGAACGCGCAGGTACCAGCTCATCACCGCGCTTCTCGAGCGCGGCGCAACACGAAAAACCGACGAGCGCTCGCCGAGCGTCAGACCGAGTACGATGTGCAACGAGTCGTCGTCGACGTGCAGAGTGCGATGGCTTTTCACCACGCCAATCGCGCAGGTTGACGATGCGACACGGGGGTTGCCGCTCGTTCCGCCGTCGATGAACAGTGGACTCTCGGCGCGTGAGCACCATGCCTCAGCGAGGGTGTACTCCAGCTGCTCACGGAGATCGTCTGCCGCTCGCATCCCGCGCTCCTGCAGCATCGACGGATGCGCGCTCGGAAACTGTCCGTTGATGTCTGCCTTCGACGTATCGACTATTCCCACGCCTTCTTCACCGCCGGCCGCGGCGTCCCGCGCCAGCTCGGGCAGGTACCTGAAGGGGAGAAAGAATCTCCTGGCGACGAGCGGCGGACGGTGGCCCCAGGTGACGAACCGCCGATTCACGCGAACGCGAATCGCCGCCGACACAGTCGCATAAATGATGGGAATGCCGTGTCGATGCCCAACTACCTGCACTCGCTGGGCTCCGTCGAGAAAGGCTCCGAAGCTCGACGCCGATTGTCGCGAGTAATCGGGCACCCGGATCGCGCGCATCCCGCTCCCCTCTACGACCGGCGCGGATCTTAATGTCGGTGGCTCACTGGAGACGAACGGCTCGAGATAGCCGCCGTCGATTACCGCTACATCCGGAAGGCGCTGCATCAGCATCCGCAGCGCCTTCCGGCCAGCAGCGTCCGGACCCGAGTTGGTGGCAAGCATCGACACTATTCCAGGCCGATGTCCCAGGCTTGCTCGAGGTCTTTTTTCGAATAGGCCCGGAATGATGTAAGCGTCTGGGTCGACTTGATGCCCGGAACGACGGTGATCTCCTCGGTCACGATGCGGGCGATGTCCTCGTGCTCGGCCACTTCCACCATCGCCACCAGGTCCCATTCTCCGGAAACGGAGTACACCTGGGAAATACCATCGATTCCAGCCAGTTTCGTCGCGCACTGGGCGATTCGCTGGGGCTCCGCTTTAATCAAAACGATGGCAGTAATCAATTGCGCGCTCCCAGCTGCAGGCCGTTAGCCCCAGGGTGCTCTCAAGATGTATCTTTGCTGGACGGGTATGCCGCCCCTTTGGGGTCGTTCATATAACGATATCGGCGTGGCGGACGCTCCGCCACGTTCTGAATAGAGGTCGAGATGGCGGAATTGGAGGAAGTCGGAGAGCGCGCGACGGCACACGCCACACGCGCTCAAAATCTGGTCTACACGCTTCCGCACACCACCGAATCGATCGCGGAGTTTCTCACCCCAATACTCTCTCGCGTCGATCCAGCGGCGGGGGGCACGCAAGTGGTGGTGGTGACTCGCGATGCGGAAACGGCGCTCACGATCTCCGAAACGATTCTGCGTCTCTCCGGTCCGGCGGCGATCGAAGTCGTTCCCATCACGAGTGCCGGACGAGCGGGGAGAATTTTCAGAAGCCGTCCCGTGCTGGCAGTCGCCGGCACCGCGGTCGAGCTGAGCGCGCTGGTGAGTGCTTCGCTGCTTAAAGTGGAAACTGTCCGCACCATCGCTTTGGCGTGGGTCGATGACATTCTCGAAGAGGGACCTGAAACCGTCCGCGCCCTGGAAGCCCTTCTTGGCGAGCTGACGGAAGCGGGACGGGTAATCGTGGCCCGGAAGGCAACGCCCGCCCTCGAGAATTTCGTCGAGCGCTACGCCTGGAGGGCGCGCCGAATGGGAATCGCCGAGACTTTGGCGCCACAGATTCCGGTCGATTACGAGCTGCCAATAATCAGGTACGTCACTGTTGCCAGAAGCGCGCGCTCGAGCGGTCTGCGCAAGTTGCTCGACGAGCTCGATCCGCCGTCGGCGCTGATAATCACCCGCGATGACGCCGCCACGGCCGAGGCGAGCCAGACCCTGAGGACCCTCGGCTACCATCAGGACGACAAGGCGATCAACGTCGTTCGCGGCGAGCCGGGGAATGGCGCGGCTCATACGGTCATCTTCTATCAACCGCCGGTGACGCCGGCGGAATTGCAGCGCATCGCCGTCGCCAGGCCCGTCCAGATCGTCGCTCTTGCTGCGCCAGGCGAGGTTGCCTGGCTGCGCGAGCTCGCCTGCGGCAGACTGGCGCCCTTCAACCTCCACGGGCCGGAGAGGCGGGCCCGCGATCGGGACGAAGCGGTCAGAGAGGAGCTGCGAGCCGTTCTGTCGCGCGGAGTCCCGCCCCGCGAGGTCATCTCCCTGGAGCCGCTGCTCCGCGAGTTCGACGCGACCGAGCTGGCTGCCGCGGCAATTCACATTCTGGAGCGCGAGCGCGCACAGCGAAGGGCTGTGGAGGCTAATCCGGTGCCGCCGGCGAGGCCACGCCCAGCCGACGGCGAGCGGCCCAGAGACGAGCGGCCGAGAGGCGACCGCCGGGATCGCGGAGTGCCGCCGCGCGGACGGCCAGGTGGGAGCCGCGGAGGAGCGCCGCGTAAAGACCGCGACCGCTCGTGAGCGGGCCGAGCGGACCATTCCACCAAAGCGGTGGATGGATTGAAGTCATTGCCGGCGTGATGTTCAGTGGAAAAAGCGAGGAGCTGATCCGCCGCGTCCGCCGGGCGGTCATCGCTCGCAAGCGGGTGCAGGTCTTCAAGTCGCACCTTGATGCCCGCTATTCGGGCATCTACTCGGTCTCCAGCCACGATGGCCGCACCGTGGAGGCCATTCCGGCGGATTCGGCGGCCCAAATCGGCCAGCAGATCGACCCGACGGCGAACGTCATTGCCATCGACGAAGCCCAGTTCCTGGATGAAGGGATCATTCCGCTGGTGACGTCCCTGGCCAGCCGTGGCCGGCGGGTAATCGTCGCCGGAACCGACACCGATTTCCGCGGGGAGCCCTTTGGGGCGATGCCGGAACTAATGGCTATAGCGGAGGTCGTCGATAAGCTGCACGCGATTTGCGTCCTGTGCGGGGGCCCCGCCAGCCGCAATCAACGGCTGATCGGTGGCCGGCCGGCTCCTTACAACTCGCCGCAGATCATGGTCGGCGGCACTGAGTCGTATGAGGCGCGTTGCCGGATGTGTCATACGGTACCTGCGGGCGACGCGGCTCAGGTCCCGCTTCTGTAAGCCTCTCGTAGGGCGGCAGAGGTAGGGAAAACCCGCTTCGCCCCAAGCAGCAGTTTATGCGTGACAGGGTCTGGAGAAATTCCTATCTTGGCAAACGCACGGCTGCTGTTCCACCTCAATCCAGGGACAGATGCTTCTTATTGGACTGACGGGAAACATCGCCAGCGGAAAATCAGAGGTCGCGCGCATGCTGGCCGAGCGTGGCGCCACGCTCATCGACGCGGACGTGCTCGCCCGCGAAGCCGTGCGTCCGGAGACGCAGGCGTTGAGGGACATCGTCAAGCGTTGGGGCAAGGACGTTCTGAAAAAGGATGGAAGCCTCGACCGCGCCGCCCTGCGTCAGATCGTGTTCGCGGATCAGGACGAGCTCGACGCCCTCAACCGCATCGTCCACCCGGGCGTGACTCGACTTCGCGATCGCGAAATTGCCAGGGCCAGAGAGCGCGGCGACCAGATCGTCGTCTGCGTTATCCCGCTTTTGTTCGAGAGAAATCTGGTCGAGGAGTTCGATGCGATCGTGCTCGTCGATGCGCCGCGGCCGCTACGCCTCGAGCGAATGGTCGCCACGCGCGGTGTCGAAGAAACGGACGCCATGAACATGATCGCGTCGCAGATGCCCGCCGAGTTGAAGCGCGCCCGCGCCGATTACGTGATCGAGAACACCGGGTCGCTCGACGACCTTGAGCGCGACGTCGATTCGTTGTGGAGCTCCCTTCGGCGCGATGCGCCGCCCCTCGAGACTCGAGCGCCGCTGGGGACTGCGGCGCCCCTGGAGACGGCTGCGCAGCTTTCTTGACTCTCTTTTGAGGCGCCGATAGACTTCGCGCCCGAGCGCACCGAACTCGGGCGCGATTCTACTTTGTGGGGCACAGTGGCCAACATTCCGAGCGATCTCCGCTACACCGAAGAGCACGAGTACGCGCGTAAGGGCAAGGACGGCACCGTGGAGATCGGCATCACCGATTACGCTCAGGGCGAGCTGGGCGACGTCGTGTACGTGGAGCTCCCGAAAGTGGGAGCGAAGTTCGGCAAGCACGACGTCTTTGGAACCATCGAAGCAGTGAAAGCCGTCTCCGAGCTGTTCTCGCCGATTGCCGGTGAGGTTGTCGCCATCAACGACCGACTCGACAAGGAGCCGGCGCTGGTGAACACCGATCCTTACGGCGCCGGCTGGATGATCAAGGTGAAGCCCAGCAATCCATCAGAAGGTGACGCGCTGTTGACGGCGGACGCGTATAGCAAGCACATCGGACAATAGGTCCGGTAACCGCAACTTACGACTACCAGCTTGGGGCTTTGGGCGAAGCGGCTGGGGCTTCGAGCTACCTGATAGTTCGCTCTCCACTCGTAGCACTGCGTCAATCATGGCCCAGTCTCACCGCTCCAACCACATCGCGAACCGCATCGATCACCGCGTTCGGCGCTTCCTCAGGAATGCCATGTCCGCTGTTCGTCACCACGATCTGACGGCCGCGCGTCGATAGGCGAGCCAACTTCGGCTGGATCTGGTGAATCCAGACTTGCTGATATGCAGCCGCTTCGCGATCGATCTGAGGATTCCCGGTTTTCGCCCGGGGACGACCCGCCGTCAGCACGATCAACGGCTTGTCGCCGAGTCCAGGCGCGTCATGCGCCTCTTCATAACTTTCCGGCGACGTAACGTAGTCCGCGAGTGTGGCTACGGCTTTGGGTTGCTGCGTGAGACCCGCCACGATTTGTCGGCGGGTGGGATGCACGGGAACCAATGGAGAGCCATCCAGGAAGCGAATCAACCCGACCCGCGCCGCGCCCTGCGCTATCCAATGCAGCGGTAGCCACAGCGGACGTGGAAGAGTGTGGCCGAGCATGAATTTCGGTGCGCGAGCCGGCTCATCCTCGTGCGCGGCGTCGACCAATACCATTCCGGCCACTTCGTTCGGATAGAGGCCGTTGTAGACCCGCGCGTCCAGTCCACCGAATGAATGACCGACGAGCACGTAAGGAGGCGCGACGTCGGACTCCCTGAGTAGCGCGTGCTCGTCGTTGGCGATCGCTTCGCTGGTTCGCGGGAAGGGGCCGGGATCGCTCCATCCTTCGCCCGCCCGATCGAACCAGCAGGTGAGACTGATCTTCGCCAGCTGCGGCTGAATCCCCGCCCAGGAGTATCCAGGTGCACCCGCTCCTGAATCGAGAATCACCGCTGGGGACCCGCGACCCGAGCAGTAGATGTTGAGCGAGCGGCCGCCGATGTCTATCGACCTGCCGACCTGCGGGAGTAGCTCGCGATCGTGTTGCTCGCCCAGCCGCTCGTAGATGATCCCAACGAGGATCAAGAGGATCACCACCAGAGCGAGCCACCTAAGAACTGACTTCAGCACGCGCTGATGGTACCGCTGAATCTGACCGGGGGCGAGTGGGGGTGCCAGAATGCTGTTGACCCCTCTCGATGTCCGCTTTATGGTGGATTCCGCGCATTTGCCTCTAGGGTGATAAAGGAGTCGTCAATGCGATCAACCTCCCATTTAATCGCGCTTTGCCTGATTCTCGCCGGGTGTGGTGGATCAGGCTCATCGACCACCGGTCCACCTGCGACACTATCAGTAACCGTTGCGAGTGGACCCATCAAATCAGGGACGTCAGTGCAGGCATCGGCGACCATCGGCGGCTCACCGGTGTCGAACGTCACCTGGTCCAGCTCGAACACCGCGATCGCATCGGTCAGCTCCAGCGGCCTCATCACCGGAGCGGTTCGGGGCAGCGCGACGATTCGGGCAACGTCGGGGAATATGAGCGGTGAGGTCGTCGTCACGGTGGTTCCCGGCGATCCCGTATCCGTCGTGGTTTATACCGGTAATGGTCAGACTGCCGCCAAGGGAACCGCGGTCGCCGAGCCTCTTTGCACGAATGTCAAAGATGCCGCCGGGAATCTGATAATCGGTGTCGCGGTCACCTACGTCGTTGCGACCGGTGGCGGTTCTCTCGCCGCGCCCACCGCGCCCACAACGGACGCGCAGGGCATCGCCATTTCTGGCATTTGGACTCTTGGTCCCAATGCCGGCGCGCAAACCGTGGTGGCTTCGGTTCCCGGTGCTACTTCGGCGACTTTCACGGCAACGGCCCAATAGACCCGCTGTCTCCGGAATGGAAGTGCGAGCAGGCGAGCGGGCGGTGATGTTCGCCGTCGGCGGGACCAGCCGTCTGCGGATAACCTCGCTGGCGTTGGCAGCGTTGGCGACTGCGATTGTTGGCTGTCGCGATGCTACCTCACCGTCGCCTCCCTGGAAGGCATCGGTCGTCGTGCAGTGGGACTCGGCTGCCCTCGAAGCAGTTCGTCGCACGCACCTCGGACCTCCGATGGTCGCGCGGGCGCTGGCGGTCGCGCACACCGCTATGTACGACGCCTGGGCGGCTTATGATCCGACCGCGGTCGGGACGCGACTTGGCGCGACGCTGCGAAGACCCGCCTCCGAACGAAGCATCGCCAACAAGGAGCGCGCGGTAAGTTTTGCGGCCTACCGCGCGCTAGCAGACCTGTTCCCAACGGAGCTGGCAACGTTCGATGGGTTGATGCAGAAGCTTGGCTACGATCCGACCAACGTGACCACCGACGCCACGACCGCCGAGGGAATCGGGAATGTTGCCGCCGGTGCCGTTGTGACATTCCGCCACCACGACGGATCCAACCAGCTCGGCGATCTGGCGCCCGGAAGCTACTCGGATTACACCGGCTACCAACCCGTCAATACGCCATCGCAAGTCAACGATCCCAATCGCTGGCAGCCGCTGCTCGTTCCGGATGGACAGGGCGGCGTCACTGCGCAGCGCTTCATTGCTCCCCATTGGGGACTGGTGACGCCATTCGCGCTCACATCGGGGGCGCAGTTTCGTCCGGCGTCGGTACCAAATCTTTATCCAAGCGCTGGATACACTGACCAGGCGCAGGAGCTGATTGATTTCAGCGCCAATCTCACCGACGAGCAAAAAACAATCGTGGAGTATTGGGCGGATGGGCCCGCCACCGAGCTACCGCCAGGGCACTGGGCGCTCTTCGCGGAATGGGTCGCCCAACGCGACGCGCATACGATCGATGACGACGCCAAGATGTTCTTCGCCCTCACCAATGCCCTTCTCGATGTGAGCATTGCAGTGTGGGACTGCAAGCGCACCTTCGACTACGTGCGGCCGATCACGGCGATACGATTCCTCAAAGCGGGCATCGAGATTCGCGCCTGGGGCGGGCCTGGCCAGGGTACCCAAACAATTCTTGGCGAACACTGGCAAGCCTACCAGACTGGCGTTCAACCGACTCCGGCATTTCCAGAGTTCAGCTCCGGTCATAGCGCATTCAGTTCAGCCGGAGCGGAAGTTCTCCGCTCATTTACCGGCAGCGATGTCTTTGGCAACTCGGTGACTATTAAAGCCGGTAGCTCTCGCGTCGAGGCCGGCACGGTACCCGCGTCCGATTTAACTCTCTCGTGGCCGACGTTCAGCGCCGCAGCGGACCAGGCGGGAATGTCCCGCCGCTACGGCGGAATTCACTTCAAGGAAGGCGATCTGCAATCGCGCGCCATGGGCAGACTAATTGGCGCGCAGGCGTGGGCCAAAGCCAGGCAGTATTTCGACGGTTCTGCCTAGCTGGTGGACGCCTCCACTTCTGCGTAGGCGTCGGCCGGCGGACAGGAACAAATCAGATTTCTGTCGCCGTATGCGCTCTCCACTCGGGCCACCGCCGGCCAGAACTTGAACTCCTTGGTCCACGGCGCTGGAAAAGCGGCGCGCTCCCTGGTATACGGGTGCGTCCACGTCGATGACGTTACGCGTCCGACGGTATGCGGGGCGTTTTTCAGAACATTGTCCTGACGGTCTGCTTCCCCACTTTCGATCTCCCGGATCTCTTCGCGAATCGAGATCATCGCGTCGCAGAATCGATCGAGCTCCTCCTTCGACTCACTTTCCGTCGGCTCGATCATGAGAGTCCCCGGCACCGGGAACGACACCGTCGGCGCGTGGAATCCGTAGTCCATCAGTCGCTTGGCGATATCCTCGACGTCGACGCCGGTCGACTGCTTCACCACGCGCGTGTCGACGATGCACTCGTGCGCCACCGCTCCGTGCGCTCCCTTGTAGAGCACGGGAAAGTGTGGCTCGAGTCGCTTGGCGATGTAGTTGGCGTTGAGAATCGCAATCTTCGTCGCGTACTCGAGGCCGTCGCCGCCCATCAGCTTGATGTAGGCGTGCGAGATGGGGAGGATGCTGGCGCTTCCCCATGGCGCCGCCGAAACCGCGCCCACTTCGTCGCGTCCGTCGAGTCTCACCACCGGATGTCCCGGCAGAAAACGCACGAGATGCTTCGCCACGCCGATCGGTCCCATCCCGGGGCCGCCACCGCCGTGCGGAATGCAGAACGTCTTGTGGAGATTGAGATGGCAGACGTCCGCCCCAATGTCCGCCGGCCGGCACAGTCCGACCATCGCATTCATGTTGGCGCCGTCCATGTACACCTGGCCGCCGTACTTGTGGACGATGTCGCAGATCTCCACGATCGACTCTTCGAACACGCCGTGCGTGGATGGATAAGTCACCATCAGCGCCGCCAGGTTCAGCCCGTGCTCCTCCGCCTTCGCCCGCAGATCGGCGACGTCGATGTTGCCGCGCTCGTCGGTCTTCACCACGACCACTCTCATTCCCGCCATCACCGCGCTCGCCGGGTTCGTGCCGTGCGCTGACTGGGGAATCAGGCAGACGTTGCGATGTCCCTCGTTGCGCGACGCATGATAGGCGTGGATCACCAGCAGGCCGGCGAACTCTCCCTGTGATCCCGCATTCGGCTGTAACGACACCGCGGCAAACCCGGTGATCTCCGACAGCGCGCTCTCCAGCTCGTCAAACAGCTGTCGATAGCCATCGGTCTGGTCGAGCGGCGCGAACGGATGGATCTTGGCGTAGCCCGGCCAGGTGATCGGCATCATCTCCGCCGTCGCATTCAGCTTCATGGTGCACGAGCCGAGCGGAATCATCGAGTGCACGAGCGACAGGTCGCGCGACTGCAGCTTGTTCATGTAGCGGAGCATCTCCGTCTCGGCGTGGTGCTTGTTGAACACCGGATGCGTTAGAAACGGAGTCGTGCGATTGAATCGTTCGTCGTACCTGGGGTCGACGTTGAACGCGAGATCCTCGACTCCGAAGTCCGCATCCTTGCCCCCGTTAAAGGCGGCAAGGAGGTTCGTGATGTCGGCGTTGGTGACGGTCTCGTCGAGCGCGATCACGATCGTCCGGTCATCCATGAACCGCACGTTGATGCGGCGGCTCTGCGCCTCATCGACGATCTTATGGCTGTTGCGCTTGCCGACAGCGACGCGAATCGTGTCGAAGAAATCGTCGTGCACGATCGTGTAGCCCAGTCGCCGCAGACCTTCCGAGAGCGCGGCGGCGAAGCCATGGACGCGACGCGCGATTCTCGTCAGCCCCTGCGGTCCGTGATAGACCGCGTACATGCTGGCGACTACCGCCAGCAGCACCTGCGCGGTGCAGACGTTGCTGGTGGCCTTTTCGCGCCTGATGTGCTGCTCCCGCGTCTGTAGCGCCATTCGCAGCGCCGGTTTCCCGTCGGCGTCGCGTGAGACTCCGATGATCCGACCGGGAATGTGCCGCTTGAACTCATCGCGCGTCGCGAAGTACGCGGCGTGCGGTCCGCCGTAGCCGAGCGGAACGCCAAATCGCTGGGAGTTCCCGACGACAATGTCGGCGCCCCATTCGCCCGGCGGCGTCAACAGCACCAGACTGAGAAGGTCTGCCGCCACGGTAACCAGCGCGTCGGCGGCGTGAATCTGCTCGACCGTCTTGGTGTAGTCGATCACGGCGCCATCGGTGGCCGGGTACTGCACCAGCGCTCCAAAAACTTCGGGGCTGAGCCTGAAGTCGGCGTAGCTGGCGACCTTCACCTGGATGCCGCGTACGCTGGCGCGGGTCTTCACTACATCAATGGTCTGCGGATGACACTCGGACGCCACCAAAAAGACTTCTTTGCCGGGCTTTCCCTTGAGCGCGTAGCTCATCGTCATCGCTTCCGCTGCAGAGGTCCCTTCGTCTAGAAGCGATGCATTCGCGATCGGGAGCCCAACGAGGTCGCTAACCATCGTCTGGAACGTGAGCAACGCCTCGAGCCGCCCCTGCGCGATCTCTGCCTGATACGGCGTGTAGGCGGTGTACCAGCCGGGGTTCTCGAGAATGTTTCGCTGAATGACCGGCGGTGTCACGCAATCCGAGTATCCCATTCCGATGAAGGAACGGAACACCTGATTCTTCGCCGCCAGCGCGCGGAAGTAGGTCAGTACTTCGAGCTCGGTCAGACCCTTGGGGAGATTCAGTCCCTCACGCCAGCGGATCTTCCGTGGGATTGTCGCGTCTATCAGCTCGTCGAGAGACGAAAAGCCGAGCGTCTTCAGCATCTCGGCTACGTCTTTCTCGTCAGGTCCTACATGTCGTGGAACGAAGGATTCAGCGGTGGGAATTGAAGCTTCAACGTGCTTGATTGTGGTACTCATAGGAGTGACAATTTAACACCGTATGCACCCCCGGCGAAGTTACGGCCGTTGGCGTCTTCTCCTGGTTCCACCTCGCACCGGCGCCGAAAATATGGCGCGCGACACTGCGCTCCAGGTGCGCGCCGCGCGGAGCGGAGAGACTGTGTTCAGCATCTATTCATGGAGTCGTCCAACGCTGTCGTTCGGACGAAACCAGCCTGCGGTTGGCCGTTATGATCTCGAAAAAATCCGAGAGGCGGGGCTCGACATCGTCAGACGACCAACCGGGGGTCGGTCGATTCTCCATCATCGCGAAGTCACTTACAGCGTTACCGCGCCCATCGACACTCAGTCGCTGCGCGAGACTTACTCGCGCATCAATCGCATCCTGCAGCTGGGTCTGAGCCGGCTGGGGGTCCTCGTCGAGACCGTCCCTCGTTCCGGACACGCACCTACGCCAGGCGTGCGAAGCTGCTTCGAGACGCCGAGCGAAGGAGAGCTGGTGGCGCGCGGCGCGAAGCTGGTCGGCAGCGCCCAGTGGCGCGAGAACGGGGCGCTGTTGCAACACGGCTCCATCCTCGTCGATGATGACCAGTCGTCGCTCCCGGACCTTTCGGCTTCCGTTTCTCCGGTGAATGGATCGTTGCCGACGCCCGCAACGCTTCAGGCATTACTCGGCCGCGCTCCCGACGCGGAGGAAGTGGCGAGCGCGATGTTCGAGGCGGTGCGCTCGCTCGAGGACGCAGCTGCGACTGCAATGGTGGAAGAAGATGTTCGCGGTGAAGCTCTGAAGCTCGTTCCGCACTTTCTCGACGAGGATTGGACATGGCGGCGATGAAATACGCTCGGCTCCTTGGCGCGGTGCTGCTCTGTGGTTGCGTTGGAACCGAGTCAGCGGGGAAGGCCAGCACCGGCGGCACGCTCGCCATCTCCACCGGCGGTGATCCGGATGCGCTGATTCCGTCTCTCGTTCAGACCACGCAGGGCGCCCAGATCATCGACATGATCTACGACCGGCTCGCCGAGATCGGTGATTCTCTCAATACCATCGGCGACCACGGCTTCACTCCCAGACTCGCCGACCGCTGGACGTGGGCCAGCGATTCCATGAGCATCGCGTTCCACATCAACCCGAACGCGAAGTGGCACGATGGCCAGCCGGTCCGGTCGAACGACGTGCGATTCACCATCGCCAGCACCAAGGACTCCACCCTCGGCTCTCCCACGGCGTCGGTCATTACCAACATCGACTCAGTCAGCACGCCTGATTCGGCGACGGCTGTCTTCTGGTTTCATCAGCGTTCACCGGAGCAGTTCTACGACGCGGTATATCAGAACCCGATCATGCCGGAGCACGTTTGGAAGAACATCGCGCCTCCCGGTTGGCGCGGCTCCGAAGCAGCCAAAAATCCAATCGGCTCCGGCCAATACAGGTTTGTCCGCTGGATTCCGCGGGCGGCCGTCGAGCTCGCCGCTGACACCACTAACTATCGGGGCGCGCCCAAGCTCAGTCGTCTCGTCTGGAGCCTGGCGCCAGATTTCAATACGGCGCTGACGCGATTCCTGACCGGCGAATCGGACCTGTTCCCGCAGCTGCGTCCGGAGAACCTCGCCGAAGTCGCCAAGCATCCCGAGCTGAAGCTCCAATCGTATCACCAGCTGGCGTACCTGTTCCTGCAATTCAACCTGCGCGATCCCGCCAATCACGATCGTCCCCATCCGATTTTTGGAAACCGTGAGCTGCGCCGCGCGTTGACGATGGCCACCGATCGGGCGGCACTCGTAAAGAGCGTTTTCGACACTCTCGCCTTGCCTGGGCTTGGACCGACGCTGCGCGTTTATCCGACGACCGATCCGAGCCTGCAACAGATCCCGTATGACTTGCCGAAGGCGCGGCAGATTCTGGATTCTCTCGGTTGGCGCGTCACGACAAGTGACAGCATGCGCACCCGCAACGGCAAGCCGCTCCGATTCACCATCATGGTTCCGGGAACGAGCCAGGTCCGCGTTCAGCTGTCAGTCCTGCTTCAGGAACAATTCCGCCGCGCCGGCGTTCAGGCCGATATCGAGAAGCTCGAGTTTCCCGTCGTGGTGGAGAGGGATCGCAAGCGCGCTTTCGACGCGACCCTCGGCCAATGGAACACCCAGCCCAGTCCGGGGGCGGTACGCGGTTCGTGGGGAACCGCCGGCTCGCGGTCAGCGAATGGCAACAATTACGGGTCTTACGAGAATCCGGCGTTCGACGCTTACGTCGACACTGCGCTGAACTCCTTTGATCTCCCCAAGCGCAAGAGCTACTTCACGAAGGCGTATCAGATCATCGATGCGGATGCGCCGGCGATCTGGCTGGCCGAGCCCAAAGGCATCGTCGGAGTCCATTCGCGCATCCAGGTGACGACGCTCAGATCGGATGCCTGGTGGGCGCACATTCCCGAGTGGTGGATTCCGCGTGACAAGCGGACTGCGCGCGACAACGCCCCAGTGACGCAGTCTGCGCCTGCTCCCGCGCCACCGGGCGGGACGGGTCAGAAAGCTCGTTAGCGGGTGATCCGCTACATCGCGCGACGGCTCGGCCAGGCAGTGGTGATCGTGGCGATCGTCGCCGCGATCACCTTCGCGCTGATTCATCTCGCGCCCGGCGATCCGTTCAGCGCGGTGCTCGACAACCCGAACGTCAGCGAGCGGGTGCGCGAGACGCTGCGCGCACAGTACGGTCTCGATCGCCCGCTGCCGGAGCAGTTCGTCCGCTACATCGGCGCCCTCGCCCGCGGCGAGATGGGCTGGTCGTTCTCACACGATCGTCCGGTGCGCGAAGTCCTCGCGGCTGCTCTGCCAAACACGCTGCTGCTGATGGGAGTCGCGCTCGTCGCCAGCTTTGCGCTCGGCATCATCGTCGCACTGGTTCAGGTGGCGAGACGCGGCTCGGTCACCGACCACGTCCTGAGCGCCATCTCCCTGCTCTTTTTCTCGATGCCTGATTTCTGGCTGGCGATTCTGGCGTTGCTGGCGCTCACCTATTGGCTGCCGATTTTCCCCGTCGGCGGCGCCGTCGATCCGGTGATGCACGAATATCTCGGCCTCGGCGGGCGCATTCTCGATCGTCTCAAGCACCTGCTGCTTCCCGCACTCACGCTCACGCTGCTCGCGTCGGCATCGGTGGCGCGATACCAGCGGGCGGCGCTCCTCGACGTTCTGCCTGCGGACTACATCCGCACCGCACGTCTCAAAGGTCTGACGGAGAAGGAGATCCTGCGCCGCCACGCGCTGCGCAACGCACTGCTGCCGATCATTACACTCATCGGCCTTTCCTTTCCCGCCCTTCTCACCGGCGCCTTCTTCATCGAGCGAATTTTTGCCTGGCCGGGAATGGGCTACGCGGTGGTGAATGCGATCGGCACCCGCGATTACCCCCTCGTCGTCGGCGGTGTGATCATCGGCAGCATCATGGTCACCCTCGGCAGCCTGCTCGCTGACCTGCTCTATGCCTGGGCTGATCCCAGACTCCGCAGCCACTAAACCGGCCCGGCCGCGCGAATCGCCGCTCGGCCTGACGTTGCGCGCGCTTCTGCGCCGGCGCTCTTCGCGCATCGCGATGGTGGTGCTCGGCGTGATCATGCTCCTGGGTCTGTTGGCGCCCTTCGTTGCGCCGTACGATCCGGCGGCGCAGCCTGATATCGTGGCGCTCAAGGATCTTCCTCCTTCGCTCGCGCACCCGTTTGGGACCGACCCTTACAGCCGGGACGTTCTGAGTCGGGTCATCTACGGCGCACGTCTCTCACTGACGATTGGAATTCTGGCGACGATCGTCAGTCTCACCGTCGGGGTGGCGTACGGCGCCGTCGCCGGCTACATGGGCGGGACACTGGACGCGATCATGATGCGAGTGCTCGATGCGTTTCTCTCGATTCCCCGGTTGCTGTTGATGCTGGGCGTGCTGGTAGCATGGCCGCACCTCTCGATCGGCGCTCTGGTTTTGTTTCTCGGACTGACGGGCTGGTTCGGGCTGAGTCGGATCGTCAGGGGTCAGGTTCTTGCGTTGAAACACGCGGAATTCGTGACCGCCGCGCAGGCACTGGGCGCGAGTCGGCGGCGAATTCTGGCGAGACATCTGCTACCCAATCTGGTTTCGCCGATCGCGGTCGCGGCAACACTGGGCGTGGCGCACGTGATCGTGCTCGAAGCCGGACTCTCGTATCTCGGGATTGGCGTTCCGCAACCGCTGGCGAGCTGGGGGAACATCATTCAGGATGGTGCCGATCAAGTCGCACGACTTTGGTGGATGTCACTCTTCCCGGGGGTGTTCATGGTGGTGACGGTGATGATGCTCAACGTCCTTGGTGAAGCGCTGCGTGACGTTTACGAGCGGAGAAGCTGAGATGGCGTCACCGCTACTCTCGATTCGCGACCTGCGCACTTACTTCTACACCGAGGGCGGAGTAGCGAAGGCGGTCGACGGCGTATCGTTCGATATCGGCGCCGGAGAGACAGTCGGCATCGTCGGAGAATCGGGTTGCGGGAAGTCCGTCACCGCGCTTTCAATCCTGCGATTGATTCAGCCACCCGGGCGCATCGAAGCGGGAAGCCGCATCGAATTCGAGGGCAAGGACCTCGTCACCCTCCCCGACGATGAGATGCGCAACATTCGCGGCAATCGCATCTCGATGATTTTCCAGGAGCCGATGTCGGCGCTGAATCCCGTGTTTACCGTTGGGGATCAAGTAGCTGAAGTCGCCCGCATCCACGCCGGTATCGGTAGAAAAAAGTCGTGGGATCTTGCCGTCGAGATGTTGGCGCTCACGGGTATCCCCGCTCCGGAAGAGAGGGCAAAGCAATATCCGCATCAACTTTCGGGCGGCATGCGTCAACGTATCCTGATCGCCATGGCGCTCATCATGAAGCCGGCTCTCATCATCGCTGACGAGCCAACGACCGCACTCGACGTCACCATCCAGGCGCAGATCCTCGACCTGCTGATGCACCTGCAGAAGGAATTCGGGACGTCCATCCTGATGATCACCCACGACCTCGGCGTGATCGCCGAGACGACTCAGCGTGTGATAGTGATGTACGCTGGTGAGATCGTGGAGCAAGCGTCCGTCACCGAGCTTTTCGCGCGCCCCCATCATCCTTACACCGAAGGACTGATGCACTCGATGCCACACATCGGTCACGATCAGGAACGGCTGAACGTGATTCCGGGGACCGTGCCGGCGCCGACCAATTGGCCACATGGATGTCGATTCAGAGAGCGCTGCCCCTACTCGTGGGATCTGCCGGAGCGGGAGCATCCACCTTTGTACGATGTTGGATCTGGACACATCTCACGCTGCCATTTGGCGCGCGAGCCCGAGCGTCGTAACCACCCGCATGAGCCGTTGGTGGTACAGGAAGGAGTCGGCGCGGCATGAAAGGGACAGCTGACGGCCAGCAGCTGGCGGCGAACGGCAAACTTCTGTCCGTCCAGAATCTCCGCAAGGAATTTCCCATAAAGAAGGGAGTATTCTCGCGGCAGGTCGGTGCAGTGAAAGCCGTGAACGACGTTTCGTTCGACGTTGCCCGCGGCGAGACGCTTGGCGTCGTCGGCGAGTCCGGCTGCGGAAAGACCACCACCGGTCGCACGATCCTGCGGTTGCTCGAGCCGACAGCGGGCGGGATCAGTTTCGAGGGCCGCGATGTCCGCGCCATGGGGACGCGCGAGCTGCGCGCGCTGCGCCGCGAGATGCAAATCATCTTTCAGGACCCGGTGTCGTCGCTGAATCCGCGCATGACCGTCGGCGCGATCATCCGCGAGGGCCTCACCATCCACAAGTTGGCCGAGGGCGCGGCTGCGGACGCGCGTGTCAGTCAGCTGCTGCAGGAAGTGGGACTCCGCTCCGAGTACGCCAACCGCTATCCTCACGAGTTCTCCGGCGGCCAGAGACAGCGTATTGGGATCGCACGGGCATTGTCCGTCGAGCCGAAATTCATCGTCTGCGACGAGCCGGTGTCTGCGCTCGACGTGTCGGTCCAGGCGCAGGTGATAAACCTGCTCGAGGACCTGCAGAACCAGCACAATCTGACCTACATGTTCATCGCCCACGATCTTTCGGTCGTCGAGCACATCGCCGATCGCGTCGCGGTGATGTACCTGGGGAAAATCGTGGAGCTGGCGACCGCCGAAGATCTTTATCGGGAACCGTTGATGCCTTACACCCAGGCGTTGTTGTCAGCGGTTCCGGTTGCCGACCCAAAGGCCCGCAAGGAGAGAATCATTCTCTCCGGCGATGTGCCGTCGCCCGCCAGTCCGCCGCCCGGATGCGTGTTTCACCCCCGCTGCCAGCATCCGGCCAAGGATGTCGCCTGCATGAAGATCATTCCTCCGCTCGAGGAAAAAACACCCGGACACTTTGTCCATTGCATCAAGCAACCCCCTACGACCGTCAGTTGGGAGCAACAAAAAGAAGTTGGCGGCGTACATCCACCTGAGCGCTATCTCCCGCTCGCCGCAGTGCACGCCTAACCAAAACCTCTTCCCTCGCCCCTCGTCCCTCACGCCGCCCCTCACCCTCTCCCTCGCCCATCCATGGCCAGAGAACAACGAGATGTTTTCAAACAGCCCTCGGCTGGCACTGTAACTCTCGACGAGCCTCCTCCGGGCGTCGGCCGCGGAGCAAGCAGCAGAACATTCTTCGGACATCCTGTAGGCCTCTCCACACTCTTCTTCACCGAGATGTGGGAGCGGTTCTCGTATTACGGAATACGCCCGCTCCTCGTGCTGTTCATGACGGCCGCGCTGGCGTCAGGCGGATTCGGAATGGATCGGGCGACGGCTTCGTCGATCGTCGGCATTTACGCCGCCAGCGTGTATCTCGCCTCGCTCCCCGGCGGCTGGATCGCCGACAGGTGGCTCGGGCTGAGGCGCTCGATCTGGTATGGCGGAGTTCTGATCGCGCTCGGACATCTGTCGATCGCTCTCTCGATCGTCTTCGCACACGCCGCGTTCTACATCGGACTTGTTCTGATCGTGATGGGCACCGGACTGCTCAAGCCGAATATCTCGGCGATCGTCGGTGATCTCTATCCGGAAGGCGGATCGCGCCGTGACGCCGGCTTCTCGATCTTCTACATGGGAATCAACATCGGCGCACTCGTGGCGCCGCTTATCACGGGCATCCTCGGCGAGCGGGTGGGCTGGTCGCTCGGCTTCGGCGCCGCCGGACTCGGTATGGTGATTGGACTCATCACCTATCGCCTGCGCGCCGACAAAACGCTCGGTGACTGCGGCGTACGGCCGGGCTCGACTGATCCCGCGGAACATCGTCGCGTCAGGCTGTCGGCGATGATCGGAGTCGGAGTGATTGCGTTATTGGTCGTGTTGACGATGACCGGACTCATTCATATCAACGCTGTTTCTCTGGCGCAGAAGATGACTTATGTCATCGTTGGGTCCGCGCTCCTGTATTTCATCTATCTGTTCGTCGGTGGCGGACTGACCAGCGAGGAAAAGAAGCGGGTCGTGGTCATCATCCTTCTCTTCATCTTTGCGGCGATCTTCTGGTCGGCATTCGAGCAGGCCCCGACCTCGCTCAATCTTTTCGCGCGCGATTTCACCAATCGAGTCGTGTTTGGCTGGGAGATGCCGACGCTCTGGCTCCAGGCAGCAAACTCCGTGTTCGTTATCGCGCTCGCCCCGGTGTTCGCGGCTATTTGGATTGCGCTCGGCAAGCGCGGAAAAGCGCCGTCGAGCGTTGGCAAATTCGCGTGGGGTCTGTTCTTCAACGGCGTTGGGTTCTTGGTCATGCTGTTTGCGGCGAACATT
>JBKPDS010000020.1:0-11843 GCA_046727995.1 Gemmatimonadota bacterium
CGGGACATGGCGCTGCGTGGCGCACTGTGCTTTGAGGCCCGGCTCTTTGACCAGATACACGACGCCGGTGGTGCCAACGTAGCAGGCCTCGATGACCGAGTCCGCCACAATAGTCTGCGCAGCACTCTGCGGCGGGCGCATCGTCGCGCCTTGAGACCAGATTGCGCGCGGCGTGGCGGCTGAGGCAATCAGGCCACAGGCAACGAACGACACGAGCAAAGTTGCGCGAGTCTGTAACACGGAGTAAATGAGGCGCATCGGCTTATGCATCGTTAACCGACGGAATTCAAGATTTCGTTCATTCTTCCCTCGATGTAATCCAGAGCGAGACCCACTGGATCGAGCTCAGTAGCCGAGATGGCATCCAGGCTGGCGAGCAGCGACCGGGCATCAGCGAGGGCTAAACGGGACGCGACCACTTTTCCCGCCAAGAGCTGGTCGGCGAGTTTGTTCACTGCTAGTTCCGCCTTACTCCGCACATCCTTGTCCGCCACGCCCTGAGCGAAAACATCAGCGGCGTCATGGAGTTCGGCGGCGAGCACGGCCAGGCCGCTGACTGTTTGCTCTGGCTTGGGTGTGCAGCAGATCGTCCTCGGCCCGCTCGGTTCCCCACAGGCGACCAGCGCGACAAAACAAGCGATCGCAAACACCGCCTGAATCCGGGACCGCGCGCTAATTGTTGTGCGTTTCTGCTGCATGTATCTCATCGCTCACTGAAAAAAAATGGCCCGGCGTTGATCCCTCTAAACCGGGCCCTGGTGGTTCTTACTCTAAGGGTTACTCCTACCATATAGACGAGATTCGGCCTTGGATCGTAACGGTTTTGTGAAATGATTCTGACAATTCCGTCATGGTTAGCCCTAAATCTGGGGGCCGGAGTGGCGTGGACATAACTGATTGTTGCCCAATGCCTTACACGGTTCGATTCCCCACAATAGCACTGATAAGAAATCGCCCCTTCAGGGTTGGCACCGAGAACAGATGTCTTAAGGTGAAAGGAGGGGCGATCGCGCGCAGGTGGTCTACTCGTCAACCGTGAACGGGTAGGCGAGCGTGCACGCCGCGACGAACACTAAATCGAAGGCGAGCAGAAGCTTCACCCAGGCTCCCGCCTCAGTCATGGGACGGCCGCTCAGCAGCTTCGCGGTCGCCTGGGACGCCGCAATCACGATCGGAAGAAAGAACGGAAGCGCCAGCATCGGCAACAGCAATTCGGCGAGCCGAGTGTTGACGGCCATCGCGCTGAACAACGTCCCGACCGCTACGAGACCGATCGCGGCCAAGAGCGCGATCGCGATCAGCGGCCCTGCGATGTCACCGACCGGGAGATTGTAGAACAGCATGAGCGCTGGAATGGCGACCAACTGAACGGCGACGACGAAAATCAGGTTCGCGATCGCTTTGCCGAGGAATATGGCCTCTCGGCTCACAGGCGACGCGAGGAGGCCATCGATGGCGTGATCGGCGCCCTCGACACCGAAGGAGCGGTGCAGTCCGAGCAGTCCGGAAAAAGTGAAGACGATCCAGAGAACTCCCGGAGCGAGATCCGTCACCGCGACGGCGGTCGGATCCCAGGAGTAGTAGAAGATGACGAGCCCGAGAAGTGCGAATACGACGGCGGAGAGAAACGCGCTTCGCGTGCGGAACTCGATCGCCAAATCTTTGCGCGCGATTAGCCAGGCGGCAAACAGCGTGTCAGCCACTCGAAGCGACCGCCTCGCGATACGTCACGGCGTAAGACCCGGGGTCGATCCCGTCCCTGGCATCGTAGCGCACGAACTTTCCACGCTGCATCACCGCGGCGTGCGTCGCCAGCGAAAGCCCTTCGGCCAGATTGTGCGTGACGATGATGATTGCCGTTCCCGATGAACGCAGCTCACCAAGGAGCGCCGTGAGAGATCGAGCTCCGCTTTCATCCAGCCCGTTGTAAGGCTCGTCGGCGAGAACCACCTGCGGAGAGTGGACCATTGCGCGGGCGATCGAGACGCGTTGCTGCATGCCGCGGCTGAGGAGTCGAACCGGCGCGTCGGCGCGCTCGAGCATCGACATGCGGCGGAGCGTATCGTCTACCCGCATGCGGGGATCGCGAATGCCGTAAAGGCGCGCGGCGAATGAGACGTTCTCTCGGGCGGACAGCGCGTCATAAAGCATCGTGTGGTGCGATATCAACCCAACTCGCGAGCGGGCGAGCGTGCCTCCGGGCAGGGGGATGCCGGCTAGCCGTGCGCTGCCGGACGTTGGCTTGAGCAGGCCGGCTAACAGCCTCAGGAGCGTCGTCTTGCCAGCGCCGTTTGGACCGAACACGGCGAGACAATCTCCGGGCAAGAGCGAAAAGGTGACGCCCGCGACTGCTCTTCTCGATCCGAAGGCGCGGGCGAGGTCGGCGGCTTCGATTATCGGAAGATCGGTTCGGGAAGCTTCAGGAGGGCGGGCTTCGGTCATTCGCCTAGAACTTGCCACTCTGGCGAGAGCGGCGCAAAACGCTATCCTCAATGGCCGCATCAGCGACGACAACACCCGAGCCAATGACCGACATCGACGTACTGCTCGAAGAAAACCGGAAGTTCGAGCCTCCGCCCAAGTTTACCCACGACGCCAACGTTTCATCGGCTGAGATCTATGCTCACGCGTCGCGCGACCCCGAAGCGTTCTGGGCCGAACAAGCGCGCCATCTGGACTGGATCAAGCCGTGGAAAAAAGTGCTGGAGTGGAAACCTCCGCATTCCGAGTGGTTCGTCGGCGGCAAGCTCAACATCGCCGCGAACTGCGTCGATCGACACATATCGACCCATCGCGCTGATAAGAAAGCGCTGATCTGGGAAGGCGAACCCGGCGATAGCCGAACTCTCACTTACCGTGAGCTGCACGTCGAGGTGCAGAAATTCGCCAACGTTCTGAAGAAGCTTGGCGTGCGCAAAGGAGATCGCGTCGCGATCTATTTGCCACTGATCCCCGAAGCAGCGGTAGCTATGCTGGGCTGCGCGCGCATTGGCGCGATTCACTCCGTGGTCTTCGGCGGGTTTTCGCCGGATTCACTGCGCGATCGAATCATCGATGCCAAGGCAAAGCTGTTGATTACGGCCGACATCGGATATCGCCGGGGGAACATCGTCCCCCTCAAGAGCAACTCCGACACGGCGCTCGACGGAACTGATTCGATCGAGCACGTGATCGTCGTCAAGCGCGAGCTGTCCGGTAGGCATCGGGCCAAGGTCGCCGGCATGACGACAACGACGCAGAAGAGTCCGCCCAGCATCTCGATGAAATCCGATCGCGACCTGTGGTGGCACGACCTGATGAAGGACGCCTCAGACAAGTGCGAGCCAGAAGTGATGGACGCCGAGGACGTCCTGTACATCCTCTATACTTCCGGAACGACGGGTAAGCCGAAGGGAATCGTTCACACTACCGGCGGTTATCTCACCGGTGTCGCGGCGACGACGAGAATGGTGTTCGACATCAAGGACAGCGACATCTTCTGGTGCACGGCGGACATCGGCTGGGTAACCGGACATTCGTACGTGGTTTACGGCCCGCTGGCGATTGGCGCGACGTGCGTGATGTACGAAGGAGCGCCAGACTGGCCGCAGCGCGACCGCTTCTGGGACATCTGCCAGCGTCACAGCGTGACGATCATTTACACGGCGCCGACCGCCATTCGCGCATTCATGAAATGGGGCGACGAGTGGCCGGCCAAGCACGACCTGTCGCGCCTTCGCCTGCTCGGCTCCGTCGGCGAGCCGATAAATCCGGAAGCGTGGATGTGGTACCGTGAGCACATCGGTGGAGACCGTTGTCCCATCGTTGACACGTGGTGGCAGACCGAGACCGGCGCGATCGTGATTTCACCACTGCCCGGCATCACCGCCACCAAACCTGGCAGCGCGACGAAAGCTCTCCCGGGCTACAGCGCGGATCTGCTCGATTCGACCGGCGAGCGAATCGATGTCGGTGGCGGTTTGCTCGCCCTCACCAAACCATGGCCGTCGATGCTGCGCACGATCTGGGGCGATGACGAGCGCTACGTCCAGACTTATTTCTCCAAATGGCCGGGCCGTCCCGATCTTTATTTCCCCGGCGACGGAGCCAAGCGCGACGATGAGGGATATTACTGGATTCTCGGGCGCGTCGACGACGTACTCAACGTCGCCGGACATCGCATCGGAACGATGGAAGTTGAGTCGGCGCTGGTCGAGCATCCAGCGGTTGCCGAAGCAGCGGTTGTCGGCAAGACTCACGAGCTCAAAGGACAGGCGCTGGCGTGTTTCGTGACGCTGCGCGATGGCCGCGCATCGAGTCCGGAGCTGCGCGAAGAACTGAGAGAATTCGTCGCCAAAAAGATCGGCGCATTGGCGCGTCCCGACGACATTTTGTTCTCCGCGGATCTGCCAAAAACGCGCTCCGGAAAAATCATGCGGCGACTGCTGCGCGACATCGCGGAAGGACGCGCGCTCGGCGACACGACGACGCTCGCAGACCCGAATGTCGTGGCCAGTTTGAAGGATCAGTACGAAGACAAGGAGGGCTGATTTTCTATCAGTCCAATGCGCAAAGGAGGGCTGATTTTCTATCAGCCCAATGCGCAAAGGAGGGCTGATCTAATCTCCTTTTCAAGCAATGCCTTAGGCTGCAAAACCGAATAAACGCCGACGCATTTGCGCGCTGGCCCCAATGTCAAAAATATTACTTGACACATCAGGGAAACCCCTTAGCTTGTAGTTCTGCAGAGCAGCTTAACTGCCCCCCAAAAAAAGCGGTTGCTTCAAGCGCCAATCGGCGCAAAAGTCAACGGATTTCTCTCTGTAAACGAGTGAAAAACTCGTTGCAAGAGGAGTCCGTTTTCGTCTTATAAGTGCACAACACAACCGCTTGAAAAGGACCGGTTTTTCAACCTCTGGTTAGTAACCGGCACCGTCAAAAATTCTCGGAGAAAAAATCACAATGAAGGCGACCCGTTTCCTCTTGGCCGCGATGGCGATTGGAACAGCCATTGGCGCGAGCCAGGCCAACGCGCAGTGCAGCGGCAACGCTGGCAGCTGCAACACCACCAACACTGCCTCGGTCACCGTTGGCGCTCTGGTCAAGCTCGGCATGAGCTCCGCGACCACGACGCTGACGAATCCGACGGCTGACGACGTCGACGCCGGCAATGTTATTGCCGACGCCGGCCCGAGCTTCACGATCAAGGCGAACAGAAGCTGGACGCTGAAGATCAAATCACAGAACGCCACGAACTGGACGTACGTGGGCAGCAACGCCGGTGTGAAGCCGATTGGCGACCTCTCCTGGTCGACAGCGGCTAATGGAACCTTCGCAGCGATCACCGGCAGCGACGCGACTTTCGCTTCGGGCGCGAGCGCGAGCAACGGTACCGCGGCCCAGGCTTTCTTCAAGACTAGCTGGGTGAGCGACTTCACGAGCGCAAGCAATGCTCCTGGTACCTACAGCTTGCCGATCGTGTTCACCCTCACCGCTCCGTAACTAATGCAACATTCTGGCTCTCGCTCGCCCGAAAGGGCGGGCGCAGAGCGCAGAGGGCGAGTACGGCGTACCGTGCTCGCCCTCTGCGCTGTAGTGGGGATGGTGATCTCGCAGCGTGCTTCAGCGCAGCTGCTGGTAGACCCTCTCGAAGTGACGATCCTCGCCGCCGGCACGGATCGGGTGTCGTCGAGCTTCTCCCTCACCAATACCTCTGACAATCCGGTACAAGCGACAATCTCTCGCTCCGACTGGGACCGCGCCGAGAACGGCGACAATCGCTTTCTCCCCGCCGGTTCAAGCGGAATGTCCTGCGGCTCGATGCTGAGTTTTTCGCCTCTTTCCGTGCGCATCGACCCGCATAGCTCGCGCGTCGTTCGCCTCGGGGTTCAGACCGGCGCGGCGCTGACGAGAGAATGCTGGGACATCGTCTTCGTCGAAGAGGTGCCGCGGCGCACGACCATCAAGGGCAATTCGCTCCAGTACATCTTCCGTACCGGCGTGAAGGTGTACGTAGCACCGCCGGGACTTTCCCGCGACGGCGCGGTTGAAGACATGGCTGTTGTCGATGCTCCGGTGGCGAAGCCTGCATCTTCGACCCCGGGGCAGAAGCCGACGGCGAAGCACCAGATCGCGATTCGGTTTCACAACACCGGCGCGATGAATCTCGTCGCCAAGGGCCGGCTGGAGTTCCGCCGTCTCGACAACTCCCTGGCGACTCAGGTACCGATCGCCGAGTTCCCGACCTTGCCGGGAGCCATACGCAAAGTTCTCGTCGACGTGCCGAGTGATCTGGCTGCCGGCGATTACGTCGTGCTGGCGCTGATCGATTTTGGCGGCGCCGAGCTGGTTGCGGGACAGATCGATTACCAGGCCAAGTAACGATCGATGCGCGCGCTCCAGCGGAAGCTCCGTGGCGTTAGCACCAGTGCGGCCATCTCGCTCGCGCTGGCGCTCCTCGCCAACCCGCTTGTCGCGCAAAAAACCACTCTCACGGTGTCTGGCGGCGCTGTCACCTTCCCGGCCCCAACGGCAGCGGATTACATCGCTGGGTATGTCGACGCCGCAGGCGGAGTTACGTTCACGGTCAACTCAGTAAACGGTGTGCAGCGCACCACGACGGTCTCGATTCGCTCGACCTCGGCTTCACTCGGCAACGGAAAGGTGATTGGCGATCTGCAGTGGCGCCGATCCGATCTGGCCACTTGGAACTCCATCACACTGACCGACGCGCAGGTCGAACAGCGCATCCTGATCAACAAGGCACTGAACGATCCGTGGAGCAACACGATTTTCTTCCGGATGGTCCTTAACTGGACCAGCGACGCGCCGGCGACGTACACGGCGAATTATCAGATCACGCTTTCGCAGACGGTGCCGTGACGATCTTCCGCTGCGCAAATGTCATCGGCATTTCCATTGTCGCCTTGTGCGCTCACGCTATCCCAGGGGGAGCGCAGTCGCCGACGCCGCCGAACTCCTCGCCCTTGGGAGCGTTCGCCGTCGCGACAAAACCGGACTCACCACTCCAGCCCACGGTCACCCTGCCACCAGTGACGATTACGGGTGCCCCACGTAGCTACCAGGTTGTCTCCATTCCTTTGCCGGAGGCGCTGGCCCAATCATCTGACGTTGAAGTTGTGATCGTTCCCAAGGGGGAGTTTACCGTCCTCGGATCGCGCGCGCGGACCATCAACGTGCGAGCGGGGCAGAAGAACCTCGGAATCACCCTCGGGATTCCGGCCAGCGCCCTCGCTGGACGAGTGGTCGCTGCTGAAGTGCATTTCATTGCGCCCAACGCTACGACTCTTGTCGTTCCAATTGCGATCGATGTCACACTCGTTCGCAATCTGGTGTTGCGTCCCGCCACGGGTCCGCTCAACGCCCAGGCGGGCAGCGACGTCATCCTCCCGTTCGAGATCGCCAATTCGGGCAACGGTGTCGAGAAAGTGAACACGGAGCTCGAGCTTCCGACTGGCTGGTCGACGCGCGAGCTCCGTGCCTCTCCGCTGGCGATCGCGCCGGGAGAGACCGTGAAACGACGTCTCCGCCTGAAGGTTCCCGCGCTCTCCAGCACCGGATCGTCCTTCGTGCACGTCGCTCTCCTCGCTGGCAATGACACGCTCGCGGCAGAGACGATGACGATCGAGGTTTTCAACTCCAGCTCCATCGGACGTCAGTCGGGTCCGCTCGTTACTTCTGCGTACTCCCATGCGGTGGACGAGAACGGACGACCGAATCAGCTCGTCACCTTTACCGCTACCGGGGCGCTCTACGATTCCGTGCGCATCGACGCTCGCGTCTCCCAGGGGTCAGCATTGGGTGGCGCAGCGAGCAATGCGTTTGCGCATCTCGGCAGCTATCAGTCGTCGGCGTCGGTGGTGCTGTCGGCGCCGTCCGGGCAGCTTAGTCTCGGCAACACCGGCACTTCATTCTCCGAGCTCACCGGACTCTATCCATACGGGCAGGGTGCGCTGCTCCATCTTCAGCATCCTGGGTGGAATCTTATCAGCTTCGGCGCGCTCTCCATGCCGCCCGTGGGATCCACCGAGCGGGAGCCAATGATGGGAGTGCGCGTTGAGCACCAGCTCGGAGTGGCGCAGGTTAGCACCTCGATTTCGCATCTGGCTGATGCGGGCTCGGCGCCACGCAAACTCGACGCGTTCGGAATCGGCGCTGCGGTGCCGGCATTTCTGGGCAGCACCTTCAAGGCGGAGGTCGCCGAGCGTCGCTTCGACAATGGAGACGGCCTGGGCTGGTCGAGCTCGTTGGTCAGGATGTCGGGCGAGAGCAATGAGGAGCTTCGCGTAACCCACGCTCCGGGCGGCAGCGATGCTTACGCGCGCGCCACCAATGAGCTGGTGGCGAACGCATCGGAGCAGCTGTCCTCGCGCGGCTCGATCAGCGGCAGCGCATGGCGAACCACTGACGCAACGTCGGTATTCAGCGGCCTCCGGTCGAATGGATTCTCATTCCGTCCGCAGTACAGAGTCTACGGCACGACGACGGTCGCACTGGAGGGCAGGTCTTATCTCTTCGAAGCCACCTCGCGTCCGACGGCGTCCGGCAATGCCGGTGCGTTTGGCAGTCGCGAGCAGCAGCTCGGTTTCAGCGTCAGCACTTACCTGCGTCAATACTACCTCAATAGCGCGGCCTACCTCGGTAACGTCACGCGCACCGTGACTCCGGTCGGACAGACCACCATCTCGGATCGCACACCCAGGAATTACTGGACAACGAACGGCGGCTGGGCGGGGGTCGGTGGCGCTCTCGAACTCCAGATGCGGATCGAGCAGACACGCGACAGGGGTGGCTTCGTCAATCAGCAGAGTGTGTTTGGAATTCACGGCGAGCAGGTGGTTCTGCCCTGGCTCGGTGGAATTCGCGGCGAGGGCGAGCTGCAGCGCGTGAACGGCTTCGGGGACGAGAAGTCGTCGATCATGCGCGCGGGACTGTCGGTGCCGATCGTGAGCGGGCTGGCCTTCAAGGTGGACGCGGAGCGCAATTCGATCTTCCACTCACTGAATGGAAAAGTGCCGTGGGTGCTTGGTATCCGCGTCGAGCACGCTATCACGGTGCCGATGCTGCGCACGCCGGGCATGTCAGGATACGTCTATGAAGACCTGAACGGAAACCAGCGCCGCGATGACGGCGAGCCGGGAGTCGCCGGTGCGATTGTCAGACGTGGCGGGGAGACCGCGGTGGCCGACGAGAACGGTAAGTATCGGGTGGCTGGCGACGCCAGACAGCCAGTCAGCATCGATGAGGCGTCGCTCCCCGATGGCTGGTCGGCAAACGGCGCGAGCCACGGCGATCTCGGCGTGACACTCACCACCAGCGCGGAGGTGGAGCTTATTGTCGCGCCGCGCTCGGGCATCGCCGCAGTGCAGGTCGATCTGAGCAAGGCGCACGTTATCGCGCGAGACAGCGCCGGCCGTGAGTGGGCGGCGATCATGAGCGGGCCGACAACCGCCACATTTCAGTCGCTGCCCGTAGGCACTTACACCCTCGACTTCGATCTGACGGAATTGAGCGAGCCGCTCGTTCCACGCACGCCGATCGCCCAGCTTATCGTGACCGGCAAGGACTCGAAGTCGATCACGATCACGCTGGATCCGCGACCGATCCGGATGTGGAACGGCGGATCGAAGAGTGGCGCACAGAAGAACGACGCGCCGTCGAGCACTTCGAACAAGAGCGGGTCATGAATCATTTCTTCGTGACGCGACTGCGCTTGACAACGGGCTTGCTGACGCTGGCCCTTATCTCAGGATGCCTGAAATCGACGGAGCCGCAGCCGTCCACGCTGCAGCTCAACGGATCGTGGAATTACACTGGGATCCAGACGGGCCCGGTGCGCGAAAATCTTTCCGGAACGCTCACGATCTCGCGTGAATCGGGCAGCAGTTTTCAAGGCAGGCTCGATCTCGTCGCGGTCAATTCGCAAACCGGACAGAGCAGAGTGCTCGGCGGTCTGGTCAGCGGGTCTGAAAGTGACGGCGATGTCATCGATTTTGATGCCGAGGTGGAATCGAATCCGCGCCGGCACGTCGGTCAGATCGTCGCTGACACGATTTCCGGAACCTGGGTGGGATCAGCGAGTGACGGCACGATGACGTCGGGAACATTCAGGGTTGAGAGGGTGAGCCAATGAGGCGCGTTCTAGTCGCAGCGATCGCGACCATTCTGTGCACAGTCAGTGCCCCGAGGATGTCACTCGCGCAGTGCACCGCGAACGGCGCGCCGGCAAACTGTGGCGTGCCTGGAAGCGTCTCAATGACCGCCGCGCGGGTCGTGCGACTGCAGATGAGCGCTGGTTCGACCGGCCTCACCGCACCGACTCCTGCTGATTTCGATGCCGGATTCAACTCGACGACGGGTCCGACTCTCACCGTCAGCGCCAACGCCGCCTGGACGCTCCACATCCGGGCTGCTTCATCGGTGTGGACAGCCACCAACACCTCACCCGGTGCTCCGGCTCGGGCGAACAAGCCCGCCACCGACTTACAATGGAGCCTCGCGTCCGGCGGAGCTTTCGCCGCGCTTACAACCACGGACGCTAACCTCTTCAGCGGGAGCGCGACCGCCAACAGCGCGACAACCCTTTACTTCCAGACTCTCTACAACTGGACCCTCGACACTCCGGGCAACTATAGCCTGTCGATAGTGTTGACGCTGACATCTCCGTAACAGCTTGCCACAGCAGGAATCGGAGCTCCGCAAGGCCTATCCTGTGGTACGCTCCGTGCCTAAAATCCAGAGAAATCCACTGACGGACGGATTAAATGGCCCTTCGCAATCTGTTTCCTGAATCGATCTTCGGCCGCAAGTTAAATCCGAACGCCGAGCGTCGGCTGCGGCTGTCGCAGGCGAGGGCGGAGGAGACGATAATTCGTGGCCACGTCGACAACGCTCTCATGTTCGTCGACACGTTGGCGGAGGATCTCTCCTTCGATCGCGCCATCGACACCTACATTCGCGTGATGGGGATACCGGAGCCGCTCGCCAGCACGGTTGCGACCCGGGCGTTGGTGCATTTGGGGCGCGATCTGGTGCCCTTCCGGCGCCGGATGCAACGGGAAGGCGAGGACGTGGCGGCGGAGAACAAGCCGCGGCTTCGACTCGATGAAGCGTCGCGGGCGGGAGACATTAAGCGGGCCTAGGCTGGGACGGAGTAGTTTCCTCGAGCAACAAGACCACGCAGACTAAGTCGGTAGCTCCCCGCCAATGACGCGAAAGTCGCGCAGATCAGCCACACTCACCGCCAAAATCAACGTAACGATAATGGCGGATGTCACGCACCAGATGCATATCGCGTGTATGACAGCGAGCTCGAGGTAAGTCAGCCACGCCGAGAACAGGACGCCGACTACTGTTTCCGCGACGAGCACAATCGAGATAACGCGCTCATCCTCGAAACGCGGGAACGTTCCGATCAGCGCGATCGCGAACACATCGAGGTAGAACAACAGGCCCCACGCCGCTACCGGGAGTCCAAGGAAACGCGACCACTTGCTGGTGTTGACCGTTTCGCACGAGCCGATGCTGCAACTCAGCTCGCCGATGACGCCCATCTTGTAGAGAGTGAGGTACAGGCTGATGAAGATCCCGGCCAACGCGAGCGCGGCCACGATCATCCGCTTCGTCACTGCTTCTTCGCTCTCGTGGAAGCGCTGTTTGCTACTGGCGCCGCTGTCCGCGCGGCGGAGTCGACGATCCTTTTCAGCTCATCGTACGACTGCATGCCCGGATACCTCTTGTTCCCGATGATGAACGTCGGAGTCGAACCCACTCCGTGCCTGAGTCCGTCGGCGAAATTGGCTTCTATCCGCTTCTGGTATTTGCGCGCGTCGTAGCAGGCTTCC
>JBKPDS010000021.1:0-3927 GCA_046727995.1 Gemmatimonadota bacterium
GCTCTTTCAGGAAGTCGGGCCGCGGTTTGCGTCGAGAAAGGGCGGTTACACCCGCATTCTAAAAACCGGTCATCGCAAGGGTGACGGCGCCGAAATGGCTCGTATCGAGCTCATAGCGGCCGAGGGTTAAGCAATGGCTCAAATCAAGAGAAACCGCTGCTTCTACTGCGACAAGGGCGTCGCCTACGGCAACAACGTCTCGCACGCGAACAACAGGACGCGCCGGACGTGGAAGCCAAACCTGCAGGTTGCCCGCATCGTCATCGATGACAAAATCACGAAGGTGAAGGTGTGCACCCGCTGTCTTCACGCCGGCAAAGTCGTGCGCGCGCCGAGAGGGAAGAGCGCTGCTTAAGCTTGGCATTGATCCAGTCGAAAAAGGGAGCCCCACGGGCTCCCTTTTTCTTAGATCGGAACTGCAACAGAACACCACCGCAAGTATCTTCCGATCCAATGCCTAAGCGCACGGATATCCATCGGATTCTGGTCATCGGCTCCGGCCCCATCGTCATCGGCCAGGGCGCGGAGTTCGACTATTCGGGCACCCAGGCGGCCAAGGCGCTGCAGGAGGAAGGGTTCGAAGTCGTGCTGGTGAACTCGAACCCGGCGACGATCATGACCGATCCCGAATTTGCGGATCGCACCTACATCGAGCCGGTGACGCCGGAGTACGTCGAGCTGGTGATCGCCAAGGAAAAGCCGGACGCGCTGCTACCGACGATGGGCGGCCAGACGGCACTCAACGTGGCCATGAAACTGGCCGAGCGTGGGGTGCTCGACAAATACGGCGTCGAGCTGATTGGGGCGGACGCGCGAGCGATCGCGATGGCCGAGGATCGCAAGCTTTTCGGTGAAGCGATGAAGAGGATCGGCCTCGCCGTGCCGCAGGGCGGAATCGCTACCACTCTCGACCAGGCGTTCGAGGTTCTCGAGAAAACTTCCTTCCCCGCGATAGTCCGTCCCGCGTTCACCCTCGGGGGAACCGGCGGCGGCATCGCCTACAACCGCAAGGAATTCGAGGAGATCATTCGTCGCGGACTCGATCTGTCCCCGGTCAACCAGGTTCTCGTCGAGCGCAGCGTCATCGGCTGGAAGGAGTTCGAGCTCGAGGTCATGCGCGACGGCGCCGACAACGTCGTCATCGTCTGCTCGATCGAGAACGTCGACCCGATGGGTATTCACACCGGCGATTCCATCACAGTGGCGCCGGCGATGACCCTCACCGATCGTGAATACCAATTGATGCGCGACGCCGCCGTCGCCGTCATTCGTGAGATTGGCGTGGAAGCCGGCGGCTGCAACATCCAGTTCGCGATCAACCCAAGCGATGGCGAAATGCTGGTGATCGAGATGAATCCGCGCGTATCGCGATCGTCGGCGCTGGCGTCGAAGGCGACTGGATTCCCGATCGCCCGTATCGGGACGAAGCTCGCTGTCGGTTATCGGCTCGATGAGATTCCCAACGACATCACCGGGACGACACCCGCCTCGTTCGAGCCTGTCCTCGACTATGTCGTTGTGAAATGCCCGCGCTTCGCCTTCGAGAAATTCCGCGCCGCGGACCCGCGACTGACGACGCAAATGAAGTCGGTCGGGGAATCGATGGCCATCGGCCGCACCTTCAAGGAAGCCTTCCAGAAAGCCTTGCGCGCACTGGAGATTGGTCGGCCGGGATGGACCATTGCTTCGACGCTGATCGACGACCGCCTGGCCGACGATGCCCTGGAAACGCTCCGCGCCGCGCTTCGGCAGCCGACGCCCGAGCGGATTTTCCAGGTGAAGCGCGCGATGCAGGTCGGCGTCTCCATCGAGGACATTTACGAGCTCACTGGCATAGATCCGTGGTTCCTGGCGCAAATGTCGGAGCTGCTCGAGGCGGAAAAGTCCTTCGCCGAGTTGCCGAGCATCGACAAGGATGCCCTCTGGCGGATGAAGCGGATGGGATTCTCCGACAGGCAGCTCGCCGATCTGCGCGGAGAGACAGAGAGCGCCGCACGGGCGCGACGCATTGGGCTCGGGATTGTGCCGGCGTACAAGATGGTCGACACCTGCGCCGGCGAATTCCCGTCTGCCACTCCGTACCTGTACAGCAGCTACGACGAAGAGAGTGAAGCGCCGAAGACCGGGAAACAGTCCGTCGTCATCCTCGGTAGCGGACCCAATCGAATCGGTCAGGGAGTGGAGTTCGATTACTGCTGCGTGCGAGCCGCACTGGCGCTACGTGACCAGGGTTACGAGACGATCATGATCAACTCGAACCCCGAGACTGTCTCCACCGACTTTGATATCTCCGACAAGCTTTACTTCGAGCCGCTGAGTCTCGAGCACGTGCTCGACATCGTCGAGCGTGAGCAGCCGCTGGGGGTGATAGTTCAACTCGGTGGTCAAACGCCGCTCAAATTAACGAGCGGCCTCGCCAAGGCCGGCGTACGCATCCTCGGCACCCAACCCGATGCAATCGACATCGCCGAAGATCGAAGGAGGTTCGACGCGATTGCCCGCCGACTGGGAATCAGACAGCCCGAGAATGGGACCGCCACCAGCCTCGAGGAAGCGGTAGAGGCCGCCGAGCGCATCGGCTACCCGGTGTTGGTGCGTCCGTCGTACGTGTTGGGCGGACGCGCGATGGAGATCGTTTACGATGAGCCTTCGCTGACTCAGTACTTCGAGCGTGCTGCCCAGGTCTCCGAGGATAAGCCGGTTCTGATCGACCGCTTCCTCGAGGACGCGTTCGAGGCGGATGTCGACGCCATCTCCGACGGCGAGCGCGTCGTCATCGGTGGCGTGATGCAGCACATCGAGGATGCCGGCATACACTCTGGCGACTCCGCCTGCGTGCTACCGCCATATCTGATCGACGAAGACGACATCCAGGAGATGCGCGAGCACACCGTCGCGCTGGCGAAGGCGCTCAACGTCGTCGGTCTGATCAACGTCCAGTACGCCATCAAGGATGGAAAGGTCTACGTCCTCGAGGTAAATCCACGCGGCAGCCGCACGGTTCCATTCGTGTCGAAGGCGATTGGGGTGCCGCTGGCGGCCATCGCCGCGCGGGTGATGCTGGGTGAAACGCTGGAAGGAATAGGCTTCACCGAAGAAGTCGCTCCCGCATACATCTCGGTGAAGGAAGCTGTTTTCCCATTCAACAAGTTCCGCGAGTTCGATCCGATCCTCGGACCGGAGATGCGGTCGACGGGCGAAGTGATGGGAATCTCCGACTCCTTCGGCAGTGCTTTCGGCAAAGCGCAGTTGTCGGCTGACAACGTGCTGCCAAGCGAGGGCGCGATCTTCATCACGGTGAACGATTCTGACAAGCGGGGCGTGACGCCAATCGCCCGCCGCTTCTACGAAATGGGATTCCGCCTCGTCGCCACGGCGGGCACCGCCAAGTACCTGCGCGGGAGGGGAATTCCGACGGAAAGCGTGCTGAAGATCTTCGAGGGCCGGCCGAACGGCGTCGACTTGATGCTGAACGGGGAGATCAAGCTGATGATCAACACGCCGCTCGGTAAGGAATCGCAGCGCGACGACTACACGATGCGCCAGGCGGCGATAGCGAATCACGTCGCCTACACCACAACACTGTCGGCGGCGAATGCTGCCTGCGACGCAATTCTGTCGATGCGCTCGCGAGCACCGTCGGTGCTGTCGCTCCAGGAGTGGCACGCGCGGATTCCCCGGGAAGCCGGCGTCTAGATGGCGAAACCATACATCCACGATTCGGCCTATGTAGACGACGGCGCGCAGATTGGCTCGGATACCAAAGTCTGGCATTTCTGCCACGTGCTCGGCGGCGCTGAGATCGGCGAGCGGTGCTCGCTTGGGCAGAACGTCGTCGTCATGAACGGCGTCCGGATCGGCAACAACGTCAAGATTCAGAACAACGTCTCGGTCTACGAGGGTGTCGAGCTGGAGGACGATGTGTTT
>JBKPDS010000022.1:0-5005 GCA_046727995.1 Gemmatimonadota bacterium
CCGACATCTTATTCCCCTTGAGAAACTCGGCGAGCTTCCCGATGAACGTCGTCTTGCCGGCTCCATTTACACCGACGACGAGCACGACAGTCGGTCCGGACTCTGCCCGGATAACTCCAGGATCGCTGTTGCCGGAGCGCAAGGAAGCCTCGATTCCCTTCTGCAGAGCGTCGAGGAACTGATCCTGGGTCTTGATGAACCCGCGCCGAGCCTGGCCTTCGATCTCGGCGACCAGCCGCATCGTCGTCGGCACACCGAAGTCAGCCTCGAGCAGCACCTCCTCGAGCTTCTCCAGCGAGCCCTGGATCGCACCGGCTCTTACTATGGCACCGACGTCGGTCAGGGCGACGTCCTTTATTTTCGTCCACAGCGAGCGGGTCGGAACGTCTCCCGCGCGCCTGAGTATTCTTGGCATTTATTGGAACGCCTTAGGGATGTGTTTGGTGCGTGTCACGGATTTTCGGCAATCAACAAAAAAACCCGGACGCTTCCGTCCGGGTTCAAAGTTAATCCTGCGGGGCTGTCGCGTCTTACTCGGCGACGTTCGCGAAATGTGCCTCGTTGAGACTGGCCAGCGTCTGGTTTCTCATCTTCTGGAAGAGCGAGCGCTCGTCGGCGGGGATTGGCTCACCGCTGCGGCTTTGTAGCGCCAGCTTCGGATCGCGCGCGACGCCGTTGACACGAATCTCGAAGTGGAGATGCGGGCCTGTCGCCCAGCCGGTCATCCCGACGTAGCCAATGGTGCTCCCCATCGTAACCCGTGAACCCGGGCGAATCCCTGAAGCGAAGCCGCGCATGTGGCCATAGCGGCTGATCATTCCATTGCGGTGCCGGATATCGATCATGTTGCCGTAACCGCCCTTCCTGCCCGCAAAGATCACGACGCCATCGCCGATGGCGCGAACCGGTGTGCCCTCGGCGGCTGCGTAGTCCGTCCCGGTGTGATTGCGCCACTCACCGAAGATTGGGTGCTTGCGGGCGCCAAAAACGCTGCTAATGCGACGGAACACCAGCGGAGCGCGGAGGAATGCAGCGCGAAGAGACATACCACTCGCGTCATAGTACTGCCCAGTGCTCGAGCCCGGCGTATCGAAGTGGATGGCCTCGAGCGGGTTCCTTGAATTCGAGAGGGCCAGACGCGCACCGATGATCTTGTTGACGATGATCGCGCCGTTCGGTTTTTGCAGCCGCTCGACCAGCAGGTGAAACTTGTCGCCGTCGTGTAGATCGCGACTCATGTCGACCTTGTACTCGAAGATATCGGCGAGAGACCAGGTGAGTTGATGGCGGGCCGAAGGCGGGAGGACACCAGCGGCGCTCTCGTTCAACGCGTTGTAAAGGTTCGAGGTGATGACGCCGCCGATGGCCAGCGTATCAACCAATTCCTTGTTGGAGGCTTCGACGACGAGCGGCGCGAGGAGGAAATCTGCCGGCTCCAAACCCGGTCGGGAGACGACGACCGGTTCCATTGCGAAGACCTGCTTCTTTTCCAGGGTGGGTGTAAACCAAATGGCGACCACTGCCAGGGTCGCCACGATTGCATAGCTAATCGGCCGAATTCTTTGCCCCATCAATCCATCTGTCTCCGAATGAATGTCGGGATCTCCATGTCACTCAGATCCTGCTCAGGAGACGACCGATCACGCTCTGGAGTCACAGCTGGATTGCTCGTCGGAGTTGTGCGTTTTGGAAGCTCGAGTGGTGCTCTCGTCGCGCCATTTCCCCTCGGTGGACGGAGCGGAATCACCGGCGCGCCGCGCACGATCGGCGACGGCGTGGTGATCAATGTGCTCGGCGGTGTGGCGGGCTGCGATTGAGGCCGATCAAAGCCGGTAGCGATCACCGTCACCCTGATCTCGCCCTGCATCGCCGGCTCGTGCACCGCACCGAAGATGATCTCGGCGTCCTCGCCCACGGCGTCGTGGATGATTTCGTTGATCTGATGGACTTCGCCAAGGGTGAGATCGGCGCCGCCGGTGATGTTGACGAGAACACCGGTGGCTCCGGAGACCGACACGTTGTCTAGGAGCGGGCTGGCGATCGCCTGCTGGGCCGCTTCGATCGCGCGATTATCGCCGCGCCCGATGCCGGTGCCCATCAAGGCCGACCCGCCTTCCTGCATCACCGTCCGGACGTCGGCGAAGTCGACGTTCACCAGACCGGTGACGCTGATGAGCGAGGATATACCCTGCGTGGCGTGGAGTAAGACTTCGTCTGCCTTCTTTAGCGCGTCCTGGAACGGAATGCCTTTGCCGACCACGGCGAGGAGTCTTTCGTTGGGAACGACGATCATGGTGTCGACGTTCTTGCGCATCTCGGCGATGCCGAGCTCGGCCTGGCGCATCCGCTTGCGGCCTTCGAACAGGAACGGCTTGGTAACGATTCCAACCGTCAGCGCACCGGCTTCGCGAGCGAGTTCGCAAAGGACCGGGGCAGCGCCGGTTCCCGTTCCGCCGCCCATGCCGCAGGTTACGAAGACCAGGTCGGCATTGTACATGGCGCGGGCGACTTCCTCTCGGCTTTCGTCGATTGCCTGCTTACCAATTTCGGGTCTGGCGCCAGCGCCCAACCCGCGGGTTAGCTTCTTACCTATCTGGATTTTGATGTCTGACTTCGAGTTCAGGAGGGCCTGGGCGTCGGTATTAACCGATATGAACTCGACCCCTTCGAGGTGCTCCTCGATCATCCTGTTGACGGCGTTTCCTCCCCCGCCACCCACGCCCACGACCTTCATGCGGGCGTTCTGGGACTGGCTCTCCTCGAATTCGAATATCATCAGGTCGGAAACTCCGCAACGACGGGGCTTTGTGGAAAAAATCTCGGGCTAGTATAAGACCGTTAGTCGATAAGTACCATAGGCAAAGACGAACGGAGGTCAAAAAAAGTACAACCCATGTCAAGCGAGTTATCCACATCGCGGAAATGGGCGAAGAATTATGATTTTCTCAGAGGAAAAGCCGGGACGCGATCAAGCGATAAGACAACGGCCTGCTGGGCGCTGACCGCTTCTATCGCTGAGCGCTAACCGCTGCAGACGTCCAGACAGATCCCGGTGGAGTCATAGGAAAAGCGGCGCTGTGTCCCTCACGCACGTGAGATCTGTCTCGTCGTGGGCAGCGGTCAGCGCTCAGCGAGCCGCGAAAAGCGCCCAGCAGGCCGTTGTCTTATCGCGTAGGAAGCGACCGCCGCCCGACTTAGAAGAAATCCTCCAACCAGGTCTTGATCCGCTTGGTGAACCGGTCTCCCGCCCCGGCCAGGACCTTATGACGCCCGCTGGGAGCAAAACCCGCCGCCGACCGGTGCGCACCGTAAAGCGCCAAACCAACCACAGTGGAGAAGCGCGGAGCTTCGACAGAATCGGCCAAGCCACCGATGTTCTCCGACGGCGAGCCAATCCTGACGCCCGTTCCAAAGACGTCCGCCGCCAGCTCCCCAACGCCCTGCATCGCCGCCGCGCCACCCGTGATCACCACTCCGCCATTGAGACGCTGCGCGAAACCCGCGCGCTGAATCTCGGCCAGCGCGAGATTGAATATCTCGTCCATTCGCTGGTGAATGATGTGGGCAAGCACCTGGCGCGGCACGTGACGCTCGCCCTGAGCGACCGTGCTCGGCAGCTGAATGACCTCCTGCGGATCGACGAGCGGCTCATAGGCGCAGCCGTACCGCTCCTTCAATCGCTCGGCGTCGGCCTGCGTCACGCCGATTCCCTGCACGATGTCGCTGGTGACGTTGTTGCCGCCGTAATTGACCGTTCCGAGATAGCGGATCTTGCCCTCGTGAAACACGGCGATGTCAGTGGTTCCCGCTCCCATCTCTACCAGCGCCACGCCTAGTTCCTTCTCGTCTTCGGTCAGCACACTCAACGCGCTCGCCAGCGGTTCGAGGACGAGCTCGCGCACGTGATAGCCGGCGCGCTCGACCGACTTGCGCAAGTTCATCGCCGGAGAGGCACCGATGGTGACGAGGTACATCTCGGTCTCGAGCCGAGTGCCGATCATGCCGATCGGATCGCGGATGCCCTGGTTCTTGTCGACCGAGTATTCCTGAGGAATCGCGTGCAGCAGCTCTCTGTCCTGTGGGACTGGTTGCGCTCTCGCTACTTCGTTGGCGCGATCCACATCGGCTTTGGAGATCTCGTCGCCGTTCACGGCGACGATTCCCTTGCTGATCATCGCGCGCACATGCTCTCCGGCAATTCCCGCGTAGATCGTGTCGATTTTCGTTCCCGCCATCCGCTCGGCGTCTTCGACCGCTTTCCTGATCGACCGCGTCGTTTCCTCGATGTCGGAAACAATACCACGGCGCAGACCGGTGGTCCGCGTCTGACCGACGCCGAGAATTTTGAGATAGGGGGCGGACTTGGCGTCGGCCGGCATTGCCTGGCCGATTACCGCCGTTGTCTTCGACGAACCGATGTCCAGTCCAGTGATGATGTTTTCAGGATTCATTGAAGCCTTGCGATGACCTGATCGCGATAGCGTAAATCGAGCTCACTGACACGTGCCTGCCGGCGAGCGAGATCGGTTTCAACGGGAAAGATATCGGCCAACCGCTCCACTGACAGTCCTACCGGAACGCGAACGAGCAGCGTTCCCTTCTCCGGCGCGACGCCACCAGCTGCGACCGTGTTGCGCGAGAGCGTGAGCAGAATCTCATCCCTTCCCGTTCTCCTCACATCTTCGATGCGCGCAAACACCCGCGGCTCGGTCGCGCGAATCGCGCCGACGAGCTTAAGAAGAACTGGATCGTCACTCGCAACAATTGGGAGATCGAGACTGGTGCGCGCCGGATCGATTGGCAGCTGCTTGCCGAGCGAGTCGTAAGGGAGAAGGCCGGCAGGTGTCTGGATTAGCGCCACCGGAAGATTTTCCCTGATCGTCACGACCAGAGTCCCCGGCATTTTGCGACCGATGCTGACGTCGGCGACCTGCGGGTGTCCACGGATTCTTTCCCGGTACGGAGTGAGATCGTCCCACAGCGACGCGAGGGTGTCCACCTTCAG
>JBKPDS010000023.1:0-6092 GCA_046727995.1 Gemmatimonadota bacterium
GGGTTGTAATTCGCGTCGAGAGGCACCGATGTCGCTAAGCTGTTGCCCTCCAATGGATGCGGGCTCGCCGGTTCCTGCCGCAAAATATTGAGATCGGCTGAGAGCCACATTTGTCGGTCGACGCCAACTCTCGTCGTGCGCCACAAGGCGTGACCACGTGAGACCGACGTGTGGTCGTCCCGGAAACCCTGGCGCTGGAAATCACCACTCAGTCGCGACTTCCACTGGCCGAGACTTCCGAAAGGGAGATCTACCCCGACGGCACCTGAGCCAAAACTCCCGCCGCGAACTTCGGCAGAGCGGTCGTTGGCAACGGCTGACCGGTGCACGACGTGGATGACACCGACGAAAGAGGTTGCGCCGTACGTCACTGGTGCTGGCCCGCGCATGACTTCGATACGCTCTACATCGCGCAGGTCGAGCGTGGAGATGGCAGGATTGAACGCGCCGCCCCACGGCACTCCATCGACGACGAGCAGAAACGCGTCGAACTCGCGCAGGCCCCAGAACTCGGGTACCGCGCTCGCCGGACCGGCATCGCCCCCGGGTGCAATCGCAATTCCCGTGGCCAGCGCCAACGCATCCTTCAGCGACGTTACGCCACGCGCGCGCAGCTGGTCGCCAGAAAAGACCTCGATGGATGCCGAAACATCATGCGGTCTCTCCGGAACTTTGTTGGCGATGACTTCCACCGGCGGAATGGGCTGAGGCGGTTGTTGCGGCTCCTGTCCCCAAGCTCTTGCCGTTACGGCAAGAAGCAACGCGACGACGAGCGGAGACGCGCCTCGCATTGTCTGAGCGGGGTTATTGAGCATGTACACGAATTTATGCTCGGACCAGCTTTTTGTAGAGCGATTGTCTATGGGCCTTTAGCATTTCACGCCGATGGCTTCCGCCCCGCAAAGACTAGCACTGCGCCGACGACGATCGCGACGAGCCCGACTGCGGGCGTGACCAATCCACGCTCTTGCGCGGTAACCTTGAGTGAGCCGACCTCGACTTCGTTACGACTTTTCGTGTACGGTATTCCGCGCATCGCTACAACGATGATCCCGCCCACGATGAGCAGCACACCAATCCAGCTGACGACACGCATGAAACCTCCGGAAAACGGGATGACAAAAGCTAGGCACGTACGAGCTTCTTGTAAGCAATGCGATGCGGCTGATCCGCATCCGGCCCTTTGCGCCGCTTTAGATCCTCTATGTAGGCCTGATAATTCCCCTCGAACCAGACCGTTTCCGAATTTCCCTCGAATGCCAGGATGTGGGTCGCGATGCGGTCGAGAAACCACCGATCGTGCGAGATTACCACCGCACAACCCGGAAAGTCCACCAGCGCCTCTTCCAGCGCGCGCAGCGTATCGACATCGAGGTCGTTCGTCGGCTCGTCGAGAAGCAGCAGGTTTCCACCTGACTTGAGCAGCTTCGCCAGATGAAGTCTGTTACGCTCTCCGCCAGAGAGGTCACCCACTTTCTTCTGCTGATCCGGACCCTTGAAGTTGAATTGTGCCAGGTACGCGCGGGCCTGCATCTCGCGCTTGCCGACCATGATGATGTCATTTCCTTCGCTCACTTCCTTGTAAACGGTGTTGGCGTCATTCAGCTCGCGCGCCTGATCGACGTACGCCAGCTGCACCGTATCACCGATCGTGAGTGATCCACCGTCGCCTTTCTCCTTGCCGATGATCATCCTGAACAGTGTCGTCTTGCCGGCACCGTTGGGTCCGATGATGCCGACGATTCCACCGCGTGGCAGCGAGAACGAGAGATCGTCGAACAGTACCTTCTCGCTGTAGGCCTTCTTGAGTCCTTTGGCGATCACCACGTCGTTGCCCAGTCGTGCTGGAGGCGGAATGACGATCTCGTTCTGCATGATCTTTTCGCCTTCCGCCGCGGTCGCCAGCTCCTCGTACTTCTGGATGCGCGCCTTGCTCTTCGTTTGACGAGCCCGGGGCGACATCCTCACCCATTCCAGCTCCCGCTCGAGGGTGCGCTGCCGGGCCGATGCCTGCTTCTCCTCCTGAGCGAGACGCGTTCGCTTCTGATCGAGCCACGAGCTGTAATTGCCCTCGTAGGGAATTCCAGCGCCGCGATCGAGCTCCAGAATCCAGCCGGCAACGTTATCGAGAAAGTACCGGTCGTGGGTGACAGCGACGACCGTTCCCGGAAACTCGGCCAGATACCGTTCCAGCCAGGCGACCGACTCGGCATCGAGATGGTTCGTTGGCTCGTCCAGCAACAGCATGTCCGGCTCCTCGAGGAGCGTGCGACACAACGCCACTCGACGTTTCTCTCCGCCCGACAAGTTGTTGACCTCCGCGTCCGCCGGTGGGAGACGAAGCGCGTCCATCGCGATCTCTATCTTGCGATCGATGTCCCAGGCGTTGATGGCGTCAATCTTTTCCTGCACCCTTGCCTGTTGATCGAGCAGCTTCGTCATCTCGTCGTCCGACATCGGCTCCGCGAATTTGTTGGAGATCTCCTCGAACTTCTTCAGCAGATCGCGCACTGGTTTTACGGCAAGATCGACGTTCTCCTTTACGTTCTTCGACGCGTCGAGCTGCGGCTCCTGCGCCAGATAGCCGATGCGCGTGCCCTCATGGGGCCACGCTTCGCCCTGAAAATCGTGATCGACGCCGGCCATGATGCGGAGCAACGATGATTTGCCCGCTCCATTGGCCCCGAGCACCCCGATTTTCGCACCGGGGTAAAAAGACAACCAGATCCCACGAAGGATCTCCCGCGATGGAGGGACGACCTTCCGCAGGTCTTTCATTACATAGATGAATTGTGGAGGCATGCCCGACAATTTATCGAGCCATACAACTGCTGCGGATTGAGGGGTCCGGATTAAGTGCCAGTCGCGGAGTTCGGACTAAGTCCGGAGTACGGACCTGTTGCGGAGTGAGGACATTGCGGACTCGATGCGGACTGACTTCGGACATCCTCAATCCGCAGTAGGTCCGGACCCCTCAATTAATCCGCAGTCCGCTACTGGTAGTTAGTCCGATCCCCTCCGTCCTCACTTAGGATCGCCGATCATGGCGTGATCATGATCCATGTGGTCGTCGTGCCAGATCGACTTGAGATCGTTCCCGGCAAACGCATTGGCGTGGAGCATCCACCCAAATGCCTGGGGGATGAAGCGGCCATTCGCTGACTCACACTCCTCCCTCGTCGCCACACCGAGTGGCCCAAAGATCGGTCGCCCATTCTTCGTTTCAGTCCACCGCTCCTTCGCATTTCGCGCCGGAATGCACCAGTTCACATGACGATGCCAGCGCGCGACGCTGAGCGGCACCCGTTCATTCAGCTCGTCCTCTGAAGTACGACGCGACGCTGTATACATCGCGCCGACTAGATGAAACTGCCCCTGCGCATCCTTTTTATAGAGCAGCGAAGTGGGCCGAGCCGGATCGAATCCCCACTGGTTTCGAAACGCGTTCCAGCCTTTCGTGAAATGATACTGCGGCTGATTCCTGATCTGCGGCGCGAACATCCTGTAGCCGTCCGCCTCTGCCACTTTTACATCCTGATACTTCGCGATCGCCTGACGCAGCTCGTTGATCACCAGCGCTGAGCGAATCGAATCGGCAGCCGTCAACGGACGTGCACTCGAGTACGCCATGTGCCTGGCCATGGCATCCATCCGCCAGTCATCGCCGCTACTCGTATCCATTCCGGCCATGTTGTGCGCTGAAGCTGGCGCGGTCGCCGCTGTATCAGAATGAGTATGAGAATGTTGAGCGAGTGCGCGGCCGGAAATCCCGATTATTGCCGTCACGACAAGAGTGGATCTCAACAACGTTGTTCGAAGCATGCGAAGACCATCGCCGGGGTAGATGTGTTCCTACTTATACCCCATTAGACGATCTCGGCCGTTCGCGGTTAATCCCCGAACGCTGCCAACAACCTGTCCAGCGCTTCGCGCACCCGCTCGTAGGGCAGTTGCTGGATTTGGTCCTCGCCCCAGGCAATTATCTCCCCCGGCGTATTCCACGGCGCGTATGGCTTGTGCTCCCGCTTCAGCAACACCAGCGATGGTTTTCGAAACGCCGACGCTGCGTGCGAGATGCTAGTATCCGGCGTGAACACCATGTCCGCAGTTCCCACCAGCGCGAAGGCGTCTCGAAGCAGCGGTGTCTGAACCGGTAGCGCGCCCACCTCCGCCGCAACTTTCTCCACGCTCTCCCATTCCGCCGGCAAGCCGATCACTATCATCGGCATCCGCGGCGCGCGTGTCCGGGCAACCTGCAGCGTTGCTATGAACTTTCCATCCGGCCACCGCCGCTTCGGCTCCGATGCCGACAGATTGATCAACAGCCGTTTTGTCGTTCCGCCGCGAGCGTCAGTCGCGGCAACCAGCTCGCTTGCTTCTTTCCACTTCGCTTCGGCACGCTGACGCTCTTCATCGGTCAGGAAAATCTCCGGCTGCCAGTCAACCGCCGCTGGATCGACTCCGAATGGAACGGCCAAATGCTTCGAGCCCTCCATGTAGTGGTCGACGCGATTCCACTCCGGTACCCGAACGTTGTAGATGCGCGTATCACGGCGCGCTCCGACTCTGAATCGCGCCCCTCCCGCGTACATGAGAAGCGGAGTGGACGTGAAAACCGGTGGATTGTTGATCCTGCCGTCCACCATCACCGTGTACCGCTCGCGTCTCAGCCGCTTCATGATCTCTCCGAAGCTGCGAAACGATTTTCTCTCCAGCGTCAGTACGTTGCCAACGTACGGATTTCCTTCCAAGACCGGTGCGGTGGTCGGCGTGGCCAGTACATCGACCTTTCTGCTGGGTAGCGCCGCCGCAATGTTGCGGATCACGGAGGTAGCCATGATCATGTCGCCGATGCGCTCGTACCGGATGAACAGCACCCGGAAATCGGCATTCTCTGGTGGCGGGAGACTTGTCTCCGCTGGACCGGGGAGCATCCAGCCGAGCAGCCGCATCCAGATCGCTCGCCACGCTATTTCAAGCTTTCGCAGATCCACCGGTAAGAGGCAGCTCTAACAGCTTCCGTGAAGGTTGTGGATCACGCGTGTGATAGAGCTGAATTGCGCTTATCACAAACGGCTCCGGCATTCGAGTACTGAGCAGCTCGCGGACCGACTGCGGATCCAACGAGGGGTAGAGACTCAGGGTACAATGTGGGCTAAAAGTGTACCGCGCCCTTGTGAACGGCAGTCCGCTGGTCACCAACCTGTCGTGGAGCACCCTGATCGGGCCGTGCGGGTCGATCGGAAGGACGATGATGTCGGTGTGCAGGAACCTTTGCGCCGGCTGGAACGAGAGCGTGATCGGCGCCGTATCCGCGGCGATAGGCTCGATCTTCCGGCGCATTTCCTCGACATCGGTCGAAGGCGGAATTGGCCCCGCTCCCGACGATCCCGCCAGCGTTATGTGCGGCGGCTTGTATCGCGCCAGCTTCGGGTCATACCGCTCATTGAGCGCCCGTACCCGCTCGCCGATTTCTCCCGGCAGCTCCGCCAGAATGAAGATGCCGTTTAGCTGCAAGCATTACTCGTCATGAGAGCTTCGCACGATCAGAACTGAATCGAATACAGCACCGGATTGATTTGAATTTGCGAGCGTGTTTTTCCTTTGATTAGTCTCGTATCGAAGCTGTTATCGGGATGCGAATGAGTGTACTTGACGACTTTGAGACCGATAATCGTTCCGATCGCCGCACCCGCCATTACGTCGCTTGCCCAGTGCATGTTGTTGTAAATCCGTGAAACGCCGACGAGGCCGGCACCACCGTAGAAAACCGTCCCGATCCAGAACGCCGCGTGGGGCCACCAGAATTGGGTTTCACGCGTCAGCGTCGACGCAAACGCAAATGCGGTGACTGTATGCCCCGATGGAAAAGATCGAAACTGATCACCGACGAATCCCCGCCAGAGCTGGAAATTATACGGGTTCTTGATGTCGAGATACGGCCGCTGTCGGCCCGCCATCAACTTGATACCGCCTGCCAGCAAGTCAGCGAGCGCGATTGACTCGATGCTGTGCAGACCAAGCGCCTGTACCCTCCGTTGCCCATCGGCGCGGCCAATGATGTAAATGCCAAGGCCGGTCACCACCGATCC
>JBKPDS010000024.1:0-7147 GCA_046727995.1 Gemmatimonadota bacterium
GCTCCCCTTTTCGACCGCTCCTCCGCAAAACCTGATCGGCTGAAATAGCCTCGCCGCGCGTGGCGTTCCGCGCGGTCGTCCGCTCTGCCGAATGGCGGATCGGCCCAGTTTGATCATCAGTGCAATTGCTCCGCGGAGGAGCTGCCATCATGCGTCTTATAGATCGTTGCTTGGGATTGCTTGCAGCAGCATCGCTGATAAGCGTTTCAATCGACGCCCAACAACCGACTCCATCTCCTGACACCGTTTTGCCGGACACAGCTCGGCGATCCGTCCAGTTGCGCGCGGTCACCATCACCGCCGCACCTTCTGATCGGCAGGAGGCGTCGACGGCGACGCGGGTCAACCAGGCCCAGCTTCAACAGACGCCGGCGACCAGTGCGTGGGACCTCCTGCGACAGGCGGCCGGCGTCGAAGTGCATTTGCAGGGACAGGGGCCGGGCTTCGCCAGCGACGCATCGGTGCGCGGATTCAGCAGCGACCACTCGACAGATCTCGCTCTCTGGATCGACGGCGTTCCCATCAACGAGCCAGTGAACGGCCACGCCGAGGGATACAATGATTGGAGTCTGATCTTTCCCGCTGCGGTGCGCGACGTCGATGTGATCAAGGGTCCGACGAGCGCGCTGTTCGGAAATTTCGCCCTGTCGGGAATCGTCAATGTGCTCACCCTCGAGAGAATGACGGGAACGCAGGCCGATGTCAGTGGCGGAAATTTCGGCCTCGGTCAGGCATCGTTGATGACGGGCTTCGATCACGGTTCGGCGGGCGGCATTCTTGGACTGCGCGGTCAGCACGAAGGCGGATTTCGCCCGAACTCGAAGAACGATCTGGTGCAGGGGCACGGACGCCTCGTCCTCGATCTCACGCCCGCCGCGACGATCGATGCCGGAGTCGAGCTGTACGGTGCGCGCTGGGATTCGCCCGGGTATCTGAGCGAGCAGGAATTCGCCGACAAGCAGTACGACATCGTCTCCAATCCAACCGATGGCGGCTACAAGCAGCACGCCCAGGAGAGATTGAGCCTGCGCGTGACGCACGGCGACAATGTGCTCTGGAGAACGACGGGATACTCAACACAGGGGCGGTGGCAGCTGTTTCTCACCATTCCTCCCGCCGGCGGAAAGTTCGAAGGCACCGGCAGCCAGACGGAGGAAGAGGATCGGCGCTACGGTTTCGGTCTTACCAGCGCTCTCACGTGGCATACGTCGCTGTCCGACGTAACGCTGGGGGGCGAAGGCCGATTCGATCACTCGAATTACCAGAACTGGTTCACGACGTCGAGAAATCGCGACTCGGTCGACGCACTGTTGGAAGGTCGGCAGCTCTCGGGCGGAGTCTTTGTGCAATCCGCGCTCGACGTCGGGAAGTATCTGCGCGTCGATCTGGGTGCGCGCTACGATGCGTTGAGGACGACTTCGCTTCCGGGGGATCCGACTGCGCCGACGGTTGAGGCGACGCACGGCGTCTTTTCGCCGAAAGCAGGCGCCCTGGTGCACGTAACGCCGTGGCTCGGATTGTATGGCAACGCGTCGAGGGGATTCCGTTCCACCGACGGCGTGCTCGCCGATCCGGCGCTGGTTCCGATTACCGCCTGGGCGTACGAAGCAGGAATCAAACTCGACACCGCCGGCATCAGTGCGTCGCTGGCCGCGTTTCGTATGAACGTCAGCAACGAGCAGACATTCAATCCACTCACCTCAGGCTCATTCAGCGGTGGGTCGAGCAGACGCCAGGGACTCGAGCTCGATGTCCGCGCTCCTGTCGCGAGTATCGCGACGCTGACGACCGAGTGGACGCTCAACGACTCGCGTTACACCCATCTGATCATCGAGCCGGAGGATCCCGCCGAGCCGCCGGCGGATGTGAGCGGGCTCCGCGTGTACAACACTGCGCGCTACATCGGCGCGACGGCGCTGGAGATCATGACCGACGATGGCGTGACTCCGGGCAAGTGGAATTTTCGTGTCGGTGGCAACTTCGTCGGCCCGTACTCGCCGTTCGATGAGCCGGGCGTCGTACTCGGCTCATACGGATTGATGCACCTGAGCGGACGGGTTCGGCTCAATCGCGCCGTACTGGTCGACGGCGGAATTCGCAACGTGTTCGACCGGGCGTACCCTGAGCTGGTGGCGGGTCACATCGTCGCGCCGGGGCAGCCACGGTCGGCGTACGTTAGTCTGCGGTACCGCTTGTAGCGGGAGGCGGGGAAGCGGGAGGCGGGAGGCGGGAGGCGGGAGGCGGGTACAGGTAACGGATAACGGGTTACAGGTTACGGGTAACGGAAAGCGCGCTCTCCGCTACCCGTTATCCGTGCCCGTGCCCGTTACCCGCTTCCCGCTCCCCGCTCACCCATCCCGCAGTGTCAATCCATTGACATCGTGCCAACACATTGACACTTTGAGCCTGGGTTAGTCATTCGGTAACGGCGCGAGGTACTCGATGCACCGGATCGTCGTTCGGCTTTCATGGCTGGTTCTGTTAGCCTGTCCCCGCTTTGCCGCGGCTCAGGACCTTCCCTTTAAAGCGGACTCGATCGGGTCCGACACCGCGGCGGCGATGTCGGCGCTGGCGGCGCAGGCAATGGCGGTGTACCGCGATACCAATCGCGATCGCTATCTCGACAACCTGTTCCGGCTGCAGCTGCTCACCGGTCGCTATGCCGATGCGAGCCGCACGCTGGACTCCCTCCGCATCCGTCGCGGAAATCGAGTTTCACTTTCCGCAACCGCCACCAACATTCTCTACCAGGTCCTCGCTAACGCCAGAGTGCGAGCGAATGGTGCGCAGTTCGACGACGTTTTCCGTCGAACCTACCGCGATGCGCTCGGCCGGCTCGACGATCGAACCTCCGCCCTCGTAGTGCGCAACAGCAACGTCAGTCACTTCGTTCTCGACGGCGCGGTGTTCCGGGCGTTCCGACCGCTGGCTCGAAAGACATCGATCCCGCTTGCCGACGCGCTCACTCTTCTCAAGGCGTATCAGGCACAGCAGGCATTTCGCGTCATCGTCCCGCTTGCCGCGGCCGTCGACGCTGAAGACGATCGGCGACGCTACGTCATCGACTACGACGTGAAAGTGTTGGCGCCTGGCGCCAGCGTTTGCGCGCTCGTGATTCGCCAGCGATCCGCTACGGGACGCCTGCCAACCCTCCTCAACTTCACGATCTACGCTGATTCCGAAACCAACGTCAGCGACGCACGGCGCGCCGCGTCGAATGGCTACGTCGGCGTGGTCGGTCTGACGCGAGGCAAGCGCTGCAGTCCCGACGATCCCGTCCCCTACGAATACGATGGCATCGACGCAGCTGCACTCATCGACTGGATCGCCAAACAACCATGGAGCGACGGTCGAGTGGGAATGTTCGGCGGCAGTTACGAGGGGTTCACGCAGTGGGCCGCCGCGAAGCAACTGCCGAAAGCGCTGAAGACCATCATCCCCGCTGTCGCCGTCGCACCAGGAATCGATGTGCCGATGGACGGCAATCTCTTTTTGAGCTTCGTCTATCCGTGGCCGTTCTACACTCTCGACAACAAGGAGCTGGACGACAGCACCTACTTCAATTTCAGTCGCTGGAACAAGCTGAATCAGACCTGGTACACGACCGGCCGCGCGTATCGTGATCTCGACAAGATCGACGGCAAGCCGAACCCGATTTTCGATCGGTGGATCGATCATCCGAGCTACGATGCGTACTGGCAGCGGATGATTCCGTACAAGGAAGATTTCGCGCGCATCGACCTTCCGGTGCTGCAGACCGCTGGCTACTACTTCGGCGGGCCCGGCGCTGCGGTCTACTACCTCACCGAGCACTACCGATACAATCCGAAGGCAAACAGCTATCTGGTGATCGGTCCCTACGATCATCCACTTGGTCAGCGCGGTCTCGTCACTCTGCTCGGCGACACGTTGTACACCATGGGCGGTTACCGGGTTGATCCGGCCGCTCTCACGGATTTCGGAGAACTTCGGTATCAGTGGTTCGACTGGATCTTCAAGGGCGGGCCCAAACCGGCGCTGCTCAAGGACAAAGTGAATTATCAGGTGATGGGCGCGAACGTCTGGAAGCACGCGCCAACGGTCGAGGCGATGGGCGAACAGCGGCTACGGTTCTACCTGTCGCCAATCCGCGTCGACAGCGGTTATCGGCTGACGCCGAATGGGTACAGCGGCGGCACGCACGTAGAGCAAAACGTCGACTTGGCCGACCGTAGCGACAGTAATCGCGTCGCTCCGGGCGGTGGCGTGATTTCGCGAGCGATCGACACCTGGAACGGAATCCAGTTCGTCAGCGCGCCGCTCCCCGGTCCATTCGAGTTGAGCGGTCTGTTCTCCGGTCAGCTCGATTTCATCACCAACAAGCAGGACTTCGACTTTCAGATTTCGCTCTATGAGCTGACGTCCAGCGGCGATTACGTCCTGCTGTCGACGTACTGGGCGAGAGCGAGCGGAGTCCGCGATCTCTCGCATCGCATGCTACTCCGTCCGGGGATCCGCGAGCACCTCGATTACAAGAGCGTCCGTCTCACCAGCCGACTTATTGGAAAGGGCAGCAGGTTGGTGGTGCTGATCAACATCATCAAGCAGCCCGACATGCAGATCAATTACGGGACGGGCAAGGACGTGAGCGACGAGACGATCGCCGATGCCCGGGAGCCACTCAAGATCAGCTGGTACGGGGATAGCTACATCGATTTGCCGATTAGACAGCAATGAGCGACGCTTTCTACCGCATCTGACATGTAAGACGTTCTAACTCGGTGTTACAGATGCGCGTCAGCGCCAGTCTTACGGAGATATGTCCCCCGGCTCCGCGAGCACCGACCACCAGATCCGCACCATCACTGCCGAAGGGCAGAAATACTTCGTCTGCCTGCGGGTCGGCTACGACGGGATCGAGTACGTCGGCCGATTGCGTTTTACCGACGCCAAGACCGAGATCACCTACCAGGATCACGCCGCCATTCCCGGCATCAGTGCGCTCGATGCGGTGCGGAAGGCAAAAGAGCTCTCGCCGAAGGAGATGGAAGCCCGTTGTCATCGTGCGCTCTCCGAGAAACGCCGCTTCGGCAAGCTACGCAACGCGACCGACAACATGATCGAGAAGATCAAATACCTGAACCGTGTCGCGATCGATCTGAACAAAGGCCACCTCGACCAGGAGGGCGGACGCCAGGAGCTCGAGCTGGTTCAGGAGCAACTGATCGAGATCGTCCGAACGCTTAAGCATCATGCGGGAGTCGAGGACGAGTCAGACGAGCCTGGTTCGAATATCTGAATTCAATATCGGGCGTCTGCTATTGGCGCCTGGTAAGGGATTGTAACTCGCAATCAGTTTGCGATTCGCAATCCCTTTCCCGGCCGACAAGCCGGTCCCGACCCCCTCTCCCCGACGAAGGGTGCTGAAACTTTCCAACCCTTTTGCCCGAACGAGTATCAAAGAGGTGTTGATCAAGAAATACCCTTATCACCCCTTTGGCTCCGGACAGTCGTATGATCGTCTCCGTTTCTTCGGCGCTGCCCCTCCTCAGTCTTGCCGCCAATCTCCAGGTAGTTGCCCAGAGCCCCCAGCCACCGAAACCGGTGGATGGGCAGGCAGGCAAACCTGTGATGATCGCTTTACCGACCGATACCAGCGCGACGGCGCTGAGAGCTGATGCACAGATCAGTATCGATGGCCGGGACAACGAGGCGGCATGGCAAAGCGCGCCGCCGATAACCCAGTTCCAGGAATGGCGGCCGAACGAAGGCAAACCTGCGCGCTTCAAGACGGAAGCGAAGATCGTTTACGACGCCGCAAACCTGTACGTTTTCGTGAGAGCGTTCGACCCCCACCCAGATAGTATCAAGAAGCTGCTCGAGCGTCGTGACAGTTTCACCGCGTCCGACATGTTTTGGCTCTTCATCGACTCCTACCACGACAAGCGGACCGGCTACGAGTTCGGCGTCAACGCTGCCGGCGTGAAGCTCGACGCTGCCATTTACGACGACGGCAACGAGGACTTCGCCTGGGACGCCGTCTGGGATGTCGCCACCCGCATCGACTCGCTGGGATGGACCGCCGAGTTCCGGATCCCGCTCAGTCAGATGCGCTACAGCAGGGACCGCCAGCATACCTTCGGTATCATCATCGATCGGGACGTTTATCGATACAACGAGCGCTATAGCTGGCCGCTGCTCCGACAGTCAAAGCCTGGCTTCGTCTCACAGTTCGGATCGTTGCACGGAATGGACGACCTCGAGAATCCACGCAAGCTCGAGGCGATGCCCTACATCGTTACCAAGAGTGCGTCGACCATCACCAACAACGCATTCGCCCAGAAACAAAACCTCGCCGCCGGCGGTGACATCAAGTACCGCATTGCTCCCAACATCACGCTCGATGCGACCCTCAATCCTGACTTTGGTCAGGTCGAGTCCGATCCGTCGGTGCTGAACCTGTCGGCGTACGAAAGTTTCTTCGACGAGCGGCGCCCGTTCTTCGTGTCCGGCCGCGGACTTTTCCGCGCCGATGTCAACTGCAGTGCGGTAAACTGCTGGGGCGAGAGCCTATACTATAGTAGACGCATTGGCCGCACTCCCGAGCTGGCCGGCATCTACGGTGATACCGTTCCGCAACAGCCGGTCACTATCCTCGGCGCCGGAAAACTGCTGGCGAGATTTCCCAAAGGAACGACAGTCGGTGTGCTCGAAGCCGCGACCCAGCGCGAGACCAGCCCTGGGGACACGACGTACTCCCCGCAGACCAACTACGCGGTGATGCGTGCGACGCAGGACTTCCGCGGCGGCAGCAGCGGCATCGGCGCCATGCTCACGGCCGTCAACCGCAACCTGGACCGATGGTCTTCACCCTACCTGGCGTCGAGCGCGTACGTGGGCTCACTCGATTTCCGGCACCGCTTCTTCAAGAACAATTACGAGGTTTCAGGCACGTTCGATAAGAGCCTGGTGCGTGGATCGACAACAGTGATCTCTTCGCTGCAGAACAACGGCGTGCACCAGTTCCAGCGTCCGGACGCCGATCTGCCACTCGACAGCAGCCGCACCTCACTCGGTGGCGACGCCGAGGAAGTCAGGCTGGGCAAGATCGGCGGACAGCATCTGATGTTCGAGTCGGCGTTCTCGCGCCGGTCGCCCGGGTTCGAGG
>JBKPDS010000025.1:0-10107 GCA_046727995.1 Gemmatimonadota bacterium
TCCAGCCCCTGAAAATTGATGCGATCCACTATATCTCCTGATCGATGGTAATCGGCGTGATAGTCAGTGAATAATCCGAGCACGGGGATGTGAGCGGCGGCAAAGGAAGCCTGGTCGGAGACGCCCCGAGATCCAGGTTCCCACTGCAGACGGAACTGCATCGGCGGAGAAATGTGTTCGACACTGTCGACAAGCGTGTGGAACCGATCATGGTCTTCACCGCTGAAGAGAATCATCCTGTTGTCGCGCAGCCGACCGACCATGTCCAGGTTGACCATCGCCACAATGGCACCCGGCGGGACCGGGCTATGCTCCAGGAACGCCTCTGAACCGACGAGTCCCAATTCCTCGGCGCTGAAGTTCAGAAACAGCACCGATCGGCGAGCCGGTCGCTCCACGAATCGCCGCGCCAATTCGAGTACAGCCACTGTGCCCGAGCCGTTATCGTCGGCTCCGGGATGAACAACCGCGAAAGGGCTCGCGTCTCGCGCGTAAGTATTCGAGCGGCCGAGGTGATCGTAGTGAGCGCCTACAACGACGTACTCGTGGCGCAAAAGTGAATCGGTGCCGCTGACGAGCGCTCCGACATTTTGTGTTCTCTCATTAACTGCGATGTCGAGATGCCCAAGGGTATACGGCCCTACTCGGAAAAACTGGAAGAAGCTGTTCTCGCATTTGTCCATACCGCACGACGTTCCGTTGAAAGGGCCGATCATTTTGAGTTCGGTATACCGCCTGGCGATGAAGGCCGCCGCCGAGTCGTTCCCGGGGGTTCCGGTGAGGCGGCCGGCCAACGCCGGACCCGCGAGGTATGTGAGATCGGAGTACATCCGGGATTGAACGGGACCAATGGTCGTCGCTGGGTGCGGGCCGCCGGCACATGAAAAAAGAACTCCAAGCGAGAATCCCGTGACAAAGTGACGGTATCTCCTCCGCATTATCACTTCACAGTTCCGGCGAGGTATCTCTTTCGGACTCCTTCGGGGTGGCGCTCGATTGCGTACCTCAGCATCGTGCGCGGCATCCGTCGATAGTGCTTCTTGAGAAAAGCATCGAGTGTTTTACGGTCGCGCTTGCCGACCTCGCGCAGCATCCAGCCGACCGCTTTATGAATCAGGTCGTGCGAATCGTTCAAGAGCATCGTCGCAACCGTGAGCGTCGGACGAAATTCGTTGCGCTTGATGAAATGGAAGGTGGAGACGATCGCGATCCGTCGCTCCCAGACGTTCTTCGACCGCGCCAATCGCTCGAGGAGCGAGATGTCTCTCGCGTGGATGTGCGGACCGACAACGTGCTCGGCTGACGAGTCTACCAGATCCCAGTTGTTGATCCACCGAGCGTTGGCGAGATATGCGCGATGGATTTTCTGGCGCCGCCGCTCGTCGCCTCGCTTGTAACCGTCGACGAGAAGCAGCAGGGCGACCAGTCGCTCCTCATGCCAGGGCGACGCGAGAAGCTCCAGCGCGGCGTCGTCGCCGAGCGAACGGTATTTTCGCGCCAGCGTGCGCATCACCGGCACGGTCAGCCCGAGAAACTTGTCGCCCTCACCGTACTGCCCCGGTCCCGTCTTGAAGAACCGCACCGAATGCGTAGCGCGATCAGGATCGCCCAGCTGCTGCAGCTCGGCACGGATCTCAGCGAGCGTGGGCGTTTGCGCCGCGGTCACTGCGACGCTGCTGCTCCGGCAACGACGGCCCGCGCTACTGCTTCCTGTATCGGCCCGAGGTCCGGAAAGTAGCCGCGAGCGTCGGTGCCCAGGTTCTGTCTGTTCGTGAGCAACACGATCGATAATTTGTACTTCGGAATTCCGGCGACGTAGGTGCCGGTGAACCCGGGATGTGAGAAACTCCCGCCCGGCAAATAGGTGGGCGCCTGCCAGCCGAGGAAATTCTGGTATTTGTCGAGCGTGAGAAACCTGCCGATCGTCAGCGGTCGAATGTACTGACGTCCGCCGTAAGTGCCATCGTCGTTCAACAGATCTAGCAGTACTCGCAAATCACTCGCAGTCGAGAAAAGACCGGCGTGGCCGGCGATGCCGCCGTTGGCGTAGAACGCATTCCCATCGTCGACTTCTCCGTTGAGGACGTACTGTCTCCACCCGTTCCACGCCGTCGGGTCGCCGCGGTAGCGGTACCCGAAGGTCGAGTCGTAAACCATGTGCTTCTCGTACACGTTGCCTGACTCGGTCACGGCGAATTCGGTGAAGCGATGTGTGCGCGGAGTGAAGACCGTCGACCGCAACCCGAGCGGTCGATAGAGATTCTGTTCGAGGAAGGTGTCGAGGCGCTGCCCGCTGACGCGCTCGACGATATCCCCGAGCAGCATGAAGCCGAGATCGCTGTAGTGACGGCCCTGGCCGACCCCCCATTGGAGCGGCATGTCGCGAATGACGGCGTAGGTCTGCGCCCTGTTGGAAGTGTGATAGTAGAGCGGCTGCCACTGGACGATTCCCGAGGAATGCTGAAGCAGATTCCTGACGGTGATGCTGTCGAGGTGCGGTCCATGAAAGTCGGTCAGATACTGATTGACCGGCGCGTCGACATCGATCTTCCCCTGATCGACGAGCAGCATGATCGCCATCGTCGTCGCCATTACTTTGGTGACCGATGCCAGATCGAACATGGTGGTGACGCGCATCCCGCGCGGCGCCGCCAGCCGCGTGCCGTTGTAGTCATTGAGCTGCGCGTACCCGAACGCGCGCTCATGGATGATCCTGCCATCCTTCGAGACCAGAAAGACGGCCCCCGGAAACAACCTCCCCAGCCCGTTCGCGATCAGCGAATCCGCCGTCGCAATCCCCGCCGCCATCGGCGGATCGAGCCCCTCGTCCGGCGCCGCCGAGTGCAGCCCCGCACAGCCAAGGCAGGCCAGCGTGACTACCTGAGCCCAGAACCGCCGCATTCGCAGAATTCCCCGAAAAATGATATAATGTGCTCCCATGCCCGCTGCCGTGAATCAGGCCGACACCGCATGGATGCTGATCGCCACCGCACTGGTGCTGGTCATGACCCCCGCCCTCGGCTTCTTCTACGGCGGAATGGTCAGAGCAAAAAACGCTCTAAACACGATGATGATGTCCTACGTGGCCCTCGGCTTCGTCGGCATCGCCTGGGCGGTGTTCGGGTATTCGCTCGCTTTCTCCGAAGGCGGCGCGCTCATCGGCTCGTTGCGATTCTCGTTCCTCCATAACGTCGGGCTCGAGGCAAAAGGGACCATCCCGCACATCCTGTTCGCGTCGTATCAGGGGACTTTTGCCATCATCACCGCCGCTCTGATCTCGGGCGCGATCGTCGAGCGGATGCGCTTCGGCCCCTATCTCACCTTCGTCGCCCTCTGGTGCATCGGCGTCTATGCACCGATCGCGCACTGGGTCTGGGGCGGGGGCTGGCTGGGCAAGCTCGGCGCGCTCGACTTTGCCGGCGGCACTGTCGTCCACGTCAACGCCGCCGCCGCGGCACTGGTCCTCGCTGTCGTAGTCGGCAAGCGCAAGGATTACACGCGACAGGCAATCATCCCGCAGAACGTCCCGTTCACTCTACTCGGAACGGGTGTCCTCTGGTTCGGGTGGTTCGGATTCAACGGCGGCAGTGCGCTCGCCGCCAGTACGACGGCGGCGCTCGCGTTCGCCAACACCATGTTCGCCCCAATGGCGACCCTCGTCGTCTGGAGCCTGCTCGATCTGATGCGGACTAATAAGACCACCGCCATCGGAGCAGCGACCGCGATCGTCGTCGGCCTCGTGGCCATCACGCCCGCCGCCGGGTTCATCAGTCCTCTCTCGGCAATTGTGCTCGGTGCGCTGGCTGCTCCCGCCAGCTACTTCGCGCTCCTTTGGAGAGCGCGTACCCGTCTCGATGATTCGCTCGACGTCGTCGCCGCCCATGGCGTCGGCGGGACGGTCGGTGCGTTGCTCACCGGGATTCTGGCCGAGAAAAGTTGGAATGGCGTCGCCGACGGCGCGCTGTTCGGAAACCCCAAGCAGCTCGCCATCCAGGCGGCCGCTGTCGTGGCGACCATCATCTACAGCACGGTAGGGACATTCATCATCATCAAGGTGATCGGATTCGCATTCAGTTTGCGCGCGAGTGCGAAGGAAGAAGGAATCGGCCTCGACGTCACCCAACACGGCGAAGAGGCGTACAGCAGGGGCGAAGGCGCGATCCTCGTCACTGCCGATGGGAGCTGAGAAATGAAACTGGTAGTGGCGATCGTCCGACCCGAGAAACTGAACGACGTGCTCGAAGCGCTGTACCGCGCCGAAGTCACCGGCCTCACCATCAGCCGGGTCCGCGGCCACGGCGGCGAGACAGAACAGGTGGAGACCTACCGCGGGACCACGGTGAAGGTGGAGCTGCACGACAAGGTCAGACTGGAGATCGGAGTGTCAGATCATTTCGTGCAGCCGACGGTGAAGGCGATTCTCGCCGCCGGGGCGACCGGGGAAGTGGGCGATGGCAAGATCTTCGTGTTGCCGGTGGAGAAGGTTTACCGGATTCGGACGGGGGAGGAGGATCGGTCGGCGGTCACGCCGGTGACGATGGAGGAGAGCGGGGCTTAGAACGGAGCGCTGTTTCTACTGGCGTTATGGTAGAATCCGGGCCGACCTCAGACTCTAGTCCCGCCGTAGTTGCAGCACGCAGCTTCCATGTGCCGCGATCGCCCCGATCGTAACCGTCTTCCCATCCCCACTTATCGAAACACCAGCGCACCCATCCAACGGATCTGCGTACAACGGTTCCAGGCGGTAGCCCGCGCTCCCGGCAAGAGTCGGAGTTATTGCCGCTCTTAGCTGGCTGACCGCAGCACTCCCAAAATTCACCGCGACAAACACGTTCTCGTCCGCCGACGCCCGAAGCCACACCGCGGCCGTCGCATTCCCATCCCCGATAGTCGCAAAAGACAAATCACCACGATTGAGCGCGGGGTGCGCGTTGCGGAGTCGGATCAGCCTCCGATAGTGATTGAGTAACGAACCCGGATCGGGATCCTGCGTCGCGACGTTCTTCGTCATCCAGTCCGGCTGCAACGACTCCCACGGTGCGCCATTCGTGAATCCTCCGTTTGCCCCCGAGCTCCACTGCATTGGATTCCGGATCATCTCATCGGGCTTGGCGCCGAGCATCCCGATCTCTTCTCCGTAGTAGACGAAAGGCAGTCCCGGCAGCATCAGCATCGCGCTCGCCGCGACTCTCGCTTTGGCGACGTCGCCGCCCAATCGCGTCATCACACGCACGTGATCGTGATTGGTCAGAAACGGTGACCAGCGTCCCGCGAGAAACGCGGCGTTCGCGTCGGAGACTGCTTTGATAAATCCGGCCGCGTTGCCGCTCCTTGCTGCTTCGACCGTCGCGAACGCTACGCCGAACGCGAAGTACGCATCGAGCTGATCGGGATAGTACGTCGCCATGATCTGAGGCGACTCGTCCGACATCTCGCCGATCGTGAACGACTCCGGCGCTTCGGCGCGGATGGCGTTACCGAACTGACGCAGAACCTCGTGAGTTCCCGGTGTGTGCTGTAGCTGATTTCCTTCTTCGACGAGATAGGGAATCGCATCGAATCGAAAACCGTCGGCCGTCATCTCTTTCAACCAGTACGCCGTGACCTTGAGCATCTCCCGCATCACGGCTGGCGTTGTGTAATTGAGATCGGGCATTCCGCCCCAGAACAGCCCGTAGTAGTACTCGTCCCGCACCGGCGACTTGTGCCAGATCTCCTGCCCCGATGGTCCGGTCTGGCTCGGTAGTGTGCTCGACCAGCGATACCAGCTCCGGTATTGACTCGAAGGATCGTGCAGCGCCTGCTGAAAGAACGGATGCTCGCTCGAGGTATGGTTGGGAACGAAATCGACGATGACACGGATCCCGCGCCGATGCGCTTCGCGCACCAGGTTGCGGAAATCTTCATCGGTGCCGTAGTGCGGATCGACGTGGTAATAGTCGGTGACGTCGTAACCGTGATAACTTGCCGACTTGTCGATCGGCATCAGCCAAATGCAGTTAGCACCCAGGCTATGGGTACTCGCTGGGTTTCCGTCGTTGATGTAGTCGAGTCGAGCCGTAAGTCCGCGTAGGTCCCCGATTCCATCACCATCGGAATCGTAGAAGGATCGGACGAATACCTCGTAACAGACTCCATCGCGCCACCAGATACTCTGATCTTGAATCACACCCGTCGAGATTCTCGAAACAGCGCGTTTCGAGCAACCACTCAAAAGCAAAGCGAACGCGATGCCCAGCGCTGCGCCTCGGATCCCGATCATTTCGGAACGGTGCGCCATTCTGTGGACGACAAAAGACTCGCGCACACCGGACCGCCATCGCCGCCTTTACCCTCGATCTCTATGGCGAGGATCTTGTTCGGCGCAGCGCGAACTTCTTCGATCAACGCCGGAGTGATCGTCGTCAGCGGAATCTTCGCTCGCCGATCCCACAGCGTGTCGGGCTGTCCCGCCCTTCTTCCCGAATTCACGTAGACGAACCGTTTCTCGGGCGGACCTTGGGTGAACTCGCCAAGGAATCGCGGCCGCGCGCCGGGCTTGGCGGGCGCGACCCGCACCGAAAAATCGAATGACAGCGAAGTCGCGTCGCTGCGCGACGGTGGCACCAGCGCGGCGTTGCCCTTCGCGTCAGACTTTCCTTTCTGCAGCGCGAATCGCACTCCCGGCGGTACACGATACAGTGTGATGCGCAGCGGAATTTCTGTTTGATCGTTCACGCGCTCTCCTCGGCGTCAGAACAGGCCCGCAGCCCCTCGCCGCTCCGCTCACCGCTCCCAGCCGGTAGTCTTATTTTGCAGTTGGATCCCAAACAGCGACGCCGACTCTGGAATCAGCCGTGCCGTAATAGAGAAACCACCGACCCCTGAACGGAATCAGCGCTTCGGTAAACGTCGTTCCTTCCTTGTACTGCCCCGTCTTCTCGTAAGCTTCTGTCGGCCTGATGAAAGGCTCGTCGGCTCGCGCGATCAACTTGAGCGGATTCCTGGCGTCGAACAAAGCCTGACCACCCGTATAAACTTTCTGCGGCAAATCGGGTCGTCCGAATTGGCCGCTGTTCCCGGCATTGTAGAGGAGCACGATTCCGCGCTCGGTCACGATCGCCGGCGGCCCTGCTTCGACCAGCCAAGAATCGAAATAGCCCGGCCGCGGCGAAACAACTTTGAGAACCTTTCCGTCCGAGTCCGCCAACGGCGTCCAGTCGATGAGATTGTCGGATGTCGCGATCATGATGTCGGGAACGTTGAAGTACATCCAGTACTTCCCGTTCACTCGCGTGGCGACGAGATGATCTCCTTCGACTCTCGTCACAATCGCGCCCGATTTTGTCTCCATCCGCAGATACTTCCCGTTCTCCGCTGTGGCGAAGGCCGGCCCATGCTTCGTCCAGTGAACCAGGTCCTTCGAGGTCGCAATCGCCAGTCGCGGCACGTCGCGATTCCACTGCGTGTACGTCACGACGTAGGTGTGATCATCGGATTCCACGATTCGCGGATCTTCGACACCCCCCGTCCACTCGTACCGAGCCTGCGCATCCTTGTCCGGGTACAGGACCGGAGTAGGCCGCCTCGTGAAGCGCAAACCATCGCTGCTCTCGGCCAAACCAATCCGCGATGTATGAAAGCCGATTTCCTTCTTGCCGGAGGCGTCCTCGGCGCGGTAGAGCACGTAGATCTTTCCATCCTTCACCACGGCGGCGGGATTGAAGGTCGCCAGCTCTTCCCAGTGCACCACGCTATCGGTCATCGGCGACATGAATGTCGCCGCAGCACTCGGAGCGATTATCGGATTGACCGCCGCCGGCTTCTCGAACGGGCCGAACATCCACGATCCGGGCGCCGCCCCTGCCGACGCAGCCTGCGCTTGGGCGGAAATCGGGGAGACCACCAGCACTACAGCGATAAGAGCCGTCGTTACGCGCGTCATATTGGGGTCAGGGGCGGAAGCGAGCGGTTGAATGTGACTCCGGGCCGCCTCATTCGTTAGCGGGGTAAGGGGCACACCTTCGAGCCGCCCCTTCCCAACGATAAGGACCTCCCCAGTGCGCTATACCTATCTATTTCTCGCCTGCGCAGGCATCGCCGCCGCCTGCACTCAGAGCAAACCGGCCCCGCCGCCGGCGGTGAAAATCGTTCGTGATACAGTGATTGTGACCGCCCGTGACCCCGAGTCGGACAAGCGGGCCGCGCGGCTCGAGCTGCAGCTGCTCGCTCGTGATGCCCAAATCGAAGATCTGCAGTCGCGGCTGGAAGACACCCGCGCCGAGGTCGTGCGCGCGATGGCCAAGCTCCAATCTGTCGCCAGCAGAGCGCAGGCCGCATCAGCGATGGCCGAAGCCGAAGTTGTGCTGCAGTCGATGAAGGCGAGCACGGCCCAGAGTCCGCCGCCGGAAGTAGCGCAGGTGACGAGGCTGGTCAGACAGAGCTCCACCGAGTTCGACAAACAGAACTATGGTGGCGCGCTTTACCTCGCCAACCAGGCGAAGACCGTCGCGTCGTCCTACCGCGGACGCCTTGGCATGAATAACCTGGAAGCGCGCCCGGGCGAGACACTGTTCGCGGTTCCGATCAAGCTGAAGACGACGACCAAGGGCAACGTCCGTGAGGGACCGGGAACCAACTTCTCCGTCGCCTTCTCGGCGGACGCGAACAGCTCGATAACCGCGTATTCCTACGCCGATGAGTGGATTCGCATTACCGATGACAGCACCGGCCGCTCCGGGTGGATTCACCGGACCCTGGTCGCCCGCCCCTAGGTCAGAGCGCGGTTCGCGCGTAGCCGCCAGCCGCTCCGCCCATGGCCCCCGGCCGGTAGTCGTATTTTGTAGTTAACCTGTTTTCTTGAGTCTGTGGGCGCGCACCGTACGGTCGCGCCCTTCTCTTTTCGCCTGGTATAGAGCTTCGTCGGCGACAGCGATGATCGCTTCGGCGTCATCGGCATCTTCCGGGAAAGTGGCGACGCCGATGCTGAGCGTCATCTTGCGGCCGCTGAATTTCTTGGCGGCGACGCGGGCGCGAATGTGCTCGGCGGTGTCCAGCGCATCGGCGGCGGAAGTATCGGGAAGGACGATGACGAATTCCTCACCACCGTAGCGCGCGCAGCAGTCCGTTTTGCGCGTCGAATCGCGCATGATTTCGGCAATCGTCTGCAACACTTCGTCGCCCGCTGGATGCCCGAAGGCGTCGTTGTACTGCTTGAAGTGATCAACGTCGCCGACGAGAACGGAGAAGCCGCGCTTGTCCTTCCTGAACCGCGAGACTTCGTCGTCGAGACGCTTCATCAGCGACCGATGGTTCGACAGGCCCGTCAGGCTGTCAGTTGTTGAAAGCAGTTCGAGCTCTTCATTCTTCTTGCGCAGCGTCTCGTTCACGCGGTCGAGCTCGGCGCGTCCATCGCGCAGGCGATAGACCATGTGATTGAAGACGTCGGTCAGATAGCCGACTTCACCACCACCGGGAGCCGGCGGCAAGTCTACCGTGAGATCGCCGGCAGCAACTTCGCCCGCTGCTTTGGTGAGTCGGTCGAGAGGACGCGAAATCAGTCTGCCGAGTCGATACGCTGCCAGTGTGACTGCGATAAGAAGGAAAACGATGACGCCGAGGGCAACGTCGCGGAAGCGACGCACCTGTAGGTAAGCGGCTTCAGCGGAGATTTCGGCGATGACTGCCCAATTCACCTGCGGGACGTACTCGAGAGTTCCAATTACGTCGCGGTTCCAGAAGCTCGTGTACTCGAACGGCGCTCGCGCGCGCTCGCGCAGCTTCTTCATCGTCGCCGCCGGCATCGGATTCTTTATTGTCTGTTCCGAGGCGCCTTCAGAGCTGGCGATCAGTCCGCCCTTGATATTGACGAGATGAATGGCGCCAGTGCTGTCCGGCGCAAAGGAGCGAAGGAGCAATTGCACAGGTGCCAGATTGAGCTCCGCCGCAAAGGCGCCGAGCAGTCGGCCATCGGCGCGTTGTGCCGGAACGGCGACAATCAGTTTCGCTCGCTTGGCGACAGGATCCCAATACGCGTCGCCGACGATCTGGTTATCCGATTTGAGTGTCTGCTGCCAATCCGCGGGGAGCGGGACTTTCGTCGCTTCCGTCGCGCTGGTGGCGATGACA
>JBKPDS010000026.1:0-7155 GCA_046727995.1 Gemmatimonadota bacterium
CTACGACACCCTCGGCGCCGTTACGGCGAATGCGGCGGCCGTCGGCAGCGTCGCATTTTCCATCCGCACCGAGAGCTACAAGAACACTACGGTCGGACAGAGCTTCACGTACCAGCGCGATTCGCTGACGACCAACGTTGCTGTTCGGCGCTAAAGTAATCCGACTTTCACGATCCTATAGATCAAGACTCCTATGAGACCAAATCAGTCCACCACTGCTATCCACGCCAACCGTGACGGCTTTGTTTTGCCGGCCGTGGTCTTTTCGATCGCTATCATGAGCGTAGTCGTGGTTGCGGTGCTGACCAACGCGCAGGATGAGCAGCGCGCGTCTCGAGCTGTCAGGGAGTCGACTTTGGCGGTCTACACGGCGGAGGCAGGGCTCCGTCAGACTTACGGCAATTGGCCAGTTGCTCCGGTGAAGGCAATGAATCCTGGCGACAGTCTCGATCTGGGGTGGCAGACTCTGCCAAACAACGAGAAGTACCGCGCTGTGATCCACCGTGTCGACAATGGCGGCCTACAGGAATACAACGTCATCGTTCAAGGCCGGCGAACCGGTTTGAACGGTGGCATCAGCACCGTAATTGGAGTTGTCGGCGGCGTGCCGCTTTTCAACAGGGCCGTCTACGGTGAATCGTACGTCTGGATTCAGAACGCAACGCTCGACTCCTACGACTCCGACAAAGGGGCATATAATCCCCTCCTGCCGGGCAACAAAGCCGACGTGTTTTCGAACAAAGACATGACGCTGCAAAAGACCACGATCAACGGCGCCGCAGGCTCCGTCGGGACCTTGACGCTCAACAACGGCCCTGTCGTTACTGGCGGGACCACGTTCCCCGCGCCTAAGGAAGCGCCGTACGACCCCTTGCCGTGCCCGGCCGGCGGATATTCGCCCGTGACTCCGGAACTGGCAGCGGTCGGTTACACCGGAAACGGTGTACTCAGTCTCGCATCGGGACAGACGCTCAATCTTATCGCGGGGAAGGAGTACTTCTTCAGGTCAGTATCCATGGCCGGTACTTCGAAATTGGCGATGCCGGGGGGCGGCCCCGTCACCTTCAACGTCCAGGATTCCATTTACATGGCTGGCGGATCCATCGCGAATACGTCGCACAAGACCGCTGATTTGTCGTTCCAGTCGTGCGGCACTCCAACCGACGGCACCAAGACGAATTACTGGGGCCTCACCGGCGGCGCTGACGCCTACTTTTCGGTGTACGCTCCGGATAAAGTGGTCTACGCGCTTGGAAACAGCGCCTTCTACGGCGGGGTGGTTTCAAACATTTTCTACATCACTGGTAGTGCCCAATTCCACTACGACGAAGCTCTCGCCCGCAAGACTTCGCCGTTTCTCAGGGTGCAAAAGGCGACGTGGGGGCAGTTCCCGGGCAACTGATACTCTTGCGCCCAAGCCCCGTACCGGTGAGTTGAGGCTGTACGTACCGCGTATTCCGCGGTGAAACGTTTTCGCCCCTACCAGATAGGCGGCAAAACGTTAGGGCGTGCTTGCCGGGCATAACAGCTGTTGTGCTGAAAAGAAACTGACATTTACACGGGTAAGACCCGTGACCCACGCCCCCCCTTCCGTAGTCTATATAGCGTACGGCTGAGCTCCATCCGGTCTGACCCCGGAATGGAGAGTAGAGCGTTGTTACCTCCTTCAACCCTCGGTTCGGCACCGCGCCGCTTCCCGGGTGAAGCATGCTACAGAGGACCTGCTCACTTTATGAACACGCACGCGAAACACGGTTTCACGCTGGTTGAAACGATAGTCGTAATGTTCATCGCTGCGGTGGTGGCCGCGATGGGCGCACCGACGCTCTCTTCAGCGCTCCGGCAGCGTTCGGTCACTACGGCCGCCGACCAGTTCGTTCTCGTGCACTCTCTCGCACGTTCGACCGCTCTTCGTTACGGGCGTGTCGCCCAACTCCACATTGACGCATCGACAACTCACATTTGGGTCGATGTCGACACCAGCGCCAACGGCATCGGACAGCGCGCCACAGTTTCCTACATCCGCGATCTTTCCAGCAACGGCGTGACGATCCTGAGCAATCGGTCGCTACTGTGCTTCGATTCGCGCGGCGTGGCGACGACGGGTGGTGGCTGCGAGGCGGGCAACATCGCCATCACGTTCAAGGATGCCGACAAGAGTGCTTCGCTGAGCGCGACAACCACCGGGAAGATTCTTCGATGAACGCGGCTCGACCCTCCAGGGAAAGGCGCGGGTTCTCGCTCGTCGAGGTCCTGGTCGCTGTCATTTTGCTCAGCCTCGTCGCCCTCGGGTTGGCGACTGCGTCCACTCTTGCCTTGTCCCAGGTCGGAAAATCCCGCCAGGACTTGCAGTATTCCGCCGACGTAGAGCAGGTCGCTGACAGCCTGGTGGCTGCTGGATACAATAGCGCCGTCAGTGGGTCGGAGAGCATTCGCGGCAGAACAGTCTCCTGGACCGTTTCCAATGTGAGCGCGAATTCGCGCCAGATCGAGATGGTAGTCCAACGGCGCGGCATGGCAAGCACGAGCACCATTTACTCGGACACTGTGCGCCTGTATCTGGCGAAGCCATAACCGATGACTGTACGACGTTCTTCCTCAGCTCCGCGGTCACCCGCTGGTTTCACCATGATCGAGATCCTGGTGTCGCTCGTCGTCGGTCTCATTGTGCTGGGCGGCGTCTATCAGCTCATGATCGCGCAGGGGCGGGGTTTCGCCAAAGAGCGGGAGGTCATCGATGGTCGTCAGACATCTCGCGACGCGACGGGGCTTCTTGCCTGGGATATTCGCCATGCGGCGAGCGGGGGAAGTCCGTTTGTGGTGATGGGGACAAATACGGTGACGCTGCGTTCCCCGCAGGGACTGGGCGTCATTTGCGCGAAGCACGCAACGTTGCCCCGATATGCGCTTTGGAAGACCGCCGGCAGCATTCAGGCGACCACAGATGACAGTGCGCTCGTCTACCAGGTTGACAAGAGTAGCTGGGTTGTACTTCGGATCGCATCGGTCGGGACGCCGGCGGCGATGGGTGTCGCGGCGTGCGCGTGGCCGGGTGCTCGAGTGCCGGATATGGTGGTCGAGGTAACCGCAAATACTCCGGCGGACACTTCCGGCATCAAGATCGGCGCGCCACTTCGGGATTTCCGCCGAGTTGAGTACTCGGAGTATTCACTGAATAGTCGCTGGTGGCTGGGCCGCAAGGTCGGCGCGGCCACGTCTTACGATCAGGTCACCGGGCCACTGCTCTCGCCCAGCCTGAATGGTGTCCAGTTGACCTACTACGATTCGACGGGAGCCGTCACTGCCAACGCGGCCAAGGTTGCGAGCGTCGGAGTGACGCTCCGCACTGAAAGCTTCAAGAAAACCTATCTGAATTCGACCTTCGATTACCAGCACGACTCACTGACTACCAGAGTGGCGGTTCGCCGATGATGAATCTTCGCCTAAGCAAATACCTGCACCTTAGACGGTCGGTCATCAACGGCTCTATCGGCGACAAGAGCGGGAACGCGCGGCGGGGTTTCGTGCTCCCGGCGATCATATTCTCCGTCGCGATCATGAGCATCATCGTGGTGGTAGCTCTCAGCACCGCGGACGATGAGCGCCGCGCCTCGCGCGCCACTCGCGAATCAACGCTTGCCAGTTACGCGGCCGAGGCTGGGCTACGAAAGACATTGGCATCGATTGCAGACTCCTCAGTATCTGTCGCCGCCCTAAACTTCGGAGACAGCCTCGACCTCGGCTGGCAGACGATTCCGAACAAGGCATCGTATCGCGCAGTTGTTCATCGCACTGATAACGGCGGGACCAACCAGTACATGGTGGTCGTCCAAGGCCGGCGAACTGGCGTCTTCGGTGGACAAAGCACACTCGTGGCACAAGTCGCCAGAGGTGCGATCCGCTTCAACTTCGGCGTCTACTCGCAGGGCAAACTCAACATAAGCGGCGGCGGTCTTTCAGACAGCTTCGATTCCGATGTTGCGGCGTACAATGCTGCCACAGCCGGCAACAATGGCGACTTGGCCAGTGACAGCGTTATCACCCTGAGCTCCAGCACCGTCGTCAAGGGAGACGTGACCGCCGCCAAGACGGTGACCGGGGGAATAGTGTCGGGGACGGTAACCCAGAATGCCACACCGTTCGCGGCCAATCCGGTGTTGAACTGCCCGGCGGGCGGATATACACCTGCAGCGTCTGTACCCATCTCAAGCGGCATTACATATAACGCGACGACCGGCGCTCTGGTCGTGAGTGGTGGTAAGACTCTCACGCTTCCGGTGGCGCCGACTCAGTACTACTTCAGCAGTGTGACACTGAGCGGTGGTTCAATTCTTACTTTCAACAATCCCTCGAATCTGCACGTCGACCTCTGGGTCGACAACGTGCTCAACCTCTCGGGCGGAACCGTCGCGAACCCCTCGGGCAAGGCAACAATGCTCGGTATCTGGTCGTGTGGTGCGAACACTTCGAATTGGACGCTTAGCGGTGGCAGTGGCGCCTACTTCTCCGTATACGCTCCCAGCCACGACGTCACGATAAGTGGCAGCGGCGATCTGTGGGGCGCGCTCGCGGCGAAGACCGTCACGGCCAGCGGTGGCTCGAAGGTTCATTACGACGAGGCGCTCGGGCGCGGGCCCCCGCAAGGCCTAAACGCGGTTGCTGGGTCGTGGGCGCAATTACCAGGGAACTGAAGACGTCAGCGGTCGGCAAATGTTAGTTTTCAAAGGGCGGACATCGATCCGCCCTTTGCTTTCCGTGACCAGCCGAATGGAATGAAAATCCTCGTCATTGAAGACGATCCCACAGTGGGACAGTTCGTCAAAAGAGGCTTTGAAGAGCAGCGATGGGGCGTGGATTTGGTCGCCAATGGCGACGATGGCGAAGCTCGCGCCACGTCCGAGGAGTACGACGTCATCATCCTCGACATGAGGCTCCCGGGCAAATCTGGGGCGCAGGTGCTGCACGATCTACGTGCGCGTGGGTTCGATCGGCCAGTGTTGATTCTCACCGCGCAGGACGCCGTCGATTCGAAGGTGGAAACGCTGCGCGCGGGAGCGGACGATTACGTGACCAAGCCGTTCGCATTCGAGGAGCTGCTGGCGCGAGTCGAAGCGTTGTCGCGGCGGCCGAGGGCGCGCATATCACCGGCGCTCAAGGTCGCTGACCTGAGTCTCAATCTCGACACCAGGGAAGTGAAGCGGGACGGGCACGCGATCGAGCTGACGCCGAAGGAGTACACGGTGCTCGAGTACCTGATGCGGCACGCCGGACGGGTCATGAGCCGCACGCTGATCACCGAATACGCGTGGGGGTATCATTTCGATCCCGGGACGAACATCGTCGACGTGGTGATCAACCATCTGCGCAAGAAAATCGACGCGAACAGCTCCAAAAAGCTCATTCACACCATCCGCGGCGTTGGATACGTGATCCGCGAAGAGAGCGCCGCCGGGAAGGGATCCTAGGCCCCCATGCTGTCGACGCGAATCAAGCTCTCCGCGGCGTTTGTGGCGGGATTGATCGCCGTCACGATCACGCTCTTTCTGGCGGTGCTGGCAGCGCGCAACGACGCCGTCTATCACGACATCGCGCAGTACGCCGCAGCGCAGGGCGATCTGGCGGCGAGAGTGATCACCGACGCCGCGCAATCGGACGAGAAGGTCGTCGCCACCAGCGATACCGCGCTCATCCAATATCTGTCGCCGAAGATCGTCGATCGGCTTCAATCGGTGCCGGGATACATAGTCGTGGTCGACACGTTGGGGCGCGCCGTTTATCGCTCTCCCGACGTGATGCGCCTGCAAGGAACCGACATGGCGACGCTCCAGACCCAGCTCGCCGATCTGCCCAAGTCCGGTGAGGCGCTCATCTTCTCACTTGATTCACTGCAGGAAAAGGTGTTGTTCGTATCGCACTCGCTGTCGGGGACGCCCGGAGGTTTGAGCCGGCTCGCTTCTGGTGCCGTGGCGACCAGGGCGAGCACGATCCCGCGCGAGTACATGCTCGACGCGCTGGTGATCGTGCCACTCATCATCGCTGCCGCCGGCGTCGGCGCGTTTCTCTTTCTCGGACGAACGCAGCGACAGCTCGCCGAGATCACGACGGAAGTCGCCGCCATCACCGACGGCCGCAGCCTGCACCGGCGATTGGCGCTGAGCGAAGAGACGACGGACTTCGCCGGCCTGGTGACTACCCTCAACGCGATGATCGCGAGACTGGAGACATCCTTTGCCGGATTGAGGCGATTCACCGCCGATGCCAGCCATGAGCTGAAGACTCCGCTGGCGGTGCTGCGCGCCGATGTCGAGCGGGCAATGACGGAGACGTCGAGCCAGACCGAGCGCATGGTGGCGCTCGAGGAAGCGCTGCAGGAAGTGCGGAGGATGACGGACCTCGTCGAGAGTCTGCTGACGCTGGCGCGCGCCGATGAGGGAAGATTCGATCTGCATCGTGAGCCCGTGGAGCTGCAGCCGCTGGTGCAGGAGGTCTACGAGACAGCTCTCATACTGGGCGAGGCGCAGGGCGTGACGGTGAATCTTCCGTTCACCGCCGACGTCACCGTCATGGCGGACCGGACGCGCCTGCGGCAGCTCTTCCTCAACCTCGTCACCAACGCCATCAAGTACACGCCCGCCGGTGGGAAGGTAGAGCTCGGACTGGGCCGCCATCCCGACAACGTCACGTTCGCGGTGCGCGACACCGGCATCGGAATTTCCGCAGCGGATTTCCCGCACATCTTCGAGCGATTCTGGCGCGCCGATCGTGTGCGATCGAGGATGTCCGAGCGCGGCGGTTTCGGACTCGGTCTGGCGATCAGTCAGTGGATCGCGCAAGCCCATGGTGGAACTCTGACCGCGTCGTCGCGTCTCGGCCGCGGCAGTCTGTTTACAGTTACGCTTCCACTTGGCGGCGACGGTCAAAAGACCTAGCGCGTTAATCGAACACTAATCCCCTCGCTAGCGGCATTTCATCTCGTTATAACGCGGGCGCTATTGGATGGCGGGTAGTACTCCGAGACGTTGGAGCAATTCAACTCGGAGCCGAAATGTTCGACACGCTGCTCGAGTCCAGATCCAGAAGCGAACGCTATGCCGGGGGCGCGATCGTAAGCATCACTGCTCACTCTGCGATCATTGCGATTGCGATTGTGGCGAC
>JBKPDS010000027.1:0-2064 GCA_046727995.1 Gemmatimonadota bacterium
ATTCTTTGCATCCATCGACATCATCGAGCAGCCAGTGGATGCGTTCGCTCCCTTCAGAATTTTCGTCCAGGTCTGGCCGCCGTTCGTCGTCTTGTAAACTCCGCGGTCCTCACTGTCGCTCCAAAGTTTGCCGGGCACGCAGGCATAGACGGTGTTTGGCGCCGATGGATCGATCAGGATCTTGGCGATGTGCTCGGATTCCCTGAGACCCATGTTGGTCCAGTTGTCGCCGCCGTCGGTCGATTTGTAGATGCCGTCACCGATCGAGACGCTGTTCCGCATCCACGATTCGCCGGTGCCGACCCAGATGACTTTCGGATTGGTCGGATCGATGGCGATCGCCCCGATCGACTGCACGGGCTGCTTGTCGAAGATCGGTTTGTAGGTCGTCCCCGCGTTCTCCGATTTCCAGACGCCGCCACTGGCTGCGCCGATGTAGACGGTGAGACGGTTTCCTTCGTGGACTGCGGTGAGCGCGGAGACGCGGCCACTCATGGCGGCGGAGCCAATGTTTCTCGCGCCGAGTCCGGAAATGGTTTCTGAATCCACCTTCGCTGCACTACTGGTCGTTGGGGTCTGGGCAACGGCGAACGACGTGGCGGCGGGCACCATCAGCGCCGCGAGATGAAATGCGCGAAGCCTAGTCATCGGAGTGCTCCTCGCTTCCCGCTTCCCGCTTCCCGTACCCGTACCCGCTCCGCGCCTCCCGCTCCCCCTCCGCCTCCAGGTGGCTTAGGCCGATAGTAGCGCGTGGTGTCGATGGGCACGTTGAACTCGATCTTGTCGAACGAGATCTTCTGCGATCCCGAGCTTCCTTTCTGCTTCGTCTCGAGAGAAAAAGGAAGAAACCATCCTCCTACCTGCTTGTAATCGCCGAGCGTCGTTTCCGATTCCTGCGGCGTACCGCGGATGATTCGTTTCGTCTCGTACTTGATCGGCACGTAAGAGTCGGTGTCCATGTAATAGGTGCGGGTATCGCCGCTCTTCAGCGTGACCCTGAGCTTGTAGACGTCCGTCCCCTCGATCTGATCCATCCCCACGAATTCGACTTTGTTGCCTTTCTGCTTGTAGTTGATGAGTGGCTCATCGAAGTCGGAGTCCTCGATGATGCCGCGCAGCTCTTCGTCGCTCAGCGACTCGGCGTCCTTCTTTCCCTGGAATGGATCGATCTTCCAGCCGTTGGCGCCGTCGTAGGCATTGATGCCCGTCATTCCCTGTACCGAGAATTCTTCGCGCACGAAGCTCGGCCGGCTGTTCTCCTGGACGACGACCGCCTCGAACCCGTCGTCAGTGCGGAACTTGCCGATTCGTCGCAGGGTGCGAATCGCCTGGATCTTGTCGATACCGCCTGCTGTCTTGATGTATCGAGCGATTATCTCGTCGGCAGTGGGAGTGGTTGGCGACTGGGCGCCGAGTGCGGACGCGCTGAGCGCGACGCCGGCGAGGGCCAGAAGGGCGCGACGCATTTTTTTCCTCCGTAAAACAGTGCGCACGGACGGGTGATGTTACAGAGATTGTGCGCGGCGGAGAAAGCGTTTGTCAATGAGGGAGGCGAAAGGCGGGAGGCGGGAGGCGGGTAGCGGGTACCGTTAACGAGTAGCGATATGCGCGCTATCGTTTCCCGTGCCCTTTTTCCGTAATGCGTTATCCGCCTCTCTCCTCTCGCCTCCCGCCTCCCGCTACTTGTTCGACACCTGGTAGCAGGCTACGTCGTATTGCGATACGGCGTGCGAGTCGCCGTTCGCCTGGGACTGCGTGCCATCACTGCCAGCGTACTTGGCCTCGGCGTTGGAAAAGCCACCGGTCCCAAATCCGTTGGGCTCGGTCGGGGCGGTCTTTGACCCACAACTTTGGCTCGGCTGGCCGGTGGTGGAGGGGTTTCTTGCTTCGCTTACCGTCCCGCTCGGCACAGTCAAAAGATTCGAGCGCGCGCTGGACTGCGCTGACGGGGCGGTCGGGCTCTGGGCACAGGCAGCAAACACGGCAAGCGTTAACAGCAGCGATAGTGATTTCATAGGAAACTCCAGCTGAATGAGTCGATCACGAGCAGCATGAAATAGCCGC
>JBKPDS010000028.1:0-32354 GCA_046727995.1 Gemmatimonadota bacterium
GCAGATGGATCAGCCCCCCACCCACGTGCACCACGAAGAAGCCGAGAATCCAAAGGATGAGCAGAATTACCGCGATCGTCCAAAGCATGATGGCATCCTCTCAAGAAGTGAGTTACACCCGGCGCGACAGACAATTTCGCCTGCTCTGCGCGCAGCGGCGCGCGGCCTTGCGCGTGTGGCAGGGCTCCCCGTCGATCATGGCAACCAGCATGCCGCGCACATCGATTTACGGTGTGTTGCTGATGGACTCTGTCCCAAACAGCTCGTTTTGTGGCGCAACATCGTAACGAACGCGGCCTGCTGCATCCACCCGCCCGAACGATGTCAGCTTGTGCTCCTGCGTTGTGGAGTCGAGGATGTGATACACGGGAATACCCTTCGCCAATACCGCGTCCGCGATGAGCGAGCGGTGACAGCGCCAGGGCACCGCCTCGGCGCACATGACCACCGTTGGCTCGAGCCTGGCAAGAGCGAGAAGATCGTCCAGTGCTTCAGTGAACTCTCGCGTCTCCATGTAGTCGGCGTAAGCACGAAAGCTCGCGTTTCGCCACAGCGTGTTGTGCGAATCGCGCCGGCCGCGACGGCGCCCGCCCAGCGAGGGCATGTGCGAGTATCTGCCGCCGGTATCCACGATCGCCCGCTGCAGATCCGGCTGCGAGAAATGTGGGTACCTCGCCGATGTGGGGAAGGCGCGAACATCGACCAGATGCGTCGCGCCTTCCCTCGAGAGCAGTCCTAAAAACTGCTCCAGCGATCGGGTCGAGTGGCCAATCGTGAACAGCCTAGCGGGGTCCACGCTCCACGAAGCTCCCTCCCTCTACGCGCGGCGATCCCGATGGCGGAGTGATTCCGGTGGACCCGGTCTGATGCAGCGCTTGTCTGCCGAGGAGAATTCTGGTTGCCCGCACATCGTGGCCCATGTCGATGAGAAGCAGGGCTAGGTCGCCACTGCCCCATAACAGACCCGCCAGCACCACCAGTCGGCTCATCTCACCGAGCAGCGTCGGAATCGAAGTCGTTCCCTGCGTGACGAGCCCGGTAATGATTTCGGAAACGAGCAGCAGCAGCAGTATGACCGCCATCAGCTTGAACAGCTTCGACAGATAGCCCAACCCGACATACGGCTCGAGGTCGGCGAGGCGTACAGGCATAGCCGGGTCGCGCTTGGGATTGGAAAGCGGGTGTCTGTGGTCCTCCGTCGTCGCGGGGCTGCCGGTCATTGTCTTGTCCATTAGCTATCTCCTGTTCCGATCCAGCGAGCGGGGTAGCCTCGCGTGTCAATGTGGGTGAACGGCCCGTGCGCTGACGTGCCGGAATATATGCCGCACCCCCCTATCAGCGAAGGGTGTGCCCGCTCGACGCGATTCACCGCATCCTGTATGACTTTCGCATCTGCAATATTCACGCGCCCGTCGTGATTCAGGTCGTCCATCTGCCCATCTCCGTCGTTGTCGATGAAGATGTCGTTGGCATCCCCGTACATGTGCCGGCTGAGGGCGGCGCGCCCGCGGGGATCGCCGCCACCGGCATTGTACTGGGGCGTTCTGAACCCGCTCATGACACGGACGCCGGCGGGATTGATGCCATGCTCCTTTAGATCCTGCAACACGAGCTCGTCCTTGTCGATCAGCTTCATGTCGAGGACGATGTACTTCGGCCAGATGTTCTGCTGGTCGTGCGGCAGAAAATCCTTGAGCTTGAAATGCTCGGAGAGCTGTGTGGTCTGATTCTGCTGCGTGACTTCGTTGAATCCCGCCGGCGGTGCGTAAGTCACTCCGGGTTGTCCCTTTCGCGCGGCAGGCCAGTTCCCGATGAAATACAAACCGAGTCGCCCGGCCTTCTCTTCCGTCGCCGGACGCAGAGTAATGACGCTGAAATCCCCGAGCGGCTTAATGGCGTTCCCTATCTTGAGAGCGAGGTTCCAGATCCCGGGACGCTTCGGCGCCGCCAGCGTCGATGTCGATTCAGCGGCGGCGCCAGACGAGAAAGTCGCGACTGCTCCCGGAGGCAAAGTATCGGCAAGGATGGGAGTGATCGGCGAGCCGGCAGGCTGGATCCGTGCCCGCAGTTTCCCACTCTCGCCCCGAGCCGGGGTGGCGAGGGCTGTCAGCGCCGCACCAGTCAGATAAGCAACCGATGGTGCTGAAGCATCAGTCAGTGCCGTGGTGATCGTCGCAGTCGCGGGCGTGACTCCGCTCTCGCCCGAGGCCCGCGCGCGCGCGATGGACCACGACCAGCCCACCGCAAACAGAACGAGCAGCGCGATGGCGCCTGCGCTGAAGATCCGCTCAGCTCTGCCGATCGGACGGCGAAAGCCTCCCTCTCTCAACTGGGGGAATGCGAGCAGCCGTTCACCCGTAGTTGCTTTGCGCCCGGGGGGCGATGAACTTGCACGTCTCTCTTCCATCGTACCTCTCTAAAGCCGCTCGATACTAAATCCGCCCGATGCAGGCATTGTCCGACTTCTTCCACCGATTCTCCAATCTGCCCGAGCTGGTACAATGGGCCGGCCTGTTCGGGATCGCCGCCATCATTTTTTCCGAGACCGGACTCCTCGTTGGAGTTTTTCTTCCCGGGGACTCGCTGCTTGTCACCGCGGGTCTGATCGCCGCCAAAGGATATCTCAACGTCTACGTGCTCGCTCCAACGCTGACCATCGCGGCGATCTGCGGCAACTCAGTCGGATACTTCATCGGTCGTACCACGGGGCCTCGCATTTTCAATCGAGAGAACAGCCTATTCTTCAACAAGAAGCATGCTATCCGCGCCCACGAGTTCTATGAGAAATACGGGCGCAAAACGATCGTGCTAGCCCAATTCATGCCGGTCATCCGGACGTTCGCTCCGGTGATAGCGGGCGTCGGTGGTATGCGGTTCAGGCTGTTCATCGCTTTCAACATCATTGGGGCTTTCTTCTGGATCTGGAGCATGCTGGGAATCGGGTATTTTCTCGGCAACAGCATTCCGGGCATCGATCAACATATCGAAATCGTCGTCGTAATCGTGGTCTTCATTTCCATATTGCCCGGCCTCATCAGCGCGTATCGCACTCGACGCGCGCGGCGCTACTTGGCGTCGCCGGCCGGGGGCGGAGACGTTTGAGTTCTTGTCGGTTGGTAAGTCGCACGACGCTCAGCATCCGCTGAGCGAGATCACACAGGAGAGAAAAGAAAATGGCCTTCACACTTCCGCCGCTTCCCTACGACTTCGCCGCACTCGAACCGCACATAGATGCGAAAACGATGGAGATCCATCACGGAAAGCACCATCAGACCTACGTCAACAACTTGAACGCAGCGATCGAGAAGGCACCGGAGCTGGCGAGCAAATCACTCGACGATCTGATGCGCAGCGCCGGCAAGCTGCCCGAAGCGGTGCGCACGGCGATCCGCAACAACGGAGGTGGACACTGGAATCACTCGATGTTCTGGCAGATCATGGCGCCCAAGGCGGGTGGAGAGCCGGGTGGCAACCTTGGCAAGGCCATCAACAGCGCGTTCGGCGACTTCGCCAAATTCCGTGAGCAGTTCAGCGCCGCCGGTGTCGGCCGATTTGGATCGGGCTGGGCATGGCTGATAAACAACGGCGGCAAACTTTCAATCACCAGCACGCCGAACCAGGACAACCCGCTGATGGACGGGCAAAAGGCGATCATGGGACTCGACGTGTGGGAGCACGCGTACTACCTGAAGTACCAGAACCGCCGCCCGGATTACATCACGGCGTGGTGGAACGTTGTGAACTGGAAGGAAGTGGAGAAGCGATTCTCGCAGAGTTAAGCGGGAGGCGGGAAGCGGGTAACTGGTACGGTTGACGGGTAGCTGTTAGCGGAAAGCGCGCTTCCCGTACCCGATGCCCGCTATGCGTCCCGCCTCCCGCTTACTTCGCCGCTTCCCCCTCCAGGTAAGTGTACCCCTCCAGCCCCGCGACGTAATCGGCGATGAACGTGTTCGCCTCCTGTCGCGGGATCCCCGTCGCATTCGCGACTTTCCGCCGGAACGTCGCCAGCAAATCAGATGCGCGGAACTGGACGTAATCGAGCACTTCGGTCACCGTATCGCCGTGCACGAGGTCGGTCACCTCGTATCCCTTCGACTCCGACAGCCTGATGTGCACGGCGTTGGTATCGCCGAACAGGTTGTGCAGATCACCCAGAATCTCCTGGTATGCGCCGGTCAGAAAGATTCCAATTATGTAGGGATCGCCGTCGGTGAACGGATGCAGCTCCAAACTCTTTCTCGCAGTCCGATCACCGATGAAACACTCGATCTTCCCATCCGAGTCGCAGGTGACGTCCTGAATCGTGCCCCGGCGAGTGGGCTCCTCATTAAGCCGATGAATGGGCATGATCGGGAAGATCTGATCGATCGCCCAACTATCCGGCAGCGACTGGAACAGCGAGAAATTGCAGAAGTAGCGGTCGACCATCGTCGCTTCCAGATCGTCGATGATGTCCGAGTATTCACCGCGATCCTTCTGGGCGATGCGGACCACCGTCGCAATCGTCGACAAATAGATCTGCTCGGCGATCGCCCGATCGCGCAACGTCAGCACGCCGCTGTTGAACAGGTCCTGCGCTCTCTCCTTGTCGAAGGTGGCATCATGGTAAACCTCGCGCACCCTTTTTCTGGAGATGCGCGGCTTCGACAGCGATGCGTGATCCGCGGCCATCTCGTGCAACAGCGTGTGATGATCCCCGTTCAGATCCGGTACCGCATTCTCCGCCTGCGACTCGACATCGATCACGCTCAGTAACAGCAGCGCGTGATGCGCCGTGAGCGCGCGGCCGGACTCGCTGATGATGTGCGGCATCGGCAGCTCGTGCTGTCGACACGCTTCCGCCAGCGTGTAGATGACGTCGTCGGCGTATTCCTGGAGAGTGTAGTTGACGCTCGCCTGTGATGTTGAGCCGCTGCCGTCATAGTCGACACCCAGACCGCCGCCGACGTCGACGTGGGTGATGTCGACGCCGAGGCCGCGCAGCTCCGCGTAATACCGAGACACTTCCTGAAGGCCGGCTTTGATGTAGCGGATGTCGGTGATCTGCGAGCCGAGATGGAAGTGAATGAGCTTGAGAATGTCCAGCCGGTCGAGCGCCTTCAGCTTGTCGACCAGCTTCACCAGCTGCGCGGTGCTGAGTCCGAATTTCGATTTCTCGCCTCCGCTCTTCGCCCAGCGCCCGGACCCTTCCGAGTAGAGCTTGATGCGCACGCCCGCCGTCGGGGTCACTCCCAGCTCGTCGGCCACCTGGAGCAGCACGTCGACTTCACTCAGCTGCTCGAGCACGATGAACACCTGGTGCCCCAGCTTCTGGCCCATCAGCGCCAGCCGCATGAACTCCTCGTCCTTGTAGCCGTTGCAGACGATCAGATGATCGGTGTGCTCGGCGAGTCCCAGCACTGCCTGCAACTCCGGCTTGCTGCCGCATTCCAATCCAACGCCGGCAGTCTTGCCGAACTCTACGATCTCCTCGACGACGTGCCGCTGCTGGTTCACCTTGATCGGGTAGACGGTCGTGTATCCGCCCTGGTACCCGAATTCCTCCCTGGAATGGGCGAACTTCTCGTTCAGCGACTCGATCCGCGAGCGGAGGATATCTGAGAAGCGAAGCAGCAGCGGCAGACCCACGCCCTGCTCTTCCAGATCGTTGGCGAGCTCGAACAGGTCGAGCTCCCTGTCCGTCCGCTCCCGATCGGGGCGGACGACGACGTGACCCGCTTCATTGATGTCGAAGAAGCCGATTCCCCAGCCCTCGATGTTGTAAAGGCTCCGCGCCGCGGCGATCGTCCACGGCTCGCCGTTGGAGACAGGCGCGGGAGGAGCCGCGTTTTTTGGAGCCGGAGGAAGTCGCGTGCTGGTCATTTGAACATTCTAGACGATGTAGTGCTCCAGTGGTACCGTCGCTTTGTCACGGATAAAGAGTCTCGATTCTCCAGCGGTCGCCGTCTCTCGTGTAGAGATGGCGCTCATGAAGACGATTTGGCTTGCCCTTCCAGAACTCGATGCGATCCGGAGCGACTCGGAAACCTGACCAGAACTCTGGCCGCGGCACGTCGCGTCCCTTGAATTCCTTCTCGTATTTTGCGACGCGTTCGTCGAGAGCAGTCGGCGACTCCAGTGGCTGGCTTTGTCGCGACGCCCAGGCTCCGATCTGGCTGCGGCGTTCACGAGTCGCGAAGTAGGCATCCGCCTCTTCATCTGCAACTTTCGTAACCGTTCCTTCGATTCGGACCTGGATGTCGAGCGGCGGCCAGTAAAAGCAGAGCCCAGCCTTGGGATGGGCCAGCAGCTCGCGGCCCTTTCTCCCCTCGAAGTTCGTGTAGAAAACGAAGCCGCGCTCGTCGAATGCCTTGAGAAGCACGATCCTTACCGACGGCTGACCGCCTTTTTCGATCGTGCCGAGCGACATCGCGTTGGGCTCGGGGATGACCGAGCGATCGAGCTTCTCGGCGCGGGCGTAAACGCGACGAAATCGCTCGATCGGATCCGGTGGGATCAACTAATACCTCGTCATTGTCGGATCCACCTCGTCTATCCAGCGAAGGATTCCCCCAGCGAGGCTCCTGACCTCCGTGACGCCGGCGTCCGCGAGCTGCTGCGCCGCGTACAGGCTGCGCGCGCCCACCTTGCAGTAGATGACCGTTTCGCGATTCTTGTCGAGACGCGGGATCTCCGCGCCGATACGGTCGAGCGGAACGAGCCGGGCGCCCGGGATGTGGCCGATCTGCCACTCGTACGGCTCGCGCACATCGATGATCTCGAGTCGCTCTCCGTGGGCGAGCCGCTCCGCCAATTGCGCCGGCTGGATCTCGCTTACCCGCGTCTGCAGCGTGTCATGACCAGCGGTGCCACAAAACTCGTCGTAGTCGATCAGCTCGGTGATCTCGCGGGTACCGCAGGCAGGACACTCCGGATCTCGGCGAATCTCGATGGTTCGGAACGCCATCGTCATCGCATCTATCGTCAGCAGTCGGCCGATGAGGGCCTCTCCGAGTCCGAGCAGCAGCTTGATCGTTTCGGCAGCCTGAATGGTGCCGACGAGGCCGGGAATCACACCGAGCACTCCTCCTTCGGCGCAGCTTGGCACCAGCTGGGGAGGCGGCGGCTCGCGAAAGAGACAGCGGTAACACGGCCCGCGGGGCGCGCCGAATACGGAGGCTTGTCCTTCAAACCGATAGACACTCCCGTAAACGTTGGGAATCCCGAGCAGCACCGAGGTGTCGTTCACCAGATAGCGCGTGGCGAAGTTGTCGGTGCCGTCGACGATCACGTCGTATCCGCGGGCGATCTCCAGCGCATTGGCGGAAGTCAGACGCGTTTCGTGGGGCTCGACCTGAACGTTCGGATTGATGTCCCGCAGTCGGCGGCGAGCGGAGTCGATTTTGGAGCTGCCGATTGCCGCAGATCCGTGCAGGATCTGGCGCTGCAGGTTGGAGAGATCGACGGCGTCGAAATCGACCAGCCCGATCGTGCCCACTCCCGCCGCCGCCAGATATAGAGCGACAGGCGAGCCAAGCCCGCCGGCCCCGACCAGCAGTACACGCGAGTTTTTGAGCGTGCGCTGGCCTTCCTCTCCCACCTGCGGCAGAAGAATGTGTCGACTGTAGCGTACGAGCTCCTCGCGAGTGAGCTCAGTGGTGTCAGCCGGCGATTCGGTATTCACGTTCGTGGTATATTGCGCTCTAAATCGCTGAGTGGATCACTTGGAGGCTAACTAGTGTCCGCCCGGCGAGCAACGCTGTCACGAGCACCGCAGAAAGTCGATGATTTTCAGACGATTTTACGACGACAATCTGGCCCAGGCGAGCTATCTGATCGCTTGCGAAAAGACGCGCGAAGCGATCGTGATCGATCCCAACGCCGACGTCGGACTCTACACGCGCGCCGCGGGCGCTGATCGGGTACACATCGCGCACGTCACGGAAACCCACATCCACGCCGATTTCCTCTCTGGCGCGCGAGCGCTGGCGGCGACGGCCGGGGCGACGCTGCACCTGTCCGGTGAGGGCGACAGTGAATGGGCTTACTCCGCCGACGCTCTGAAGGGCGCCAGCGTGCTTCGCGATGGTACAACGTTCGAGGTCGGCCGCGTCCGCATTTCTGCGCGACACACGCCGGGACACACTCCCGAGCACATGACTTTCCTCGTCTCCGATCTGGAGCGCGGAGAAGAGCCAGTCGGTGCGATTACCGGAGATTTCGTCTTCGTCGGCGATGTTGGGCGGCCAGACCTCCTCGAGCGCGCAGCTGGCCAGCAAGGCACCATGGAGAAGTTCGCCCGCCAACTCTTCCAGTCGCTAAAGAAGTTTCGAGCGGAGCCCGATCACCTCCAGATCTGGCCCGGCCACGGCGCCGGCTCCGCCTGCGGCAAGTCGCTGGGAGCAATGCCGCAGTCCACGCTCGGCTACGAAAAAATGTTCAACTGGGCGTTCGGCGAGGAAAGCGAAGACTCCTTCGTGACCAAGGTGCTGGAAGACCAGCCGGTTCCGCCACGCTATTTCGCATTGATGAAGCGGATCAATCGGACAGCAGCGGAGACGCCAAAGACCGCACCGCCGAAATACCTCGGCTTCGACGAGCTGGAGGATGCGCTGGCGGCCAAGGCAACGATCGTCGACTGCCGCCCCACGCAGAAGTTCGCGACCGGGCACGTGCCACGTACGCTGAACATTCCCCTCGGCAAGTCTTTCCTCAACTGGATGGGAGCGCTGGTGACGGAGAACAGCGACCTGTATTTGATCACCGAGTCAGACAGCGATGAGGCCGTGAAGTCGATTCTCCACGACCTTTGTAAGATTGGCCTGACGGGCGTCCGAGGGATTCTTCGGAGCGACGTCATTCAGGAATGGAAATCCCGTCACCAGAACCTGGAGAAAGTTGCCCAGGTCGACGCCGCTGGACTCAGCAAACTCGCGAGCGAGGATCACGTCCAGATCGTGGATGTGCGAAGTCCCGAAGAGTGGAGCAAGGGTCACTTGCCCGGCGCGAAACACATTCCTCTCGCCGCGCTGCCCGAAAGAATGGGCGAGCTCGATCGCTCCGCGCCGATAGTACTTCATTGCAAAGGCGGCACCCGGTCAGCGATCGCCACGAGTCTGCTGCAATCGGAGGGCATCGCCAAGGTCTCGAATCTCGCCGGCGGCTACGAGGCATGGGTCGCCGCAGGTTTTGCTACCGAGACCGGAAAACCGAAGCGATTGATCACCGGCCGTCGCAATAAGAAGTAAGCCGATCGGAACGGCCAGGTGAGTCACCCAGTTTTTGTTCCGGGAGCAATGCGGCGCCGCGCGACGCCCGCCAGCTGGAAAGAGCGTCTGGAAGCGCTCAGCTACGTCCCCGCCCTTTTTCGACTCATTTGGCGAACTCATCGCGGCTACACCGTGGGGATCGTTCTGCTGCGGGTTGCCAGGTCCGTCATCCCAGTCGCGACCTTCTGGGTAGGAAAGCTCATTCTCGATTCCGTCATCGCGGCGAAGGCAGGCCATGGGTCGCTGAATCAGATCTGGCGCTATCTCGCCCTCGAGTTGTTGATCGTCCTCACCGGCGAGATTCTGGCGCGCGCTTCCTCACTGATCGAGAGTCTCCTCGGGGACCTCTTCTCCAACGCGATGAGCGTCGAGCTGATGGAGCACGCCGCCAAGCTGGATCTGGCGCAATTCGAGGATCCCGAGTTCTACGATCACCTGGAACGCGCACGCAGACAGACCGTCGGACGGATCGCGTTGCTCAGTCTGCTGTTGTCGATGTCGCAGGATGGATTGACTCTCGTCACGCTGGCGGGCGCGCTGATCGCCTACAACCCGTGGCTCCTCCTGCTGCTGGCGATCGCTGTGATTCCGAGTTTTCTCGGCGAGACCCATTTCGCATCCCTCGGGTATTCGCTGCTCTTCCGCTGGACGCCGGAGCGGCGACAACTCGATTACCTGCGGTACGTTGGCGCCAGCGACAAGACGGCCAAGGAAGTCCAGATGTTCGGACTCGCTCCTTGGCTCACCGAGCGCTACCGCGACCTGTCGCAGCGGTTCTACGAAGAGAATCGCGACCTGTCGGTTCGACGCGGCATCGTCGGCGCGTCGCTGTCGATACTGGGCACCGTTGGCTACTACGCCGCGTACATCCTGATTCTGATCCGCGCCGTGAAGGGCGAGATCACCATCGGAACGTTGACATTCCTCGCCGCATCTTTCGGTCGCGGACGCGACGTGATTCAGAACATTCTTCTGTCCGCGAGCAGCGTTTACGAGCAGGCACTGTATCTGCGCGACCTGTTCGTATTCCTGGAAATGCAGCCGACGATCCACTCGCCGCCCAACCCGCGGCCCGTGCCGGCGCCGATCAAAACCGGCTTCGTCTTCGAAAACGTCGGATTTCGCTATCCGGGCAGCGAGCGCTGGGCAGTGCGCAACGTGAATCTCGAGCTGCGTCCTGGGGAGCGGGTAGCGCTCGTCGGCGAGAACGGCGCCGGCAAGACGACGATAACGAAGCTCCTGGCGCGACTTTACGATCCCACGGAAGGGCGAATCACTCTCGACGGTGTCGATCTCAAGGAGTACGACCTCGCCGGCGTCAGAAAAGCGATCGGCGTGATCTTCCAGGACTTCGTGCGCTACGACATGCGCTTCGACGAGAACATCGGCGTGGGGGAAATCGAATCCGTGCGCGCCGACCTCGAAAAAAAGAATGGCACGCCGGCAGCGATTACGGCCGCTGCAGAGAACTCGCTGGCGTCCTCGCTGCTACCGAGATTCTCGAAAGGGTATCAGCAGATGCTCGGACGACGCTTCGACGATGGCGTCGACCTCTCAGGCGGCGAGTGGCAGAAGATCGCGCTGGCCCGTGCCTACATCCGCGATGCCCAGGTTTTGATTCTCGACGAGCCGACCGCCGCGCTCGACGCGCGCGCAGAATACGAAGTCTTCCTGCGCTTCTCTGAGCTGGTAGCCGGGCGGATGGCGGTTCTCATTTCACACCGCTTCTCCACAGTGCGAATGGCCGATCGCATCATCGTGCTGCGTCACGGCAAAGTCGAAGAGCAGGGATCACACGAAGAGCTCCTCGCCACCAAGGGGCTCTACGAGGAGCTATTTACAATGCAGGCCGCAGGATATCGGTAACAAAGTCAACTGACCCTAAAGCCCACAGCCGTCTGCAGGCAGCCATTTACGGATTCAAGTACTTCCTGAACCAGCCCAGCGCCTCACTCCACCAAAGTCGTTGATTCTGCGGCTTCCCGATCCAATGCCCTTCATCGGGAAAATCAATCAACCGACTCGGCACACCCTGTCGTTGCAACGCGGTGAAAAGCGACAATCCCTCGGTGTAGGGCACGCGATAATCCAGCTCCCCGACGACCACCAGGTGGGGCGTGTGAAAGTTTGCCGCGAACAGGTGCGGTGACCAGCGGCGATAAACCGAGTCCATCGCCGCCTTGTTCCAGTACGGTCCGCCAAACTCCCAGTCGCTGAACCAGACCTCCTCGGTGGCCCCGTACATGTTCTCGAGGTTGTAGACCCCCGCGTGGGTGAAGAGCGCCTTGAAGCGATTGGAGTGACCAGCGATCCAATTGGTCATGTAACCACCGTAGGATCCCCCGGCGGCGCCCATGCGCGTCGAATCGAGCCAGCCGTTGCGCGCCAGCGCAGCGTCGAGCCCGTTCATCAGGTCGGTGTAGGCTTTCCCGCCCCAATCCCTGGAGATCTGATCGGTGAAGCGCTGCCCGTAACCAAATGAGCCGCGCGGATTGATGGCGACGATGCCAAATCCCGGCGAGGCGAACATCTGGAAGTTCCAGCGCCCGTGCCATTGATCGAGCCACTCGCCCTGCGGTCCGCCGTGAATCAGAAAAAGCACCGGGAATTTTTTGCCGGGCTGATACTGGGGCGGCTTCAGGAGCAGGCCCTGCACGCTGTCACCGTCGGCCCCCTTGAACCAGAAATCTTCGATCGGATTCAGTTTGAGCTGCGCCAGCAGCGCGTCATTCTCATGGGTCAGCCTGTGTACGTTGGCCAGTCCGTTGGTTCCAACAGTAGCGACGTACACCTCCGCCGGACGCTCCGTTGCATCCTGCAGCCAGGCAATCGTTTTCCCATCGGGTGAGATCGACGGCGAAAAGTTATTTGCGCTCGACGTGAGAAGATGCGGAGCCGTGCTCCAGCCGGAGGCGGCGCGGGTGAGCCGGTACAGCTTCGTTCGACTCGCATCCACAGTGCTGATATAGATTGCGTCGCCGCTAGGCGAGAACGCATAGGCATCGGCGTTCCTGTCCCAGCTCGGGAGCAGCTCGCGTGAGGTCCGCGTTGCGCGATCATACGCCATCAGTCGCTGGCGGTCGGACTCGAATCCCGGACGCGCCTGGGAAGCGTAAAGAATCGTGCGACCATCGGGAGAGTAAACCGGATTCTGGTCCGCGCCACGATTGGCCCCCGTGATCACCCCCGGCGCTCCGCCCGCGACAGGGACCGTGTACACGTTCAGATCAGTCGACCAGGCATCCTCCCGACCCTTATCCTTTGCGGTGTAGGCAAGCTCTTTCCCGTCCGGAGAGAACGCGTACCCTTCACTGCCGCCAAACGGACCGGGTGGCACATCGTATTTCACACCGGTGGTCACGTCGCGCAGCCCAGACCCATCTGGAGCAACGACGAAAAGGTGCGACCGCGTCGCCGGCGTCCATTCCGTCCAGTGCCGGTAGAGAAGATTGTCGGCGATATGGGCTTTGACCTTTCCTGTGTCCGCCGCCTTCGCGCGCTCGATGTTGCAGGCATCACTGTCGCAGTCGGGATAGACGCCCGTCACGAACGCGATGCGGTCGCCCGACGGCGCCCACACCGGACCACTCGCTCCGCCATTGACGTTCGTGATCTGCCGGGCATTCGCCCCGCTGGCGTCGGCGATCCAAAGCTGACCATTGGCAGTGTACGCGACGCGGTTGCCGTCGGGCGACCAGCGCGCTTCAGACGCCTTGGTGCTGGCGTCGGGAAAGACTCTCGCTGCTCCGCCGGCGGCCGGCTGAAGTTTGGTCACCGTCGTGCGACTGTTCGCGCCGACATCGGTCGTCCGCACCGAATAAAGAACCCATTTACCGTCCGGTGAGACCTGAGGATCACCGACGTTCTTGACCGCGGCAAAATCCTGGAAAGTCATCGGGCGCTGCACGCGTCCCTGCGCGAACGCGTTGACGGCAACGAGACTCGCTACCAGCAGCAGGCGCTTTTTCATTTGGGCTCGTTTGTAGGTGGTGTTACTGCGGTTGCTCTACCGCCGCGATATCGATCTCGATTTTGACTTCGTCGCCGAGCATCTCGGTGCCTTCCACGATCCGATTCCACGTCATGTTGAAATCCTTGCGATTGATCGTGGTCTGGGCCTCGAACCCGGCGCGCCGTTTTCCAGGTACGCCAGTCATGCCGTCGAAGTGCCCGCGCAAAATGACCGGGCGGGTGATCCCGTGAATCGTAAGGTTTCCGGCGACCGCAATCGAGTCTCCCGTGAAGCGAGTCACCTTCGTGCTCCTGAAGGTCACCATCGGATTCGCTTCCGCGTCGAAGTGATTCTCGCTTCGTAAATCGGCATCGCGGCGTTCGTTGTTGGTATCGATGCTCGCCGTCTGCGCCACAACTTCCACGGTTGCGGTGCTCCAGTCGTCTGGATTGGCGATGATCGTCCCGCTCCACTCATCGAACTGCCCGCGCACCCGACTCACCATGTGGCGAATCGAGAACGTGAGCTCGGAGTGGGTTGGATCGATCTTCCAGGCCGAAGCCGATTTGACCGCGCTCGCGGTCCGGGAAGCCTGTGCCGGAAGAGGTGTTTGTGCTGCCGAAAAAGCGGGAACTAGTGCGAAGAAGAGTGAAAGCCGGCAAATCATCAGAAAGGGTTTTCGTTGACTGATGCTACTTCGGAATCGGGATGTCGTTCCACCGCGCCTGATCGAAAGTGCCGGCTGGAAATTCATCGTTGATCCGCAAATCGGCGTACTGCTCGCGCCAGAATGGACGCCCATTCCGGATGATCAGGAACTCGGTCGGAATGTCGAAGCCCTGGATTTCCTTGTAATTCAGGACTCGAATGTCGCTGACGATGTTACGATTGCCTGCCTTCGAGCGCTGAATGAAGCGCACCAGCCGCAAATGATCACGGTCCACCCACATCTGGTTTGAAGTGGAATCGCCCGCCTTCGCTCCGACGACATACACCGGCTGCCCCTCCCATTGGTCGTCGCGCATCACTTCCATGTCAACGTGCAGCGAGTCGAGATCGCGCGTGATCGCAGCGACGGGGGCTACGTAGACGTCGGCGGTGAGCAACAGAAGCGGGTTAATCGACGGCCGGAAGTCGACTCGAATCCCGTTATCGAACGAAGCCACCTTGTTGTCGACTTGCACCAGCCCGCTCTTGGTAGTGGCGGGGAGAAACGCGATGCGAAGCTTTCCGGGAACTTCAATGTGCTCGTACCACTGTGATTTCACCTCGGTGCCGCTCGGCGTGTAAGCCGTGTTGTTCTGAAGGAAGCTCATCGTCTTCAGAAACTTCCCTTCATAGCGATCGTGCATCGCCTTCAACAGACCAGCGCTGGTGGCGAGCCGCAATCCGGCGCCTGGCCCGCGTGAGGCCTCGACCTTGGTGTCCGATGTAGGAGTGGGCTCGGTGGTCGCGCCCGACTTGAAGTACGAGCAACCGGCGACGGCGAAAGCCGCGAAGATAATACCTGAGCGCATCATCTAATCCCCAAGGTCGTTGCGATAAAGGAGACCGTTGAACAACAGCTTGAACGTTCCATGCGGCTGTGAGCGGAAATACGGATCGGGACCATACAGGACGAGCATTCCCTTTCCGATGGGAGCCTGGAGCACCTCTGTTACACCACTCAGATATCTTTGGCCCCAGGCCCAGCCGCTCCGGAGCGGTGTCGGGTTGTCGATCCAGACGACTCGCTTGATCCCGCGCGCCTCGGCGGCGGGCAGCAGCCGGAATGCCGGAGCGTTGTCATAGTAGAAATCCGTCGTTGGCCTCAGGCCCTGCGCCAGTTCCGCGGTGGTATCCACGCGCATGGCGAGGATCGAACCCGGCACGTAGAAGCGCGTTCGCGGTAACTGACGTCCGGCGCTGTCGACTAGTGCGTTTGCTATCGGAAGCTGGAGGTGTGTGCCGAGGTCCGTCGCCGAGCCAATGGCGAGAATCGTCCCGCCGGCGTTGAGGAATTCTGAAAGCTGCGGGACGGTTTTCGCGACCGTCATTGCGCCGAGCCGATCGCGGTATTCAGGCGGAATGTCCTCCGGATTTATTCGCGGCGTTCGTGGCGCGGCGCGGGCGAACGTAGCTCCGTCGGGAAGAATCAGCACGTCGAACTTGCTGATCAGATTCCCGGCATCGAGCGTCTGCGGATAGACCACTTCATATGGAAAATCAAATTGCTCGAGAATGAAGCGCGCCCATCCAGAGGTGATTGCCCCACCATACTGATCCCACAATGCGATTCTGGCGGGGCGAACCCGCTGCAAGGATGCCGCCGAGACCTCGGTGTGGAATGGATCGAACTGCAGTCCCCTCTCTTCCGCCAGTCTGGCCAGAAAGGCTCGCGTCGACGTCTTGGCGGGAACGTAGAAAGTGCCGACGTCGTACGTACGCCCGTTGATGCTGAGCGGATTGCGTAGAGTGTAGACGGTGTCGCCATGAGCGAGCAGGCGGTTGACCGCATAGAAAGCATCGTTCTGGGAGTGACTGAAGGCGTAGCCGGCTGCCGCCGGTCCAACCCGCGGCGCCGGAACCTTAGCGAAGCCGGTGACTCGCGTGAACGGACCGCTGAACGGATCCAGAATTCGATCGAACTGAACGCCCATTTGGTACGCCAGGGTCCATCCCGCGTTGTCGTAAGGAGGAGTTGGCGGACCGCCGGGATACGGGATGTCGTTCGGATGGTCCTGCGGCTCGAACATGTCGAGCACGTGCGGGCGGAATGCCTGCGCCGTTTTCACCACGTACGAACCGGCGGGATAGTTCTTCCCATCAACGGTGAACGAAGAAGTGGCGCGGTCGATCTCAATACCCGTCTTGATCAGCGCGTTGACGAATTTCGTCGCCGTCAGAAAATCGGGCTGGTCGGCTGGAATGATGTATCCGCGTGGATCCCGGTCAGCGGGATTGCGCATGACCCGGCTGTAGGTCGCCAGGTCAGCGGGACTGGTCGTCACCGCCCGACCCCCTCCCCCACCGCCGCCGGCGTCGCCGCCCTGCGGCCGGGCGCTGTCCTGCGGAATCGCTGAAGTCAGCGCGGCAACTTTCTTCGGAGTGACCGTCCACGAATCGGTGCTGCCCCGGGCGATGGAATTGCGACCCATCTGGTAGATGTTGTAGAGCAGCGTTTCCCGATAGCGAGAGGCGACGTCGAGGACCGCCCGATTTGCCGTCAGCTCGTACGCGATCGACTGCGCGAAGTGCCACTTCTGCGGCTGAATCGGCATCGGATAATCGCCCTTCGGCAGCAGCTTGTCGGGAACGAGCGGGATTTCGATCGGCGTCGGATTCCCGACTGCTTCGGTAAGCAGACCGATCATGTTGTGGAAGTACACTGTGGTTCTTAAACCGCCGTTCCACCAGGTGGAATAGCTCGAGCCGCTCCGCATCGTCGCGCCCGGCTTGCCCTCGGCGACGAATCGCGAGTGCATGGCTGCTCCCACCAGGTCCAGCTCCATCGGCACCAGGGGATCGAAGTTGTAGTTGAACGGGTCGCGGAACGGCGGCGCAAAGATGACCGTACCGATTGGGCCGGTCTGGTGATGGTTATACATGATCTGCGGATACCAGGCACGGAAAAGGATGCTGTCCATCGCCTGCGTTTCGGGCTGCGAAGCCATGTAGGAATCCCGATTGTTGTCGTGACCGGCGTACTTGTGGTAGAGTCGTGGCAATCGCGCCGTCGTGCGCTTGAGGGTGTCGGCCTCGCGCATGTACCAGTTCGATACAAGCTCCTGTCCGTCGGGATTGGCGGGCACAAGCAGGATGATGTCGTCACGAAGGAAGCGAAGCGTCTCGGGATCGGATCGGCTCACCAGCTCGTAGGCGGTCTCGATCAGCTGTTGCGCGCCCAGAACTTCGGTGGCGTGCAGGCCTCCATCGATCCACACCACCGATTTGCCTTCCGCCGCCAGGGCATGCGCCTGAGCATCGGTGAGATTCTCCGCCAGAGCCAACCTCCGGGAAATCTCCTGATACCGGGCGAGCTTCTTGAAGTTTTCCGCGGAAGTCACGATCGCCATCCACATCGGGCGCCCCTCGGCGGTGGTGCCAATGCGCACCAGTCGCATACGATCCGATTCACGATCGAGCTTACGCCAGTAATCCAGCATCTGGCTGTAATTGGCGAGGAAGTAATCGTCGCCAATGTTGTGTCCGAACTGCGCCAGCGGTGAGGTGATCGCCGGCGCCCGAGGGCGAGCTCTCGTTCGTCCCTGACTCGTGGCGGGAACGGCTACAAGACAAAGCAGCAGCGGTACAAATCTCAGATTTCGCATCGATCGACGGGTGAGCTTGAGAGGGTCGGAGGTTTTACCACCTGGTCAGCGTTCGTTCGAAGGACGCCGAATGAATGCCTCGATTTCAATGTAGCATCCTAGCTTTTCCCTTTGGCTCGGTTCCGCCAAGCAGAGCGATCGGTCACGTTATTGGCCGCGATGATGACGCCAGTGAGGACAATGGCCCCGCCGGCGAGAGTTGATACACTGGGAATCTGGCGAATGGACGGTATCACTGCACCTAAAAGCGTCGCACCGACCGGCTCTCCGAGCACGGTGAGATTGACGACGTAGGCTGGCAGAAATTTTAGCGCCCAGTTCATCCCGGTGTGACCGAGCAGCATCGGACCGAGTGCCAAGCCGGCGAAAATGGCTATTTCCCGCGGCGGCTGTGGCAAAAGCCGAACGCCCAGCGATACGCCAATCGCCGCCAGGACGACGAAGGCAGTCGCGTAGACGATCGCCACGTACGACCAGATCCCGAGACTGCGTCGGAGTCGCCGACCGATCGTGTAGTAGATAGCCGCCGTAACCGCGGCCGATGTCGCCAAGAGATTGCCAAGCAACGGCGCATTGCCGCGGCTGAATCCCCCTCGTAAGTCGGGTGCCGCAATGACAATGGCGCCAAGAATCGCGACGGTGATGCCGAGCACCTGGATCCGAGACGGAGCCTCTTTCAGCGCGACCGCCGAGATCATCGCCACCACTGCCGGCTGGAGATTGACGAGAGTGACGGAGGCGGCAATGGTCGTGAGGCGTATCGACGCATTCCACGCCCAGAAATGGAGTGCCAGGGAAAAGCCCGAGACAATCGCCAGGACAAGTTCAGCGCGCGTTATTCCCTGCCACTCCCGCCACTCGCCGGTCGCCGCGAGAAAAGCAGCCACGATGATCAGCGAAAAACCGAGGCGCCAGACTGCAATGGCGACCGGATCGGCGGTCGAGAGGCGGACGAGTGGCCCGGCGAACGAGATCCCCAGCACCGAGAGCGCCAGCACCACAAACGGCTTTCGCGACATGCAAAAAAAAGAGCCGGTGCGTAAGGCACCGGCTCTTTTTCAGAAGAACCTTAGTCTGTCTTTTGCGATTTCACCAGGCGCATCTCCGCCGCAGCGCGGCCGGCGCGCTTCAGAACCTGGTCATCGTAACGGTGACAGTTCGGAGTATTGCGACCGCGGACGCAGCCGTTGTAGCGAAGCAGTGCTACGCGCGTATTTGGCGCGTCACGAATCGCCTGCTTGAGGATCTGCACACCGTGGCAGATGTTGCTCTCGATGTCGAACAGGTCAGACGAGCCGCATCCCCACTTTCCACCGTGAAGCGGCATGACCTGCATCAGGCCCCGCGCGCCGACAGCGCTGCGGGCATGCGGGTCGAGAGTGTTGTCCTCGGTCAAAAGAACGCCGACTAGCAGTGCAGGGTCGATGTGCTCCTTGTCCGCCTGCTCGACGAGCGCATCAGCAATGCGGAACGCAAGGGCGCGGTCGTGGGTGTACTGATTGAGTACCTCACCGATGCGGAACGCTTGCTCCGTCGGCTGCGAGGCATCGACAACGGCCGCGGGCAATCTCAACAGCCTGCCCGGGTTGGCGTACAGGGGGTGCTGCTGGGAAATCGTCCACACGGCTCCGCCCACGAGCAGCCCGCCCAACGCAATTGCGTGGGAGGCAGCCCTCATCGCAGCCTTCATTGGAGAAGACAGCTTTGCCGGCGGTGCTTTCAGTGGCTTCAGTCCTGATTTCTTCACAGGTTCTCCTCGAATTAGCGTGTCGAGCAGACCTAGATGAGTGGGACTAGAACCCTTCCCTTCTCATCCCGGTAAGCCCGGCCCAACCGATCCGCAAAACCGTGCAGCACTTCCATATCCCGCTCATGTACGCGGTACTGCGCTGCTGTCGTCGGAAGCCTGTAAGTAGCAATGCTCTCCTTCGACGGCAGTTTTTTCACTTGCATCCTTTCCTTCACCAGCTCCGCTCCTCTGGGCTTGGCGAAGTCCCACATTCTTCGACCGATCTGCGAGTTCGTCAGCGGACAATCCGGATAACGCGCCCGGATGTACCGGATGAAATACTCGTTGTCGATCAACCGCTCCTGCTGTTCAACCGGCGCGTCGGCCACGTTGATCGCTGGTCGCTGCCCCGGTGGCGTCTGCCAGCGCTTCAGATCTTCGGCCTCGAGTGAGACCTGGATTTTGGCGCCGAGTACCGCCGCTATCTGTCGCAAAAGATCGAGCGAGACATTGTAGTCTTCGTCATGCTCGATATTGCGTATGGTTGACGGCGAGACAGGTCTGGGAAGCCTGGCAGCAACGTCTTCACGGCGCAGACCTCTGAGCTTTCGAATTCGCTCGAGCTCCCGCCCTATCCATTCCGTCATAGGCCAATCTATTGTGGTAATGCCACTGCTGAGATACGTATTACGGTACCTATATTGACGGATTGGGTCAAGAAAAAGTTTTGTAAAATCCGGGGGTTAACTAAACAAACAGATGGTATAGAAATGTCATGTATGTGACGCCCGCGTACAAAAAAAACCGCTGTCAGCTCACGGCAGTTCGCTGACGGCGGCCACACGAACGGGACGGTACAACCAACTAAACACGACCGGCTGCGTGCTGATCCCTGCCTGCTAATTGCTACCGGCGTTCACATCGAACGGCGTTAGTGCGGCGGTAGACAGGTAAAAAAACTGGCGCTAGCGCCGCAGATCCTTTCGGCGACACTGGCCGGCTGCCATCAGCAGGTCGCGATCAGCCGGCAGCCGGTCGTGTTCAGTTGACCTTAAAAGCCGGCAGCCGCCAGAGGTTAGCCGTCAGCCGGCAGCCGGCAGCCGGCAGCCGAGCGGTTGGGTTCTGAATTCGGAGTACTATTCCGCCAGCGAGAAACTGAGCATCTGCGTCGCCGCCTGCTCAGCGAACTTCAGCACCTTACCCGAGTACGTATGGCAGTTCGGAGTATTCGTTCCCCGAACGCAACCATTATATCGCTGCAAGGCGCTGGCAACGCTGGGCGAGCGCTTGATCAGATCCGCCAGGATGCTCGTGCCGTGGCAGATGTTGGAATCGATCGAGAAAAGGTCTGCCGACGTACACCCCTTCCACTTCCCGGCGTGAAAAGGCATCACCTGCATCAGACCGCGCGCGCCAACAAAGCTCTTTGCATTCGGATCGAGCTTGGCGTCTTCGGTCAGCACCACCCCCACCAGCAAGGCAGGGTCGATGTTCTTCTTGCCCCCCTCGACCACTATGGCGGACGCAATCCGGTTGGCGAGGACGGTGTCGCTGGTGTACTTGTGCAGTGAGTAGGCGACCTTCTTGACCTCGAGCTGCGCCGCTGAATCAGTCGGCGGCGGCGCCGTTGGTTCTGTGCCCGGCGTCACAGCCGTGACGAGCGCAGGCGGCAGGTGCAGCAACTGCCCTGGGTTCACGAATTTCGGGTGCTGCAGCCGGATGGTCCAAACGGTTCCGGCCACGAGTAAAATCGTCGCGCCGACGGCGTGAAGCGCAGCCTTTAGAACTCTTTTCCAGCGTGGAGCCGGAGGTCCAAGCGGTCTGCGAACCGCAACGTTGGTGAACTGGTCTCCGGCCCCTTCCTGGCGCTGATCGGACTCGAGGTCGGCCATGCCCCTTTCGGTTGCACCTCACATGCCACACCAGGTATGGAGATTGCCCTCCCGCCGGTACTCGCGCCCCGCTACACTGATCAGAAATGAAAGAGTCCGAAAGACTGTACCGCTCCTTTCGCTTCCTCAAAAAAGCGGTCATCGGACTTGCCGTTGCCGTAGTCGCGCTCGTTCTGTTCGGCTACTTCTTTTTTATGCGACACGTAGACGCGCCCAAGGCCTGGAATGCGGCCGACCGCGAGCTCCAGGGCGGAATGCTCACTTACGGCGAGACGGTCCAGAGAAAGGCACAGGTCTTCATGAGGCGTCCCAGCGATTACTACCGCGGTGCCAATGGGGTGCTCTACGCGACCAATGAGCGACTGATTTTCATCGGCGTCGCTCCCGGCAGCAAGTTCGAGAGCGAGGACGCGCCACCAGTAATCGTGACGCAGGAATTCCCCAACGACACCCTGCTTTCCATGCGCACCGGCCGCCTCTACTTCCTCACCGCCCACGGTGTCCGGGTTTCACATCCGGGCGTGGCGTCCGGACAATTCGCCGCGATTGGCAGTCAGGTGCCTGCGCTCGATTCGCTGGTCGATTACGTTAACTCGGTCCACGAAACTCAGCGGAAGGACGCCGCCGCCGAGCGTAAGCTGCTCGCGGCGGTCGATGCACTGATAAAAGAGCCGCTCTATTACACCGTCAGACGCGGTGACGCGCTTTTCAGCATCGCCCGAAAGTTCGACACTACGCCAGACCAGCTGCGTCAATGGAACCAGCTGGAGGGCGACAGAGTGAAGATCGGCCAGCGCTTGCTCGTCAAGCCGGGCAAAAAGTAGCAGAAACCGCCCGAGTACTCGGCGCGTAAGTAGCATCTCGCAACGCGCGCGCGTATCCTACTCTTTGCCACTCAGAACGCGCCCAACATCGGGGACAATCACTATGGACGACGTCAAACAGGTACTCGAGAAGCTGCGCGAGGAGCTCACCAACGCTGGCAGGCGACTCGCCGAGCTCGCGGAGAAGGCCGAAGCGGAACTACCAGCAGCAGGTAAGAGAATAAACGAGGAGTATCTGAGGCTTCAGGCGCTCCTGGATCAAGCGGTGGACAAGCTTCGCCACAAATAGGCGGGACTCGACTCTTCCCGCCTCCCGCTTCCCGCCTCCCGCTTCCCTCTTCCCTCTTCCCGCTTCCCTAAACGAGGTGCGGCCGCGCCTCGTGCCCCGCTCTGTACGCCGAAAGAATCTGAATGTCGCCCACCGTCGGCGGCGAAATCGAATAAACGATGCCGAGGCGCCAGCTCTCGTGCGCCAGGTGGTAGCGCTGGTAGGTGATGTAGGGCGCGTCCTGAATCGCCCTCTGCACCGCGTTGTCCTCTATCTCCAACAGCGGCTTATCCGGCAGGCAGATCTCGGCCGGCGGCTCCTCTCCAAATTCGAGCCGCATCACTTCAGCACGCGTCGTGATCAACCAGCATTCCATTGACTGATTCAGCAAAGAAAATCGGGTTATGGTTTTGGGCGTGCAAATCTGAATGAAACTGTCCGCCGTTGCCAGAGATTTTTGCGGCGGGAATTACGGACAGCTGATTTCCCAGATCGAAGGGCCGGCGGTGGTGATCGAGCACGTCTTCGCCGTCTTGTTGTGAGTCGCGAGAGCTTGCCAGCTCGGCGGCGGGCCTGGGTCCGCGGTCGCACTGATCGTGACACCGACGGTCGGCACGAAGCCCTGCGCCGCGCCGTTGCCGGAGAAGTAGCTGCCCTGACTGTCCATCGAGTAGTTCTGCTCGTACAGCGCGAAGTTCCGAAGATCCGCTTTCATCGACGCGATATAAGCGGATTCTTTCGTGTTTACGAATCTGGCGATGGCGATGCCGGCAAGGATTCCGAGCACCACAATTACGACAAGGAGCTCGATCAGGGTGAAGCCCTTTCTGATAGCTCTCATGTTCGGGTTGGGGTGGGCGCGGAAAACCTCAGCAAAATCTGAGGGTTCCACCCGCCGCACAAGCCTGAGTTCAGCTACTTCGCTGGCTTGGCTGCCGTTTTTTCTTTGAACAACGCCGCGTACTGCCCGTAGCCTTCCGCCTCCAGCTGCGACGCCGGAATGAAGCGCATCGCCGCCGAGTTCATGCAGTAGCGCAAGCCCGTCGGTCGCGGGCCGTCGTCGAAAACGTGGCCGAGGTGAGAGTCGGCGTGAGCCGAACGCACTTCGGTTCTTTCGAAACCGAGCATGCGGTCGGTCTTGGTGCGAATGTTCGCCGCCTCGAGCGGACGCGTGAAACTTGGCCAGCCGGTTCCGGAATCGTACTTATCGAGCGAGCTGAAAAGCGGCTCTCCGGATACGACATCGACGTAGATACCGGGTTCATGGTTGTCCCAATACTGATTGCGGAACGGTGTTTCCGTTGCTTCGTGCTGGGTGACCTGATACTGAAGCGGCGTCAGCTTTTTCTTGAGATCGGCATCGCTGGGTTTCACGTAGACCTTCCGAGGCGCAGTGGCCGGAGCAGTGGTGACTGATTTTGTCTGAGCATTGGCAACGCCCGCGCAAAGGAGCGCGGCGATCGCGCCCGCCATCAGCGCAAAGCATGGGCGCTGGATGCGGGCTATAATATTGTAGTGCATTTCTGGGCTCCGGTCTTGAGCGGGTTCGGGACGTTTGATGATACGCCACAACGGAGCTTATGGTCCAGTCCGCTAAACGTTGTCGAGCTTGGCCCGAAATCGGTTGCAAGCTGCAAGACCATTTGCAAAATGCGGCAGATTTTGGGGTCGGATCCGCTCGGGATGCTCTCCGTAACCCATTTATTAACAATAACTTAACAAGGGCTCCCGATTTCGGTTCGGGCGTTGCCCTCTTGAGGGTTGCCCCGTTTCCCGGCATCGCGTCTTATCAATAGCTTAAGGCCCAGAAAGCCGGCGGCGATTTACCAACGCTTCAGGAGAGTCTTAAATGAGCAACAAAAAGGGCTTTACACTCATTGAGCTTCTGATCGTGGTCGTCATCATCGGCATTCTTGCCGCGATCGCGATTCCGAAGTTCGCGAACACGAAGGACAAGGCGTACGTCGCCGCGATGAAGTCTGACCTTCGCAACATGGCGACCTACGAAGAGCAATACGCTGCCGACAACGGTGGTGCTTACTTCTCTGGAACCGCGACCTCTGCGTCGCCGGTTCAGGGCTTCACCCCGTCGCAGAACGTGACCGTTACGGTTACGGCTGTCGCTGGCCCGCCCCCGTCGTGGAGCGCGACCGCCACTCATACGCAGTCTGCAAAGACCTGCGATATGACCAACGGTGTGATCACCTGCACCTGATTAGGCTGAAGCTGGCCTGAGAAAAACGGAGCGTCTCGCGACGCTCCGTTTTTCTTTTTGTGTACTGCCGCGAGAAACAGGTCTAACAGGCCATCTGTTACCCGGGCGACGTGTGATCGTCACCGACCTCCGTGACTCCGCCTAGGGACCTGTCGTCAAAATGTCGTGCGAGCTCCGTTAGGCCCTTTGGCGCGCGATCTCGCGAACGGATAACTACCGGCCTGGAGGCCAAATGAAGTTCGGAATAATTGTAGGAGCAGTTTCGGCTATCGCGATTTCCGCGAGCACGGCAACTGCGCAAGTGTGTCAGGGCGACCTGTCCTTCCGTAACAGCTCGAAGCACCTCGGCGGAGCGCTCGCGATGAGCGATCACTCGACGTCCTTCGGCGGCGGAGCGACGGTCGGTCATCGTGAGGGCGTGTACGCCGGCGGTTCGGTCGGCATGTCCAGCTACGACAACATCAGCGGCAACGCTGTCACGGTCAACGGCGGCCTTGGCTATGCGATGCCGCTGCAAAAGAGAAGCGCCTGGCAGATCTGCCCCGGCGGCACCCTGTCGTTCGGATTCGGTCCGAGCCAGGACGTTGGCGGCGGAACGCTGCACATCTCGTCCCAGACGGCGACCCTCGGCGCTTCGATCGGCACCTCGGTACCAATGACCAAAACGGTGAGCATCATTCCGTTCGGTTCGGCGGCATGGGGCTACAGCCGCGTCACGGCGAAGCTCAATGGCAACTCGACCACCGGCACCGACGGTTACCTGGTGATCGGCGGCGGCGCTGGATTCCAGCTCACGCCGTCGCTCGTGTTACGTCCCTCTATCGCGGTGTTGGCTGCTGCGAATCCGGGAACGGACAACACGATTTTCGGACTCAGTGTGACATTCGCGCTGCCGCGTTAATCGGCAGCTGCACAAATAGGAATGAAAACGGCGCGGAGAAATCCGCGCCGTTTTCACATCCTGCCACTTTGCCGCAACACGCTCAAGGTTGCGTGGTTCTCGAGGTTTAGGTGCAGCCCTGGGTTGGCGCCGGCACTCTTGCCAGGCACTCCGCCTCAGGGAATGGGAACCGGCTCATAATGTTGTGAGAGGGCAGCGCTTTCGGAAGTGTGTTGAGGAGGCCGAAGCGTCGGGCGTCAATCCAGCGATGCCCACCCTCGAACAACAACGAATAGCGCCGCTGCTTCAACAGCTCGGCGATGAAGTCAGCGTTGGAGGTGAACGGTCCGCGCGGCGCCAGCCCACCCGAATTGGTGCGGATGAAGTTGATGTCGGTGAGTGCTCCGGCCACGTCGCTGGTGAAGTAGCGCGCCTCCGCCCGCAGCAGAATCAGCTCTTCGTTCTTGATGATCGGAATCGGCGCCGTGTTCGAGGTGTAAATCGTGAACACGAGGTCGGTCGAGATTCCCTGCACCGTATGAACGTCGGGTAGATGCGCAACCTTGGCCAGCGCGCGGGCATCGAGCGTTCCATCAGGCTTCGTCTCCGCATCGGTGACAATCGATGGATGCGCCAGTATCGCTCGACCGGCGGGATCGAACAGCGCGTTCGGCGTATCGCCCGACCCGGTGCTGTACGAGTGGTAGGCGCCGAGGCTGAGTGGAGCGCTGGTGTTGAGAAACGAAGCGTTCAGGGCAGCCAGCGCCGACGCGTACTGTCCGCGGTATGCTTCGACGCGTGCCTTCAGTGCGCGGTTGAATTTTGCAAAGTCAGCTGGCGTGCTGAAGGCGGAGAAGCCGGGACTGACACTGAACGGAAACGCCGTGCCGCCGGCGCCCAGTGCGGTGAAGCCGTCATCGAGCAGGCTCACGATATGGGTGAAGACGACGTCCTTGGCGACGATCGGAGCCGGTGCATCAGTCGGCCCGATATCGACATCGATCGGCGCGCCGAGATCATCCCGCGTGTTGATGACGTTCAGGTAATCGAGCGCCTGGATCGTCTTCGCAAATCCCTCGACCGCTGATTTCTGCGCGTCCGTCAGTCCGACGACTTTGTCCAGCGCACCGAGCAGAAGATTGGCGTTGCGGATGTTCCGATACGGCGCCGCGAACAGATTGCCGCCGAACGCCGGACTGCCGCCATCGAGCGGACCGATCAGCATTTCCGTAATGAAACGCGGATCAGCGGGATCGAAGTTGTAGGATTCGCGACCCAGTATTCCAAGCAGCGAAACATATCCATTCTGCTCGCCGATTCCGACGCGAGTTCCGACCAGCAATCCCTGCGACGCCTGAGTGATTTTTGTCGGAGTGGGACTGCTGGTGAGGTCGTCGATACTGGTGTTGTTGTAGTCAGGTACGACGAGGTCCTTGCATGCGCTGACGAAAAACAGCGCGGCGACCGCACCGATAATCCGGGTCGCGCTCATCGATGATGTTCTCATGTTAGTCATGGTCAGAATCCCAGGCTTAGCGAGAACCAATAGCTTCGGCTCGGTGGGAAAGGAGCGACGTCGATGTTTCTTCCGATCGGTTGGTTCCCGAAGTTGCTCACCTCTGGATCCATCCCGGTGTAATTGGTGTGCGTCCACAGGTTCCGGCCGCTGAAGCTCAGCTCCGCGGTTCGCACGCCGCGCCCGAATCGCGCCACCATTTGCTCGGGCACCTCGAACGAGAGAGTCAGCTCCCGCAGCTTGAGGAACGAGCCGTCCTCGACATAGACCGCTGTCTGTTTCGGGAACAGCCGCAGTCTGTTCGCTCCCTTGGTAGTCTGCAGACCGCCGTAGGTAATCGGATCTGCGTAATCGATCGTATTCTGACCGAGGTCGTACAGGAACTTCGTCAGATTGATGATGCTGCTCCCGTGCTGCCAATCCAGCAATCCGTATAGTCTGAAGCGCCTGAACCTCAGGTTGTTGACGAATGACATCACGAAGTCAGGATTGGCGTCGCCGATCTTGCGCACCACCACCGTCCCATCGGAAAGACTGTCGTTGCCGACGATCTGCGTCGCCGATGCGCCCTGCTCGAACTGGAACGACCCGAGTGCGGTGCCGAAGCCGAGTCCTCTGAAAGTCGGAACCGGCAGCTCGGTGATCTTGCTGCGCGTCGACGCAAACGAAGTGCGGAACACCCACTCGGCTTGTGTGGATTGAATCGGCACGAGGTTGACCGCTATCTCCGTCCCTCTCGTGCGCAGCTTGCCGCCATTGAAGTTCTCGAAGCCGAATCCCGAGGACGGCGCCAGCGTCCGCTGCAGCAACAGGTCGGAGATGTTCTTCTGGAACCAGGTGAGCTCGACGGCGGCGCGTCCGCCCATCAACGTCAGATCCGATCCGGCCTCGAACTCACGCTGTCGCTCGGGATGGAGATCTTTCGATCCGACGGTTCCCTGCACCGGGACGACGATCGCCGACAGGCCGGCGATGTTCTCGATCGCGCTGAGTGGCGTGAATTTCTGACCGAACAGCGGCTCGTTCCCCGATTGGCCGTACGCCGCGCGGAGCTTGGCTTCGGTCAGCCAGGTGAACGGCTGCGGGAATCGGAATGATCCGGACAGCTTCGGATAGTAGAAATACTTCTTGGTATCGCTGTTGGCGCTGCTGCGATCGGCGTTGATGCCCGCCGTCAACAGCAATCGCTCACTCAGCGTGAGGAATTCTTCCTGTGCGAACAAGCCGAAGTTCTCGACACGCTGCCGTTGCTCGAGCACACGCACGTCAGTTCCCGCTCCGACGATGCCGAGGCCGCCGACGAGATTTCGACTCACGATTCGCGAAGTGCGAAGGTCGCGACTAGCCCCGTTGACGCCGACCGAGGTCGTCGCCGTGAACGCTCCGCTTCCCGGAGTAAATGTCAAAACGCCGCTGCTGCCAAGATTGAGATTGACGTTGTTGCTGTTGCTCAGGAGCGCCGTTCCCGGCTCGCCGTCGTCGATCGGCTCGAACTGAAGCTCCGGCGGAAACAGTAGCGAGTTTTCCTGATTGAACTGGTCCGCCCCGCCATTCAGAAAGAACTTGAGGTTGAAGGCCTGTCGCTGAATCGCGTTCAACGTCAGCCTTCCCGAAAGGATCGACCGCAAAACTTTTTCGTCGTTCTTCATCAGCGCCGCTGTCTGCAGCGGGTTGCTGATCACGAACGGATTGGCCGGATATGTTCCGTCGGCTTTGCGGCGGAGGTCGACGAAATTCGGGGTGAATGGAAAAACCATCCAGAAGCTCACGCTGGCGTTGTCGTTGTTGGTGAGTCCGCGCTGCGCCAGCGATTTCGTCGCGCTCGTCTGGATACTCAGGTTGAGGCGCTTGCCGAAATCCTGATCGAGGTTGGCGCGCACCGCCTGCTTGTCGTAGCCGGTGTTGTCGATGATTCCGCCGTCCGCTTGCCAGAGGCCGGACGCAAAGTAGCGCGTGTCCTCGTCACCACCGCTCACGTCGACGACGCTTTGGCTGGAGAGTGGAGTGCGGCCTGCCAGCTCGCGCTCGTGATCGAAGGTCACGCCCTGCTGATAGAAGTTCGCCGCCGACGGACCCCAGGCCGCTGTCGCTTCGGCAAGTGAGTTGAATGTCCGTGAGCCGAGTGTATTGGAGATCTTCGAGACGCCGAGCCGTTGCGTAGCGGTCACGCGCCGCTCGCCGGTTCTCCCGCGGCGCGTCGTGATGATCACGACTCCGTTCGAGGCTCGCGATCCGTAGATCGCCGACGCGGATGCTCCCTTAAGGACCTCGATGTTCTCGATGTCGTTCGGGTTAATGTCCGCGATGCGATTGACCTGGTTGTCCTGGGTCAGCGACGGGTTTGATCCCTGCGTCGATTTGGTGACGGCATTCTGATTTGACGGAATTGACACGTTGCTCACTATCACTCCGTCCACGACGTACAGCGGCTCGGAGGACCCATTGATGGAGGTAACTCCGCGCATTTTCATCTGCATTCCACCGCCCGGTGCACCGGAGTTGGCCTGAATGGATGCGCCGACGACCTTCCCCTGCAACGCCTGCTCGACGGTCTGAGAGGAGACGCGTGATACTTCCTCTCCGCTCACCGTCGCCACTGCGTTGGCGAGGTTTCGTCGATCGACCGCTGTCGCCTGTCCCGTCACCACGACATCTGATAGTCGAAGTGGGTCGCGGGTGAGAACTGCAGTGAGCACCGTCTGTCCGGCGGCGAGTGGAAGATCGGCGAAATTGTGTCCGATTCTTCGTATCGAGACGACGACATTCCCCGACGGAACATTGCCCAGAGTAAACGTCCCCGACGGACTGGTGGTGGTGGTCAGCGAGGTGCCGCGGACTGATACTCGCGCGCCCTCGAGCGGCTGACCGGTCTCTGCGTCCGTTACCGTCCCGCTGATGGTGCGGGTCTGGGCAGCTGCTGGCGAGAAAGTGAGAAGGAGAGCCAGCGTCATCACAGCACAACCGAGTCGCATAGAGCCTCCGTGCCTGAATGATGGACGGAACGCTACCAGGCGCGGATGTACGCCCGCCAAGAAACGCCGGCGGGTCCGAACACCATGATTCTGGCAGCGGGGTGGGCGGTACACGTCTACCGCCCGCCAACTGATCTGTCAATAGAATATCATGGTCAGAGGTCGGGCGCTTTCGATCGGGTTGTACGAGTGCGTTTGCGCAACTATACTCCCCAGTCTGTCTAGCCCCGGTCAGCTGGGGTTAGCGGGACGTAGCGCAGCCCGGTAGCGCACCTGAATGGGGTTCAGGGGGTCGCGGGTTCAAATCCCGCCGTCCCGATTCGGCTCCTGAGTGAGAGCACTCTGCGAGCGAAGCGTCGTTGCCGGATCCGTCCGTTTTCTACATCGGCGCTCTCCGATCTGGTCAAATCCCGCCGTCCGGATTATCCGCGCACGTTCGTTGCGGTGGAATCCGTCTTTTAGTCGCAGTCATCCCGCTGAAGGTATCGAGCTGACAGGCGAAGATTTTACTCCCGACAGCTTCTGCCCCGTCGCGCGTCCATATTTTGTCTCTGTATCTAATGGCTGCTGATAAAGCCAATAATCACCCGCTGTCGAATCGGCGCCCCAAGTCGAGCGATATGCCGAATGGGGGTCCGACCCCCATCACTCCGATCGCCAACTCGGGACTCGCCGAGGCGATCAAACACAGCGGGCGCATTTTCGAGCTGATGGTCAACTCGGTCAGGGACTACGCCATCTTCATGCTCGATCCGGCCGGCTACATCGCCAGCTGGAACCAGGGCGCGGCGCGCATCAAGGGTTACGACGCCGACGAGATTATTGGTCGCCACTTCTCCGTCTTCTATACCGAGGACGCCCTCGCCATCGGTCACCCGCAACACGAGCTCGACGTCGCCGCTCGTGATGGCCGATTCGAGGAGGAAGGTTGGCGAGTCCGAAAAGACGGTACCGCGTTCTGGGCCAACATTGTAGTCACTGCTGTACGCGATGAGCGAGGCGAGCTCGTTGGCTTCGCCAAGATAACGCGCGATCTCACCGAGCGACGGAACGCCGAGCAGAGAGCGCTCGCCGACGCCCGCCGTCTCGCCGAGGCGGAATCGGCGAACGCCGCGAAAGCGGAATTTCTCACCGCGATGTCACACGAGCTGCGCACACCGCTCAACGCGATTGGCGGCTATACAGAGTTACTCAGCCTTGGACTCGGCGGCCCCATAACTCCGGAACAAGTCGATTATCTGGAAAGAATCCGGCACAGCCAGCAGCACCTGATGGGAATCATCTCCGACCTGCTCAACTTCAGCCGCATCGAGGCCGGTCATCTCAGCTACGACATCGTCCCGACTCCGCTCATTCAGGTCATCGAGGCGGTAGTTCCTCTGGTGGAAACGCAGGCGAAGACGAAAGGCGTCTCACTCATCATCGACCCCACCGAGCGCGATTGCCTCGCTCTCGCGGATCGCGCCAAGGCTGACCAGATCATGCTCAATCTTCTCTCCAACGCCATCAAATTCACCAATCGCGGAGGAACTGTGATCGTCCGCTGTCAAACCGGCGACAAGATGGCGTCGATCCAGGTCACCGACACCGGGGTCGGGATCCACGAAGACAAGGTGGAGGCGATCTTCGAGCCGTTCGTGCAACTGGGTCGCTCCCTCAGCAGCGCGCACGAAGGAACGGGATTGGGCCTCGCAATCAGTCGCGACCTGGCGCGGGCGATGAACGGCAACCTGACGGTGACCAGCAAGGTCGGCAGCGGATCCACTTTTACTTTGACGCTGCCGCGTCCGCTGACGCCACGCGGCGATTTGAGGAATCGCCGGCCTAAGTCGGGATGATCCTCCCCACGTAAAAGTCGCCGAACTCGGCGTACTTTGCGCTCACCTCGTCGAAGCGCATGTCCGTCACCAGCTTCTTGAAATCGAGCGGATCCTGCGCGAACAATGTCACCCCCCACTCCCAGGCGTCGAGACCGATCGCGCCGGTGATGACTTGCTGGATTTTTCCGGCGTAGCGACGTCCCGTGAGTCCGTGCGACTGCATCAGTCTGCTTCGCTCGTCGAGCGATAAAGTGTACCAGTTCTGCGCGGCGTCACGGCGTTTGGTCATCGGGTAAAAGCAGACGTATGGCATTCCGGGCGGCAGCTCCGGATACAACCGCCGCTTGATGTGATCGCTGTCGCGTTCAGCTGCCACTCTGCCGGCGAGGGTTCTGGTGTAATCAGCGTCGCCGACTTTGCCGCCTCGCGCTTCCGCCGCCCGCGCCAACTCCGCGGTGATGTGGTAGAGTCCCGCCTCGGTGACGCTGAGAAACGAATAGGGGCAGGTGGCCGCCTTCGCCAATTCCGATTTATTGAGCGCGTCTTCGGCAGCTCCAATTGCGTCGAGGGAGTCGCGAAAGTGAATTGCCATCAAATCCGCGGTCGATCCGATCAGTCGAACGAAGCACGACCAACCGGGGTTTCCGGATTTCATTCTGCTCGATTTCCCCTTGTTGGCGCCCGGTGATGTCAGGGCAGACATGGCTTTCGCCGCGATACGCTTAACC
>JBKPDS010000029.1:0-17098 GCA_046727995.1 Gemmatimonadota bacterium
GTGTAGATGCCGAGCCCGCCAACCAGGTCCGGATGTTTGAGCTCGACGATCTCTACGGCCAAACCTACCATGCGACTGTCGATGGCGGTGATTTTTCCGTCGCCGTTCGCGTCGATGGCAACGTCGGCGGCGTCGCCGTACTGGTGCTGGCTGTCGCTCGCGGCGCGCCGCACCCGCCGATTGTGCTCAGGAGCGCGGAACCCTGAATGCACGTCGATGTCGATGTCGGCAACGGCTTTATCACCGTGCCAGCGGGCAATCTCCTGAATCACCAATTCCAGCTTGTCGAGCAGCTTCGGATTCACGGCGGCGTAACTCGGCCATACGCCAACCTGGTCGTGATTGAGGAAGTCGCCGACCTTGAGATGTTTGGTGATCGGCAGTTCGACGTCGGCGGGAGTGATTTCAAGGAATCCTTCTGGCGGGGGCGTTTTGCTGTGCATGCGCTCAGCGAGGTACGTCCCGATGCGATAGCCGCGCAGCATCCCCTTCTCTTTCTCGGTGAACGGGACCAATACCGCCAGCGTCAGCCCCTCGACCGTGCGTCGTTGCCCGCTCTTTAGAATGTTCAGACGATAAAACCCGGCCTTGGGCGGCGCATTCACCCTGTCGCCGGCAAGCGGTTGTGCGCCCGTGGAGAGCGCCGTATCGCCGACGCGGACCCACGCGTATTGAAGCGCGGTCGGATCGCCGTGGACGTCGAGGGGATAGGAGAATTCCTCCGCCGGCATCGCGAACGCGAGCTTCACCTCGCCGCTGGCGCCAAACGCGCTGACGGATGGCTCCGCCAACGGAACGATCGAGCGCGCGATGTACGTTCCGATCGGCCGGTCGGTGGCGTCGTCGGCTGCCTGGAGAAATTGGAACGCGCCGACGGCGGCGACGGCTCCGATGGCAAACCAGACCATCCGTGCCGTGTGGCGTCTGCGGACCGGGAGATCATCAGGGAGCGCGAGCTCTTCGCCCGCTGGATGCTCCCTTCTCTCTCCTATGACCGCCGACTCCAAGGGCTTTTCTGGACTAATAGATGTATACGGGAGTGCCAATCGACACCATTGGGTAGAGGCGCTCGATGTCTTCGTTGCGCATGCGTACGCAACCATGACTCACCGACTGGCCGATGCTTTCCGGGTGGTCGGTTCCATGAATTCCGTAACCGTCGCCCAGCTCGAGGCGACGGGTTCCGAGGACGCCCATGTATCTGCGTGCAGTGGTGCCGTAAGGCGGCACAACGATGTTTCCATTCACGACGATCTCCTTTCCTTCGACCCCTCCACCTAAAGACACCGTGGACCCGTTACCGTAACGCCTGACGACCTCGCCATTCCTGGTCGTGATTGCCCCGCCGTCTCCGGTTGGGATGGCCTCACCGGCATCCAGGTGAATGATACCGAGTCCTTTTTTGTGGGCCTGCTCGACGTAATGCCAATCGGGCGGAACCCACGCTGGATCCTCATCCTTCCCCTTCACCGTCAATCGACCGCGCGGCGTCTCGAATCGCCACTGACCGCTGGAGCCGCCGACCAGCTCCTTCCCGCTACCCGTCGCAACGGGTGCCTCGAACAAGATCTCTTTGCCCTGCTTGTACCACAGCCGGTGGTCGGCCATGCTGACGACGATGTACGGTACGTTCGCCGCCTCGGCGGGGCTCTCGTTCAGCAGCGCCTTGAGACTGTCGCCGGTCATGCCGAGCTTCGCCTTCACTTCGTTGAGGACGCCGAGGTTGTCGTTATAGACCATGCGACTGACATCGCGCTGGTAGCGAAGTTCGGCGGTTCTGGCGAGCAGCATGACGCTGAGGATTGCTGCTATCACGAAACCCGTGATCAGCATCCACACCGTCTTGCCGCCATACGAAAAGATTCTTACTCCCGCCATACACAACCTCGGTCCTGCGTTCGCCATCGATCGACGGCGTCAGCCATCGACCGAAACATGTGAAGTCAGTAAAAGTATACCTTCATACCGGCGCTAAGGTTCGGCATGATCGCGTCCATGTCTTCCTTTCTGATGCGTAGCGCTCCGGGAGGAACAGGGGTCGAATCGTTGGCCAGGTCAGAACTGGACGAGGTCAGAATCTGGGTTCCGCCATCGAGAGTTATCCTGGTGTCGGAAATGTCGGCGACGGTGCGCTCTCCACGCGGAAGCGCCGCAGGTGGGCCACTCGATGATTCGGCAGCGACTCGCTCCGGCCCGAACTGAACGGGCATCTCGCGCAGCAGCGCTCCTTCTCTGGTCAGGTACATTCGCGCGCTGTCGACCGAGACATTCAGGTGAAGCTTCTTGTCAAACTTTGCCTGACGCTTCGCCAGCTCGATGGCGATCTGCAGCTTGTTTTGCTCTGACCGCACGATGGCGTCAGTCCGCTCGCGCTCGGCGGCCGTCATGTGCTCACGGAGCACCTTCACGTCGTGATTGTATTTGACTCTCTTGGCGAAGAGCCATGCATCGACGGCGACCATCGCCATCAGGCCGAGCCCGAGCACGAACACGAAACTCGGGTACGCGCGCCGAAAATCGCGCCAGGATCCGCGCCTGCGGTCGCCTTCGCCGGCCCGGTCCGGGCGACGACGAGTTTCCAACCCGGATTCCTGCTTGGGTCTGAAGATTTCCATTATCGCTCTTCGCGCCCTCTCGTCGGGGTAGGATTACATTACTGATATAATGGCAAGCACACAGCGGGCGCGGCCAGTCGCGCTAATCGTCCTCGACGGCTGGGGTTACCGCACCGAAACCGTCGGTAATGCTATAGCTCTGGCGAACACGCCCACATGGGACGCTTTATGGTCTCGTGGATCGCGAACGCTGCTCGAAGCGTCCGGACTCCGCGTCGGTCTGCCCGAGGGCCAGATGGGTAACAGCGAAGTCGGACACCTCAATCTAGGCGCAGGCCGGGTCGTGATGCAGGATCTGGTACGAATCTCTTCGGCCATCACTGACGGCAGCTTCTACACCAATCCGGCGCTGGTGGGTGCATGCCGCCAGGTAAAAGGAGACGGAGGCACCCTCCACCTGATGGGATTGATCGGCGCCGGCGGAGTGCACGCCATCGACACCCACTTATTTGCGCTGATCGATCTCGCCAAGCGAGAAGGTCTGGATAAGGTAGCGATTCACGCCTTCCTCGACGGACGCGACACTCTTCCGAAATCGGCGCTCGGCTACATGCAGGAGCTGCTGGACAGCATCAGGAAGCTTGGCTCGCCGGCGAGAATCGCGAGCGTCTCCGGACGCTACTACGCGATGGATCGTGACAAGCGCTGGGATCGCACCCAGCTCGCATATCGCGCCGTCGTATTGGGCGAAGGCGCGCGCGAGACCGACCCTCTCGAGGCAATCCGCAAATCGTACGAAGCGGGCAAGACCGACGAGTTCATGTTGCCGGTGGTGATCGTCGACAACGGAAAACCGGTGGCGCCGATGCGCGATGGTGACGCGGTCATCTGCTTCAACTACCGCTCCGACAGAATGCGGCAGATCGTGCGCTCGCTGATCGAGGCCGGCTTCGAGGGCTTCGATACCGGGTCCGGGCCGAAGGTGACAGTGACGACCCTCACCAATTACGACAAGACGTTCGACGTTCCCGTAGCCTTCGAGCCGACGTCGATGGTGCGAATACTGGCCGAGGTGCTGTCGTCGCAGGGGCTGGACATGCTGAAGACCGCGGAAACCGAGAAGTATCCGCATGTGACTTACTTCTTCAACGGCGGGGTCGAAGCGCCTTTCCCGTGCGAGCATCGCGTACTGGTGCCGAGTCCAAAGGTGGCGACCTACGATCTCCAGCCGGAGATGAGTGCGGCGGGAGTAACCGACGCGCTGGTGAAGGGTATTTCTTCAGGCGAGCACGATTTCATTCTCTGCAACTACGCGAACGCGGACATGGTTGGACACAGCGGCTCGATTCCAGCGACGATCAAGGCAGTGGAGACGGTCGACCAGTCGCTGGCGAGAGTTCTGAAGGCGGCCGAACCGGCCGGCATGCGTCTGATCGTGACGGCGGATCATGGCAATGCGGAGATGCTGATCGATCCGGAGACGGGCGGTCCGCACACCGCACATACGACGAATCCGGTGCCGTTCGTCGTGATCGATTGGGAGCAGGAGCAGCGGCTGCGTCCGGGCGGCGCGTTGTGCGATGTGGCGCCAACTATATTGTCCATGCTCGGTCTGCCGCAGCCGGCGGAAATGACCGGGACAAACCTCGGAGTTGATTAGTGAAGCTGCGCATGGATTCAACGCTTTTCCCTGATTTACGGGCTGCGCTCCGTACAGGTTCGAAGAGATTTCTGAGCGCGCTCGCGCTCGTGTGCTTTGCGGCGACCGCGCAGGCCCAGGTCGGACACCTTCCCGAAAACAGTCCTTATCGCGATCTCGAGAACTCGCAGGAGCTGACTTTCTTCGGCGGGCATTACCGCGCCGGAAAAGATCCGATTGGCATCGCCCCGCAGGATGGTGGAATGTGGGGAGTGCGGTATCAGATTCACGTCGGCGGTCCGGCGTACATGATGGCCCGCTGGTCGCACGTGAACAGTGAGCGTATCGCGATCGATCCGACGAAGACGGGTGCTGGTCGACAGCTCGGCACGCACAATGTCTCGATCAACCTCTACGACATCGACTTGTCGCTGAATCTCACGGGACAGAAAACCTTTCACCACATCGTACCGGTCGTGGACTTCGGTGCCGGCATTGCCAGCTGCGGCTGCTCCGTCACCAACGACCCGTATTCTTTCGGCACCCCGTTTGCATTTTCTTTCGGCGGTGGACTCAGGTACGCGCCGGGCGGGCGTTTCATGATTACGGCTGATTGGAACGACTACCTGTACCAGCTGCACTACCCGACGGCGTATTACGTGACTCCCACCGGTGGGACGGCGGCCGTTACCGGCAACCAGGCCCGCTCATTCTGGAAGAACAATCGGGCTCTGACAATCGGCGCGTCGCTGCTGTTCTTCCGGTAACCTGAACCGCCGCAGGGCGGACCCGGAGGAAGTGTGGAAAAGGATTACGAAGACATTGACGAGATCGAGGAGCTGAGCGACAACGAGCTGCGCGCGCTGATCAGGGACACCTTCGATCAGCAGGTCGCGTTCGATCCCAACGACGTCGACATCTTGGTTCGCTCCGGTGTGGTGACGCTTTCGGGTCGAGTGGGGACTGACGAAGAGCTGAGAATCATCGATCGGGTCGTCAGCGACATCGTCGGCGTCAAGGCCGTCAACAACAACGTTTTCGTCGATCCAATTCGCCGCGCCGAGAGCCCGGAGCCCATCGACGAGCATCTGGTCGATGAGCAGCTGCACGAAGGCTTGCTTCTCGGTGACACTCCGAGGCCGGAGGATCCGGAAGCGCAGCACCTTCATCCCAATCTGCGCGCTGAGCTTTTTGGGACGACTGATGTCCAGCAATCGATCAGCAGCGCCATTCCCTGGAATCCGCCTGATGGCCCGACGCCAGAGGGAACCGAGGGGTCAGAAGACACTCCGTCGGAGCTTCGGGACGAAATCTAGCCCCTCCGCACTGCGGACTAACCGCTACGAGCTGCGAGCCAACGGATCGGTCCGAACTACGATCCAGTTACGAACTGCGAGCTAAACTTCGAGCTCCGAACCAGCCGCCATACCAGTTTTCGGCAGTTCGCAATCCGTTCGGAGTTCGAAGCGGGTTCGTATTTCGGACTTAGATCGCAGCTCGGAATGATCTGTTGGCTCGCAGCTCGCAGTCAGGCGAGATTTATGTAATGTCAACAGCCTCTCTCACCAGAAGAGTCTCTTTTAGCGCCGCGCATCGGTATAGTCGCCCCGAGTGGACCGATGAAAAAAACGCCAACACTTTCGGCGCCTGCGCCTGGCCCAATTTTCACGGCCACACCTACGTCTGCGACGTGACGGTGAGCGGACCGATCGATGACAAGACCGGCTTCGTCGTCGATCTGGGCATCCTCGATCGCATCCTCAAGGAGCAAGTCAGGGATCGCTTCGACCATCGCAACATCAATCTCGATGTCGCCGAGTTCGGCGACGGGAAGCTTGTTCCCACCGGAGAAAACCTGGCGCGCTTCATCTTCGAGCGTGTCGACCGGGAATTGCCGAAGCCGGCCCGGGTGATGCGCGTCACCGTCGGCGAAGACGACACCCTGAGCGCCACTTACAACAGAGACTAGTCACAACGATGCCGGCACACCGGACACGGCGATTGTCGCGCGCGCTCGCCATAACGCTGGTTCCCCTGGCATTCAGTGGGTGCGTAAAGGTGATGAGCGCCGTCCATCCAGCATCGTCGAGGGCCGAGCTCCGCCATTTCATCGACTCGCTCACCACCCAGACGGAGTTCCGGAACGCGCAGTGGGGAGTCCTCATCGTCGATCCACGAACCGGCGACACACTATACTCGAAGAACGCCGGCAAGCTGTTCATGCCGGCGTCCAACATGAAGATCATCACCAGCGCCGCGGCTCTGACACTCCTTGGCCCCGACTACACCTACAAGACGACGTTTCTTGGCGACGGGCCCGTTCGCGATTCGCTGCTCGACGGAAACTTGCTGGTGATCGGTCGCGGCGATCCCACCATCAGCGACAACATGCGCGGTGTGGCCACGACGGTAATGGACGCGCTCGCCGATTCCGTCCGCGCCCACGGCATCCGTCAGGTGACGGGCTCACTGGCTCGAGTCGGCAACGCGTTCCCTGACTCCATACACGGCTATGGCTGGGAGTGGGATGATCTGGGCGAATACTACGCCGCCGGCGTCGACGAGCTGATCTTCAACGAAGGGATGGCGCCGACGACGTTGCGTCCGCCTCCCGATACAGTGCGCGACAGCCTGTACTCCGGACCGGCAAAGGATCCGGCGACGGCATACCTCAACGCTTTCAACGATGCCCTCCTCCGCAAACAGATCACCGTCGAAGCCGGCGTGATGGACAGCATCCTGCCGACTCCGTTCAAGATGGACACTCTGTTCACGTTCGTATCGCTGCCGATGCGCAACATCATTCCGGCGCTGATGAAGCCGTCCCAGAACCAGATCGCCGAAATTCTTCTCAAGACGATCGGGCTCGAGCGCGGCGGAATGGGTACGGCGGATAGCGCCCGCAAGATCGTCGGTCAGCTACTGCTGTCGTGGGGTGTTCAGCCCGACGGATTCGTCATTCGTGACGGCAGCGGCCTCTCGCGTCACGACCTGGTGTCGCCAGAGACGATCGTGCGGGTGCTCGATCGGATCCAGCAGGACACCGCGTTCGCTGCGTACTACAACGCGATGCCGATCGCCGGCGTCGACGGTACACTCAAGGATCGAATGAAGGGCACACCCGCCGAGGGCAACGTACACGCCAAGACTGGCTCGATCGCATCTGCGCGCTCACTCTCCGGCTACGTCACCACTGCGGATGGCGAGAGACTGATTTTCAGTATCCTCTCCAACAACTGGACTACACCAAGCTCCGCCGTCACTGGAATCACGGACCAGATTGCGGCTGCTCTGGCGTCGTATCGCCTTCACTAGCACGCCATCTTGAACTTCAGCTGCCGCGCGCGATAATCAGCGCATGCTGACTGTCGCGGAGGCGAGCGAACGGATTCTCGCCGAGATAAAGCCGCTCGATACCGAAATCGTTCCGCTCCGTCAGGCGCTGGGGCGGGTGCTGGCCGAGGATATCTCGGCGACGGTGACGATGCCACCGTGGAGTAACTCGTCGATGGACGGCTACGCCGTTCGGTCGGCTGACATCACGCCGGTGATGAGCGGCGAGCCGGTAAAGTTGCGGGTGGTGGCAACGATTGCCGCTGGCGAGTTCGCTCCCCGCGCCCTCAAGCGCGGAGAAGCCATGCGCATCATGACCGGCGCGCCCGTGCCCGAGGGCGCCGACTCCGTGATCCGCAAGGAGGACACCGACGGCGGTCAGTCGAAGGTGGAGGTGCGCGACGCGCGCGATGTCTGGAAGAACATCCGCCCCGCCGGCGAAGATTTTCAGCGCGGCGATGTACTCGCCAAACGCGGAGCGCCGATCAAGGCAGCGGTGATCGGTGTGCTCGCTTCGACCGGCATCTCGCAGGTGCAAACTTTCAGGCGGCCGCGCGTGGCGATCATCAGCTCGGGTGACGAGCTGGTCGATCTAGACGACTTCGACGAGGTCGAAAAAGGAAAACGCATCGTCTCGACCAACAGTTACACACTCGAGGCGCTGTCGCGCCTTGCCGGCGGCGTGCCGATCGACCTCGGCATCGCTGCCGACACCAAAGCATCGCTGCGTCGCAAGCTGCAAGGCGCGGCCGATGCTGATCTCATTCTCACGTCGGCCGGCGTATCGGTGGGAGATCTCGATCATACCCGCGAAGTCTTCGAATCACTCGGCGGAAAAATGAAGTTCTGGAAGGTCAGAATGAGACCAGGAGCACCGCTGGCCTTCGGCATGCTCAATGATGTGCCATGGCTCGGTCTCTCCGGCAATCCGGTTTCGGCGATGGTGAGCTTCGAGCTCTTCGTCCGGCCGGCGCTCAGAAAAATGCAGGGCCACGCAGCGCTCTTTCGGCGGACGGTCACCGTGACCGTTGAGGAAGAAGTGAAGATCGCCGCCAAGCTCACCCACTTTCTCCGCGCTATCGTGACGCGAAACCAGGATGGGACACTGACGGCGCGCCTGACGGGACTTCAAAGCTCGGGGATTCTGACGTCGATGGTAAAGGCCAACGCGTTGCTGATCGTGCCGGAGACGTCGCCCAGAGTTGCCAAAGGGTCGCAGCTCAAGGCGCTGATGCTCGACCAGAGTCTCGACGAGACGTCGGCGTTCGCACTGTGATCGACAAAGCACCGTCCGCGGATGAGCGGGAGCGCACCGTCGTCGACGGAGACGCGCTGGTACTGGCGCTCGTCCGCCGCTTTCGCACATCGGTGCAGGAGGCAATCGTCGACGAGCACGTCTTCAGCATTCTGAAGCCCGCCAACCCCGACGATCTCATTCGCGAGGAGGATTTCGTCAAGGACGAGCGGCTACCATATTGGGCGGACGTGTGGCCGTCGTCGCTGATTCTGGCGGGGAGGCTTCTGGAGCTTGATGGAAGCGGTCAAACGGCGCTCGAGCTCGGCTGCGGAGTGGGGCTGAGCACGCTGGCGGCGACGATTGCCGGGTTCGACGTGCTGGCGACCGATTACTACCAGGATGCAATCGACGTGACGCGGGCAAACGTGTTTCGAAACCTGGGTCGAAGCGCGCGCACGCAACTCGTCGACTGGAGGCACATCCCGAGAGATCTGGGAACTTTCGATCTCGTCTTCGCCTCGGATGTGCTCTACGAGAAAGAGTACGCATTACTGCTGCCGATAATCCTGTGTCGGGTTCTCCAGCCGCAGGGAACGGCACTGATTGCGGATCCGGGCCGGGTTGCTGCGCCAATGTTCGTCGAGGCCTGCGAAGCGCATGGGCTCGTAATCCGTGACAAGGAGACGCGGCCATTCGCGGCTGAGGAGGTCAGGCAGAAGATAGACCTCTACGAAATCGGGAGGCGGGAGGCGGGAGGCGAGAGGCGGGGTAGCGGATAGCGGGTAACGGATACCGCGTAACGGATTACAGGTTACGGATCACGGGTACGGGTAGCGGAAAGCGCGCTTCCCGTTGCCCGTACCCGATGCCCGCTTCCCGCCTCCCGCTTCCCGCCTACATCTGCCTGTATTTCGGTCCGCTGCCACCCTCCCTCGGCGTCCAGCGCGGGCCGATGACATCGGTCGCCTTGCAATCGATACAGTTGGCGGGACTCACCACCAGTCGATCGCCGTCGCGCTCGTAAACGCCGGCGGGGCACATGTGGGTGTAGAGCTCGGCGACGTCCGGCGTAACGTCGGCGCCCACAATCAGGTGAGACGGGATGTCGTCGCGCGTCGCGTTGCCTGACTTGAATACAGCGTCGAGCTTGCTGAAGGTCAGCTTGCCATCCGGCACGAAGGGCTCGGGCGGTGAGACTGCCCGCGGCACTTCCGCATCGAGGTGCGATTCCGTTTTTCCGCCGAACAGCGCACCCCCGCTCACCGTCATGAGCCCGGCTTTGAGACCGGCGACGTAGAAATTGTTCTTCTGAAACGTCAGCCTCATGTTGCGCCGGCGGCGAAGATCCCCTGCGATAAAACTCCCGTCGACCATCGCATCGTATTCCTTGAGCGACGTCGCCGACGTGTCCTTCCGCTTCAGCGCATCGAATGCCGCCCTCGCCGCGAACATCCCTGACTGCATCGCGTAATGAATGCCCTTGAGCGACGCAACCTCGACAAAACCAGCCGAATCTCCGACGATCATCAGCCCGTCGCCGTGCCGTCGTTTTGGTAGGGCGTAGTAACCGCCCTCGGGAATCGTCTTCGCCCCCCATTCCACCATCTCTCCGCCCTCCAGTATCTCCCGAAAGAGCGGGTGCAGCTTCATGCGCTGCAGCATCTCGTGCACGTCGTCCGATGTCCGCTGGTAGTCGAGGCCAACGACGATCCCCAAGGCGACGAGGTTGCGCGTGAGCGGGTACATGAAGCTGCCCCCGAAACAATCTTTCGGAACCGGCCAGCCGAGGGTGTGCACGACGGCATCGAGCGGCTTGAGCGTCTCCCAGATTTCCTTGACGCCGAGCGCGAAGATCTGCGGGTTGTCGGATGGAATCTTCTGCCACTCGAGATACGCCTGGGACAACGTTCCCCGTGTACCCTCAGCGAGCACCGTGATCTGGGCGGTGATGTCGGTCGGCGGAGTGTAGCCGTTGCCCTGCTCACCAGTGCGGGAGAGCCCGGACGGCGTGGTGCGAACACCGGTGACTCGTTGGCCCTCGGTCAGCAGCGACGCGGCGGGAAACCCGGTGAAGATGTTGACGCCCAGTGCCTCTGCTTTTTCTCCCAGCCAGCGGACGATCTCGCAGATCGAAGCGATGTGGTAGCCGTGATTCTGCATCGTCGGCGGCGTGGGAATTCTCACCGCACGATTTTCGGTGAGATAGTAGACACGCTCAGCGGCGACCGGTGCCCGAAATGGGAAATCCTTGTCCTTGAGCTCGGGAAAGAGCGCGCGGATGGCGATCGGATTGACGACGGCGCCGGACAGCGAATGTTCGCCGAGTGCGCCTGCTTTCTCGAGGACGCCGATTTGAACATCACCGAGTCCACCGCCGGCCTCGTTGTCAGCCTTGACCATTCGCGCCAGGGCAACAGCACCGGCCAGCCCCGCCGGTCCGCCGCCGACGAAGAGCACATCCATCGGAACGGCTTCGGCGTCCGGCGCGTCGGTGAGGATCAACCGATCTAGCGGTAGCTGCGCCTGATGCAGAGCGGGAAGAACTTTACCGGAGCGGTCAGGCATTTGTCGGTAGTGGCATCGGTCCGGGAAAAGCCATCCCCTAGTGCTGCTTCTTCGCCTCGCGCACCGCTTCGGTGAGCGCCGGAATCACCTCGAACACATCTCCGACGATTCCGTAGTCCGCGACTTTGAAAATCGGCGCATCCTTGTCCTTGTTGACGGCGACGATTGTCTTCGACGTGCGCATGCCGGCGAGATGCTGGACGGCTCCCGAGATTCCGACGGCGATGTAGAGCTCGGGACTCACCAGTCGCCCGGTCTGGCCGATCTGATCGCTGTGCGGACGCCATCCATCGTCAGTGACGGCGCGCGTCGCACCGACTGCCGCATTGCCGAAAGCGGACGCGAGATCTTCGACGAGCTTGAAATTCTCCGCTGCCTTGAGGCCGCGTCCGCCGGCGATGACAACGGGCGCCTCGGCGAGATCGAGCTTGCCGCCGCTTCCCTGCTTCGTCCCGATCACCTTGACGCGGGTGGAATTTGGGTCGACAGCTGGCTGGGTATTCTCGACGCGTGCGGCTTTGGCGTTCTTGGCCGGGGTGATTACGTTCGGCCGCATCGCAATGATCGCGGGCGTCCCGGTGATGGCGATCGTGGCGATGAGTTTGCCGATGTTCATCGGATGGCGGACGATGATCGCGTCGCCCTCGACTTCAAACGAGAGGACGTCGGTGACGATGCTCGATCCGAGACGAGCAGCAACGCGCGGCGCGAGATCACGTCCCTGTGCCGACGTGCTGAACACTGCCGCGCGATAGCCGCCTGATTTTATTCGGTCCGCTGCCGTCGCCGTCGCTACTTCGGGGTTGTAGTTGGCGAGTGCCGCATTCTCGACAACGATCACAACATCGGCGCCGTATTGACCGATCTGGCTCGCCTTCCCGCCGATGCCCGGCGGGCCGAGCACCAGCGCGTGGACCTCGGACCCAAATTTGTCCGCGAGTTGTCGGGCGGCGGTGACTGCCTCCAACCCAACCTTCCGCACATCGCCACCGCGCGTCTCGACAAATGCAAAGACGTTGGCCATTAGAGGACCTTCGCCTCCGTCTGCAGCAGCTTCACCAGCTCCGGCACGGCGCTCGCTCCTTCCCCGACGACTCTTCCCGCTTTGCGCTCGGCGGGCAGCTCCAGTTTGCGGACCGTGATTTGAGGCTCTGGCAGCTGCACCGGCTTCACTTCGAGCGGTTTCTTCTTGGCGGCCATGATGCCTTTGAGCGACGGCAGCCGGGCGGTGTTGAGGCCTTCATCGACGGTAAGAACCGCCGGCAACGGGAACTCAACGATCTCCTGCGCACCTTCCAGCTCCCGCTTCGCCTTTCCCTTTCCGTCGGCGATTTCCAGCGAGGAGATGGCGGTGACACAGGGCAGTCCGAGCAGCTCCGACGCCATTGCTCCAACGACGCCATTCGACGAGTCGGGAGACATTTTCCCGAACAAGATGAGATCGTACGATCCCGCCTTCAGTTCCTCAGAGAGTACTTTGGCGACAGCGAAGCCATCGAACGGAATCTTGTCGGCCTTGAGCTGGATGCCGCGATCGACGCCCATGCTAAGCGCCTTGCGGATAGTCTCCTGGACGACGTCGGGGCCGAGGGAGATGACCGTCACTTCGCTGCCGGCGTTCTTGTCTCTCAGCTGCAACGCTGCCTCGACCGCCCAGGCGTCGAAGTCATTGATATCGAACTTGAGTCCCGTCTCGTCGACCGAGACGTTGTCCGCCCCGATTCTGAAACGAACATCCATGTCCGGTACGCGCTTGACGCACACCGCAATCTTCACCGCGGAATCTCCATGTGAATGATTTCACATAAAGATACCAGCGACAGGCGGCGTAGACGAAGGTTCGCGTCCGATGGAGAGGATTCGACGACGACTAGCAGCGAAGGAGTGCGGAAACGAAACAGGGCCCGGGCTGAGAAGCATTCACCCGGACCCCTTCGCTCCGCTTCTGGCCTTGGCCGATCAGAGATTAAGCGTGGAGCGTCAGAAGGGCGTCAGAGTGCCGGCGTTCCGCTATTCGAAGGCGTTGATTCCCGTTACTGCCTGCCCAAGTATGAGGGTGTGGATGTCGTGGGTGCCCTCGTACGTATACACACTCTCGAGGTTGGCCATGTGGCGCATCGATGAGTACTCGGCGAGAATGCCGTTGGCGCCCAGAAGTCGACGTGCTTCCCTCGCGATGTCGGTGGCGACGCTGACGTTATTCCGTTTTGCCAGCGAAACCTGTTGCGGGCTGACGGTGCCGAGGTCTTTGAGGCGGCCTAGATGGAGGGCGAGGAGCTGGCCTTTCACGAGCTCCGTCAGCATTTCGGCCAGTCGCTGCTGTTGGAGCTGGAAGGCGGCGATTGGCTTGCCGAACATCACTCTATTGCCGGCGTAAGCGAGAGCCTCCTCGTAGCAGGCCTGGGCAGCGCCGATCGCTCCCCACGCGATTCCATATCGCGCCTGGGTGAGGCACATCAACGGACTCTTGATGCCGGCGCTCTGGGGAAGGAGTGCATCCGCCGGAACTTTCACATCCTGGAGCACCAGCTCGCTGGTGTCCGAGGCGCGCAGCGACAGTTTTCCTTTCTGATCCTTGGCGGTGAATCCGGAGGAATCCGTGGGGACGATGAAGCCGCGAATGGATCTGTCGCTCTGGTCGTTGCCGGTTTTGGCCCAGATGATGGCGACCTGGGCGGTAGATCCGTTGGTGATCCACATCTTCGCGCCGTTGATGACCCACCCGCCATCCTTCTGCACCACGGCGCGGGTGATCATTCCAGAGGGATTGGACCCATAATCGGGCTCGGTCAAACCGAAGCATCCGATTATTTCGCCGTGTGCCATTTTCGGAAGGAAGTGGCGCTTCTGCTCCTCGCTACCGAACGCGTAGATCGGGTACATCACCAGAGCGCCCTGGACCGAAGCAAAAGAGCGCACGCCCGAATCACCGCGCTCCAGCTCCTGCATGATCAGCCCGTAGGCGACGTTATTGAGCCCCGCGCAGCCGTACTCTTCCGGCAGATTAGCGCCGAACAGCCCCAGCTGCGCCATCTCGGGGACGAGCTCTTTCGGAAATTTTCCTTTTATGTAGCAGTCGCCGATGATGGGAAGAACTTTTTCATCGACGAACCTGTGCACCGTGTCGCGAACGGCGCGCTCTTCTTCGGAAAGGACGCTGTCGATGTTGTAGAAGTCGGTCATCCGGGAAAGTTAGCGAATGAGGGCCGGGGGGCGAGGGACGAGGGAAGCGGGAAGCGGAAAGCGGGCAACGGGTACGGCGAGCGGGTTACACGTTACGGGAAACGGGGAGCGCGCTGTCCGTAACCTGCAACCTGTAACTCGTTATCCGCTGCCCGTACCCGCTGCCCGCTTCCCGTTTTCCGTTTGCTCGCTAAGCGACGGCGCGGCAGGCTAGCGGAGTAATCCCAACGGCGCGTGCTTTCGCCCGGAAACTCGCTCCGTGATCAACGACGAGCCCCTGCTCGTCCTGCCACTGGTGCACCATCTCGTGCAGCAGCGTGTGCACGGCTTCCGCCCACCCATCGCGCCGAATGTGGCGCCGGCTCAGGACGATCTCGGGCTCGCAGCCCTCGCTCGCCGGACTGTAGTGTCCGAGCCGGCTTTTCATGCGGCGGGAGATGCGGATCGGGATCTCGCGCAGGCTCCGGTCGAACCGCTCTTCGTTGTACGCCTTGTGGAGGCGGGTCAGCTCGCGAATGAGCGGAATGTCGGCGGGATTGGTGCGCTCCGGTGCACGTTTCCTTCGTGGCGCGTCGGCGGCGCGAGCGACCGGAAACTCCAGGATCGTCCGCCGCGCATCGTTGCGAACCACTCGTGTCCGCCCGTGGACGAACCTGATGATCGCTTTCCAGACTTCTTCGTCAGCATCGAGGAAGCTGTTGTGGATACGCAGCTCGCCGCCGCTGTAGCTGACGACGACGGTGCGATTGGTCGTCAACCGGACCCGATACTGCGACCCCAGGCCGAGCCGCTGCAGCCGCGCCCTCAGTTCCTCGGCATTTTTTGGCGGCGCTTCGTCGAGCTCCAGCGCCAGCTGATCGCGATCACTCAGCCGCCACATACTCCGATCGCCTAAAGGTTTTGTGGGGACCCTTTGCGAACGTGCGAAGCTCCTTCGACCAGACGTGGGTCGTCACGTCGATGGTCTCGCGTCCGATGCTGATGACGTTGACTGAAGAAGGCCGCCCCCCGCGCGATCTGTTGGAGACCGTTCCCGCCGTCGAGATCACCGTACCCTTCCTGGTGTGCTCGATGTAGTGGACCGACTCCTGATGGTCGTGACCACAACACACTAAATCCGTGCCCATCTCGGCGAAAGCCCCGAGAATCTTCTGCGTATTCTTGAGCCCGTGCCGCTGTGAGAGCTCGCCGCGCACCGGGTTGTGGTGCATCACAATCACCCGCGCGTCCTTGGGAGGCGATTTCTCGAACAGCTGCTTCGCCTGGTCGAGCTGGTGCTTGTGGATGTCGCCGATGATCGAGATGTCGCGCAGGTTCCAGGTCAACGTTCGACGCGTGACTCCGTGCGCAGTGTTGATGCCGACGAACGTCGCACCGGGCACGTGCAATACCGGCTCGAGATTCCTGTCGATGAACTTGCGGTAATTCTCGTAGACGTTCGGTTTGTGGCCAAAGCCGAGTGGCGCCTTCCACCATTTCACATCGTGGTTGCCCGGCACCGTGATGACGCGGCTCACTCTCTTCGCGTCGCGTATGAACACGGCGGCCCGCTGAAATTCGCCGGGCCGCGCGCGCTGGGTGAGATCGCCGGAAATCACCACGACGTCGAACCGCGCCTCCTGGATGATCTGTTCGATGGCCTCGATCTGCTCGGGCACCGCCGGCCAGCCGAAATGGAGATCGGAGACGTGGAAGATCGTGGTCACGCCGTCCGTCCTCGACACGCCAATTGGGTCAGGGCGCGACGACGAGATCCGCGAAATGTGTCGCGACGCTGGCGGTGAGGGCCGGCGAAACGGTTTTCATGGGATCGCTCGACACTTCACCCACCCACTTGATCATAGCCATGCGCGAATCGATCATCGCTACGCGCAAGGTCGCAACGCCCATACCAGCGCGATTCTCGAACCGGAGCTCGATCGGCAGCACGGCGTAGCGTTGGCCCTTGAGGCCGACCAGCCCGCGAATCTGGGACGCCAGCGGATCTCGCACCGTCGTCTCCTCGAGCACGCGACCGCGCAACCACTCTGCCGAAAGCGAGCGCGCGTCGCGCATGACGATGCTGTTGATTTTGGAAGCACGCTCGATTTCACGACCGAAAGTCCATGTCTGGCCCAGCCCGCGCGCGGTCAGGGCGGCCTCGATCTGGTCATCCAGCGTTGCCAGAAAACCGGCACGATCGCGAACCTGCTGTCCCCAGCCGAGCGAGTCGGTCCAGGAGATATACTGAACCGGCAGCACCACGATCTCCTGGCCCGCCAACCTCTCGAGTGGACGGAGTGCAACTGGCTGATTGCCGGTTTGCGGCGGCTTCGACGCGCACGCCACGGTCAGCGCTGCGAGCGCAATCAGAGCGGGAGCTTTCACGTTAGACGGGAGAAGGGAGCCCTGCATGTAGATCAATGAGAAAGGACCCTTCACCTAATGCATGGTTGCATATTTGCGGCGTAAGTTAACCGATACTCAATTTCATCGCATAAGTTGAATCACTGATGCGAAGACTGCTCACCACCCTCATCTGGACTGCCGTCGCCGCTCTCGGAGCGGCGAGTTTTGGGTGGCTGGCCCTGGCACGTGGTGAAAGCG
>JBKPDS010000030.1:0-17788 GCA_046727995.1 Gemmatimonadota bacterium
GCCCTGGAGCTGTCTACGGATAGGAACCGCCTACGGCCAGGGCAATAAGACAACTGCCTGCTGGGCGCTGTCCGCTCCTATCGCTGAGCGCTAAAGCGGTCAGCGCCCAGTAAGTCGTTGTCTTCGTCTCAAGAATTCAAAAGCGGCCCTGCACCGCAGGGCCGCTCTTTAGATCCTCGTCCAACGGCAGTTAGAAGGGCAGATCGTCGTCCGTCTCCTCGAGCGCTCCCGGGAAGTCCTCGAAATCCGTCCCGCTCGCGTTCCCGGTAGCCGCCTTGGCTCCCGCCGCTGCCGGTGCCCGGCTCCTGCCACTGCCCTCACTGTCGAAATCACCCGACGCGCCGCGACCGCCGCCGAGCATGATCAGCTCGCGGACGTTGATCTCGGTGCTGTATCGGGTCTGGTTCTCCTTGTCCTGCCACTGGCGATACTCGATGCGTCCGTCGACGTAAATCTTGTCGCCCTTCTTGCAATACTTCTCGACGACGTCGGCCAGCCCGGTGCCTTTGGTGTTCCAGACCACGCACCGGTGCCACTCGGTCTTCTCCTGCTTCTCACCATTTGGCGAATTCCACTGGCGGCTGGTCGCGAGCGAAAATGTGGCGACCCGGTTGCCGCCGGTCGTCGACCTCACCTCGGGATCGCTGCCCAGGTTTCCGATCAGCATCACTTTGTTCAGACTTCTGCTCACTGTGCCTCCTGGCGAGAGTTCATTTCCCGCCCAGAATAGTATAGATGGGGCTCAGACCCCGGGCAAACCAACGATTTCAACGGTCAGCAAAACTGCCCGCCTTCCTTTCTTCGCCGTCTTCAGCGACCTCCAGAATCCTGCGCATGACCAGCGCATCTTCGACCGGTCGCCGATAGTAGTTCTTGCGACGGCCGATCTCCCTGAACCCGCGCGATCCGTACAGTCCAAGCGCCGCGCTATTCGATTCGCGCACTTCAAGAAAAGCGGCCCTTACACCTAACGCTGCCAGCTGGATCAGAACCGCATCGAGCATCTGGCCGGCGTACCCCTTCCCTCTAAATCCCGGCTCGACAGCAACGTTGAGGAGCTCGGCATCCTCGCCGACCGCGAACGCGATGACGTAGCCGGCGATCTGGTTCTCGGGCTGGAGGACGAGCACCTGAAAGATAGCGGGATGGCCGGCGAGGAGACGCCGAAAAGATTCCTCGCTCCATGGATCGGCGAAGCAGGAACGCTCGATCCGCACCACATCGTTCAGATCGGACTCAGCCGCGGGTCGAAGGAGCGCTGTCACGTCGTCAGCTTGCGGCCGTGGGCTGCTTCCCAGCGAACCTGGGCTTCGGCCAGTCGACCGTAATCGGGCTCCCATGAGGCGAGATCGACGGGACCACCATTGATCAGTGTCTCGAGGAGCGGCGCGACGCCCCGCGCGTGGGGATGAGCATCGATCTGCTGTCCAGGGCCGATCACTTTCAGCATGTAATCAACTTCCCGGAATTCATCGAGCCGTTCGCTCGAAATGATAGTCGGTGGCTCGCTTTGACTCGCCACTCCCTGATGCAGTCCGATGCGAGCCGCGTAAAATTCGCCACGCATTGCGTCGAGCACCGATAGATATTCCCCCGAGGGGAGGGGCGGTCGCGCGCCTGTCACGGTAAGGAGAAGCGATGACACGGCGTAGAGATCGATGCCGTAGCCGGCCGCCAGACCCTTCGCCACCGAGCCCGCCACCCGCAAGCTGGTAAAACTCCCGGGGCCCGACCCGCACACGATACGCGCAATCTCCCCGCGTTTCGCTCCGGCGTCCCTGAGACAGTCCGCGATGGCCGGCATCAATCTCTCTCCCCTGCCCGCTCGCGGTGCCGCGCCGTCCTCTTCCTTCAGCGTTCGCTCGGCGACGATCTCCACTCCCCGCAGCAGGGCAACACTCCCCTGATACGTTGATCCGTCGATGGCGAGAGTGAAGGAATCGGTCATGAGAGCCTCGACTATCCAGCGAGAAGAATCCGTCTGGTCGGATCGTCGGGAACGTAGTCGAGATCGATCGGAAGATGATCTTCCGATAGCCGTCCGCCAGCCCGCTCCGGCCACTCCACCAGTACCAGCGACCGCGAGCTCACGATTTCGTCCCAGCCGAGATTGGTCAGCTGGTCGGGAGAATCGAGGCGGTAGAGATCGATGTGATAAACCGCCGATTTCGGCGCCCGGTACTCGTGGACGAGCGCGTAGGTGGGACTGGTAATCTCTTCGCGGACACCGTAACCGACGCAGATGGCGCGCGCCAGCGTCGTCTTGCCGACACCGAGCTCACCAGTCAGCGTCACCACCAACGGCGGAGTGATCGCTCGGCCGAGGTCTTCGCCCCAGTGTATCAGCTCCCTTTCGGTGAGCTTGAGGTGACCTTTGGCGGCGCGCGGAGGAACGAGGTGCCGGTGAGCGGGCATGCTAGCGGCCGTGGAGGCCCGCCAGCGATCCTCGACTCTCTAGCGCCTGCTTCCCTGCCTTGGCTTTCACCTCGAACAGCTCGTCGCGGATGCGCGCGGCCGTCTCGAAATCGAGATTCGTCGCCGCCTCCCGCATCTGCGCCTCGAGCTCGGCGATCAGCGCCGGCAAATTGTCCCTGCCGTAATGCGCGCTCGCTTCCGCGACCCGGCGTCCACGCTCTCTTTCACGCTCCTCGCGCTCCGTTCGCGCATCGGCAACGCGGGTGATGAACCGTACCTGATCCACACTCTTCTTGACGCTAATCGGGGTGATGCCGTGCTCGCGATTGTAAGCCTGCTGCAGCTCGCGGCGGCGACCCGTCTCCTCGATACAGCGCTGCATCGAGCCAGTCATCCTGTCGGCGTAAAAGATCGCCCGCCCATTGAGATTTCTCGCGCACCGACCAACGGTTTGAATCAGAGAACGATCGCTGCGCAGGAATCCTTCCTGATCCGCGTCGAGAATCGCCACCAGCGAGACCTCCGGCAGGTCGAGTCCTTCCCTCAGAAGATTAATTCCAATGAGAACGTCGAATTCGCCCAACCGTAGCCCGCGCACGATCTCCATCCGCTCGATGGCGTCGATGTCGGCGTGCATGTAGCGCACGCGAACTCCCATCTGCTGCAGATAGTCAGCGAGATCTTCGGCCATTCGTTTGGTGAGAGTCGTGACCAGCACGCGCTCGCCCCGGCGCTCGCGGATGCGAATCTCGTTCAACAGATCGTCGACCTGTCCTCTCACCGCCCGCACTTCGATCTCTGGATCGACCAGCCCGGTCGGACGAATGATCTGCTCTACGACCACGCCTTCCGACAACCGTAGCTCGATCTCGGCTGGGGTCGCGCTGATGTTCAGGGCGCGCGGTGTGAGCGATAAAAACTCGTCGAACATCAGCGGCCGGTTATCGAGCGCGCTCGGCAGCCGGAATCCGTAGTCGACCAGCGTCAGCTTACGCGCGCGGTCGCCATTGAACATCCCGCCGATCTGGGGCAGCGTGACGTGCGATTCGTCGACGACCACCAGGAAGTCTTCCGGGAAGTAGTCGAACAGACAGGCGGGTCTCTCGCCCTCTGCCCGGCCGGACAAATGCCGCGAGTAATTCTCGATTCCGGCGCAGGTGCCGATCTCGAGCATCATCTCGATGTCGAAATTCGTGCGTGACTCGAGTCGCTGGGCTTCGAGCAGCTTCCCCGCTGCCCTGAGATCCGCCAGACGCTGGACCAGCTCCTCGCGAATGAGCGCGACGGCCCGCTCGATCGTCGGCCGGGATGTGACGAAGTGCTTGGCTGGGTAGATCGCCGCCTTCTCCAGATTGGCGATGGTATCCCCAGTCAGAGGATTAATTTTACTGATCCGCTCGATCTCGTCGCCCCACATCTCGACGCGGACGCCCTGCTCCTCGTAGGCCGGCAGAATCTCCACTGTGTCGCCGCGCACGCGAAATGTGCCGCGCTCGAGGCCCATATCGTTCCGCGAGTACTGGATCTTCACCAGTGAGCGCAGGATGTCGTCGCGGGCAATCTTCTGTCCCCTGGTGAGCGTGACCATCTGCTCGCGATAGCTGCGCGGATCGCCCAAACCGTAAATCGCCGAGACGGTCGCCACGATGATCACGTCGTCTCGCTCCATCAGGCTCGACGTCGCCCGCAATCTGAGGCGGTCGATGTCTTCATTTATCGACGCATCCTTCTCGATGTAGGTGTCCGTTGTCGGGACGTACGCTTCGGGCTGGTAATAGTCGTAGTACGAGATGAAGTACTCGACGGCATTGGACGGGAAAAAACTTTTCAGCTCACCGTATAGCTGCGCCGCCAACGTCTTGTTGTGCGACAGCACCAGCGTCGGGCGTCCGAAATTCCGGATGACGTTGGCGATCGTCATCGTCTTTCCGGATCCGGTAACGCCGAGCAGGGTCTGGAACCTGTCTCCCCGGTCCAGTCCTCGTGTCAGCTCCGCAATCGCTTTTGGTTGATCACCAGCAGGCGCAAAGGGCGCCTGCAGATCAAATACCGCCTTGGCCATTCTTTATGTCGCTCGACAGACGCTCGCGGCGCGCGACCTCGGTCACACCCTTCACGCGTCTTGCCGCTTTCAGGATTTTTTGCAGGTGTGCGAGGTTGCCGACTTCAACGGCGAGCTCACCTATCACGTGTCCGTCGGAGCTGTGTAGCTCGAAACTCCGGATGTCGGTGCCAGTCGCGGAGACGGCGGTGGCGAGGTCGGCGTAAAGTCCGCGGCGGTCGGTTGCTTCGAGCGCCAGTCGCACCATGAACTTCTCGCCTTCGAGCTCCTTCCAATCGATCTCGAGCCGGCGCTCGGGCTCCTGAACAAGCATCAGCAGATTTGGACAGTCCGAGCGGTGAATGCTAACGCCTCGACCCCTCGTTACGTACCCTACAACCGGGTCACCGGGTACGGGCTGACAACACTGGGCGTAGCGGACCATCAGCCCGTCGACACCCTGGATGCGGACTCCTTTCGTCGTTCCGCGAACCTTGTCGACGAGCCAATCGAGCGGCCCGGACTTTTGCACCTCGGCGACGCCGTCGGTCTCCGGATACAGCTCCCGCAACACCTGGGAGACATTGACGTCGCCCTGACCGATCGAGGTGATCAGGTGATTCACGTCGTTGAGGTGAAGCGCCTTCGCGACTTTCACGAGCTCTGAGTCTTCGGGCTTGGTCAGTCGGCGCCGCTTGATCTCCCGATCGAGAATCTCCCGGCCGAGTTTGATGGAGGTGGCGTGCTCCTCGATGCGCAGTCGTTGACGGATCTTGTGACGGGCGCGGCCGGTGCGAACGTGCGCCAGCCAATCGCGACTCGGCTTAGCCGATGGTGAAGTGATGATCTCCACCGTTTCCGAGTTCTTCAGCTCGCGAGCCAGGCTGGCGATGCGGCCGTTGATGCGCGCGCCCTGGCAATGCAGCCCGACTTCGGTGTGAACGGCAAACGCGAAGTCGATTGGTGTCGCTCCTTTCGGCAGCTGAATGACGTCACCAGTCGGCGTGAAGACGAAGATCTCGTCCTGATACAAGTCGAGCTTGAGGAACTCGAGGAACTCGTCGGGGGTCTTCGCATCGAGCTGGAGCTCGAGCACCTGCCTGAACCACTGCAGTGCGCGATCGAGCTCGTCGGCGCTGCGCGAATCTTCCTTGAATCTCCAGTGCGCCGCGATTCCGTATTCGGCGGTGCGGTGCATCTCGCGGGTGCGGATCTGGATCTCGAACAACTGCCGGTTCGGCCCGAACACCGTCGTGTGCAGCGACTGGTAGCCGTTCGACTTCGGTTGCGCGATGTAGTCCTTGATCCGCTCCTGCAGCGGCGTGAACTGATCGTGGATGACGCCGAGGGCGTGATAGCAATCAGGGACGGAATCGACAAGGACACGGATCGCCAGCAGATCGTAGATCTCCTCGTACGGCTTGTCCCACTTCTTCATCTTCTTCTGGATCGACCAGAGGTGCTTCGGCCGGCCGGTCACCTCGACGTTATTGATGGCGGCTTTCTTCAGATGCTTCTCCAGCGGATCCTTCAGCAGGGCGATGGCTTTCTCTCGATCAGTCCGCGTGGCCGATACTTTCTTGGCCAGTGCCTTGTACTCGCCTGGCTCGAGATGCTTGAAGGCGAGATCCTCGAGCTCCCACCGGACGCGGGCCATTCCGAACCGGTGGGCGAGCGGCGCGTACAAATCGCGAGTCTCGGTGGCAATGCGCTTCTGTCGCTCCGCCGGCAGAAACTCGAGCGTTCGCATGTTGTGCAAACGGTCGGCGAGCTTGATCAGGATCACCCGCGCATCCTTGGCGATCGACAGCAGGAGCTTGCGGTAATTCTCGACCTGCCGATCCTGCGACGAGTTGAGCGGCAGGTGGCCGATTTTCGTCAGGCCGTCGACGATCTCGGCGATCTCCTTGCCGAACTCGACCTCGATGTCATCGACAGTGACGTTGGTATCTTCGACGACATCGTGAACCAGCCCGCTGGCGACTGTTGTCGAGTCGAGCTGCAGATCGACGAGAATCTTGGCGACTTCGACGCAGTGGGAGACGTACTTGTCGCCCGAGAGGCGTTTCTGGCCCTCGTGGGCCCGCTCGCTGAACCGATAGGCGCGCTCGAGTAGCTCCCGGTCCAGACGTTCCGGAAGTCCCTCTTTCAACCAGGATGGAAGAGGAGTGTCCTTTTCCTTTTCCTTGACCGCGCCTGCCGTCACAGCAGTCCTGCCTCCGCGAAGCTTATGTAGCGCCCCCTACCGATAATAACGTGATCCTGCACCGGTATGTCGAGTACTTTGCCGGCTTGCACGAGCTGTTCAGTTACTACCCTGTCGTCGGGCGAGGGTGTCGGATCCCCGCTCGGATGATTGTGGACGAGAATGATCGCCGCCGCCCGCTCCGCGATCGCTTCCCGGAATACTTCCCGGGGATGTACGAGCGACGAGTTCAGCAGCCCGCGCGTTACCGTGATGTCGCGCTCGAGCCGGTGCTGTGAATCGAGCACGGCGACATGAAATTCCTCGACGGGGAGGTCTTCCAGGCGTTGCGCGAAGATCTCGAAGACGTCGCGCGGCCAGCGGACGGGTGCGCCTTCCTGCCGTTCTTCCGCCGCCATGCGCCTTCCCAGCTCGAGCGCGGCGTGGATACAAACCGCACGAGCCGTTCCCACGCCGCGCACGCTGGTCAGAGTTGCAACCGGCTGCGTCGCCAGCAGGCGCAGCGATCCTCTACAAGCCGACAGTATCTCCTGCCCGATGCCGAGCGCGGATCGACCCTCCGAACCACTACCTAGTAAGATAGCCAGCAGCTCGCTTGAGCTGAGGGCGTGGGCGCCATGAGCTCTCAGCCGCTCACGCGGGCGCTCAGCCGCGGGCAGCTCCCTAATCGCGAGAGACACTCTTTCTCCTTTTGCGGAGCCGAGAGTGTGGCACTTGTGATGCGATACACTGGTACCGGGGAAAGTCACCCATCATCAGGCCGCCGCTACTGAGCGGGGACCGAGGCCCGAGGACCAACGGCATCGATCATCGCGGACTAATCGAGAATTGCTTGACTAAGGCAGCTGCCAGCTCGATTTAGTCGGCGATCCTGGCTTTGTCCGCGATGATCGATGCACCTAGTCCTCGGGCCTCGGTCGCAGACTTACAGATTCGCCTTTTGTCTGTACTCCTCGATTAGTCCGCGATCATAGATGCACTTGGTCCTCGGGCCTCGGTCGCAGCCTTACAGATTCGCCCCGTGACATTTCTTGAACTTCTTCCCCGATCCACACGGACACGGATCGTTCCGCCCAACGTTGGTCCAATCCGCCGACTTGCCACCTGGGACACCAGGAACCCCGGTGACGCCCCCGCTCGTGGCAAGCTTGCTCATCGACGACGTCTTGCCGCCGACGTGCACCGTCGGGTCCGGCTTCACGCTCGCACCCTTCGTCGGTGCTTCGGTCGGACCGACGTCCAGCGTCGCATCGGTGCCGTTGCCGTCGCCGGATGCGACCTCCTCGAGCACGCCGAGCGCGTTGTATTTCTTTGGCGGCGCGCTGGTCGCGACTCCCCCGCCATTTCCGTCGATCTCCGGTCCGCTGAGGAACATCGGCGGCAGCGGCTGACGCTCCTCGAACGTGATCGTCGCCCTCAGGAAGCGCTCGGTGAACGTGTTGTGGATGTCCTGCATCAGATCCACGAACATGTTGTACGCTTCGTGCTTGTACTCGATGAGCGGGTCTTTCTGCCCCCATGATCGGTAACCGATGGCGTTGCGAAGCTGGTCGAGATCGTAGAGGTGGTCCTTCCACTTCTCGTCGATCACGTGCAGCATGACGAGCGCCAGCAGCTGCTCGGCGTACTCGCCAAGACTTGCCATTTTGTCGGCGAACGCCTTGCGACCTGCGTCGATGGCCCGTTGCTCCGCCATTTCCTGGCTGGTGGGAAGGTTCCCATCCTCGAAGCCGGGGACGGTCAGCATGTAGTGCATCAGCAGATCCTGACGCACCAGCGCGAAGTCCCACTCCTCCTGCGAGTCGAACTCGTTGAGCATGTTCTCGACGCGCTTGGCGACTCCCTTCTCCACCATCTTCTCGGCTTCCGCCTTCAGCTCTTCGCCGCCCTCGAGCGCGAACGAGCGCAGCGAGTAGATCACCTCGCGCTGCTGGTTCATTACGTCGTCGTACTCGAGCAGCCGCTTGCGCGACTGGAAGTTCTGGAGCTCGACGCGCTTCTGCGCCTGCTCGATCGATCGCGTGATCAGCGAGTGGGTGAGCATCTCGCCTTCCTCGGCGCCCATGCGGTCCATCAGCCGCGCGATGCGATCGGAGCCGAAGAGACGCATGAGGTCGTCTTCGAGCGAGAGGAAGAATTGGGATGCGCCGGGGTCGCCTTGGCGCCCTGAGCGGCCGCGCAGCTGACGGTCGATACGACGAGATTCGTGCCTCTCCGAGCCGATGATGTGCAATCCGCCGCACTCCACGACGTCGACGATCTGGTTCTCAGCGTCCTTGCGCTTCGATGGCTTCGACTCGGTGACACCCGGGCCGAGCTTAATGTCAGTACCGCGGCCGGCCATGTTGGTGGCGATCGTCACCGCGCCCGGCTGGCCGGCGAAGGCGACGATTTCGGCCTCGCGCTGATGGTACTTGGCATTCAGCACGTTGTGCGTAATCCCGGCGCGCTTGAACATGCGTGACAACGTTTCCGAAACGTCGACGCTGACGGTGCCGACGAGGACCGGGAACCCGATTTCGTGCAGCCGCTGCGTCTCCTCGAGAATGGCGTTGTATTTCTCGCGACGCGTCTTGTAGACGAGATCCTGCCTGTCGTCGCGAATCACCGGCCGGTTGGTCGGGATCACCGACACACCGAGCTTGTAGATCTCGTGGAACTCGGTCTCCTCCGTCTCGGCGGTACCGGTCATTCCAGCGAGCTTCTCGTAGAGACGGAAGTAGTTCTGAATGGTGATCGTGGCGAGCGTTTGCGTCTCGCCTTTGACCTGAACCCCTTCCTTGGCTTCAACGGCCTGGTGCAGACCTTCCGACCAGCGGCGGCCGTGCATGGTGCGACCGGTGAACTCGTCGACGATCAGCACCTGACCTTCCTGCACGACGTAGTTCACATCGCGCTCGAACAGCGCGTGGGCGCGGAGCAGCTGGTGAACGATGTTCAGTCGCTCGCTCGTCGCCGCGTAGTTGCGATTGATCTCGTTGAGCGCTTCGAGCTTCTCCGCCGGTGACAGCTCCGGATCGTGCTCGATGACGTGCACTTCGTGCGACAGATCCGGCAACACGAATTCATCGTGCCGCTGGGGCGACATGAAATCGACGCCCGCGTCGGTGAGGTGAACCGTGTGGCCTTTCTCGTCGAGCACGTACAGCATGTCGTTCTCGATATCGCGATACTGCTGCTTGCTCGCCGGCAGCCTGCGGTCGGCGATGTGGGAAAGCTCCATCTTCTGCACCAGCTGCTTGGCTCCCGTCTCCTGCAGAACCTTCAGCAGTCGCTTGTTCTTGGGGCCGCCCAGCTGCGCCTTGTAGAGATTCAGCGCCGCTTCGTCGTTGTCGCCCGCCTCGAACGCCTTCTCTCCGGCGGCGACCAGTGCGTTCACCAGGTCTGTCTGCTTCTTGACCAGTCGCGCCACGGCGGCGTTGTGCTGCGCATATTCGGCGTCGCTTTCATTACCGACGGGACCGGAGATGATGAGCGGCGTCCGCGCTTCGTCGATGAGTACCGAGTCGACCTCGTCGACGATGGCGTAGACGTGGTTGCGCTGCACCCGATGCTCCAGCGACTGCACCATGTTGTCGCGCAGATAATCGAAGCCGAACTCGTTGTTGGTGCCGTAGGTGATGTCGCACTCGTAGGCGGCGCGGCGCTGGATGGTCCCCGGCTCGGTGTCGTCGATGCAACCGACGGTCAGGCCAAGGTACTTGTAGACGTGCCCCATCCATTCCGAGTCGCGTCGGGCCAGATAGGAGTTGACCGTGATCAGGTGCGCGCCCTTGCCAGGCAGCGCGTTCAGGTAGAGCGGCAGCGTGGCGACGAGGGTCTTTCCTTCACCGGTTGCCATTTCGGCGATGCGCCCCTGGTGCAGCTGGATGCCTCCCATCAGCTGCACGTCGTAGGGCACCATGTTCCAGTCCATTTCCTGGCCGGTGACCGTCAACTTGGTCCCCAGCAGCCGGCGTGCTGCCTCACGAACGGTGGCGAAGGCCTCCGGAAGAAGCTCGTCGAGTACTTCCGCAGTGGCTTTGCGGAGCTCCTGCTCCACACCGCCGCGCCCATCGACGCCGCTCAGCTCGTTGTCGATTGCATCGCGCGCGGCGGGATCGGATGTCTGGCGCTTGCGTTCCTTCAGCTCGGCGATCCGGCCTTCCAGCGCACTGGTGACCTCACTAATGCGCGCGCGGAATCTCGCCGTTTGTGATTGGAGCTCTTCCTCGGAAACCGTCTGGAGTCGGGCGTAATGCTCGTTGACCTCGTCGACGATCGGCTGAACGCGCTTGCGCTCACGATCGTGGCGAGTACCGAACACACCGCTCAACAACCCTGTCAACGCCATTTACTGATATTCCTCAGGCGATACTCTCCGCCTCAACGATAAAGTCCGCGCGCATGGATGAACCGTTCCACGCTTTCCGGCACGAATCCCTTGATCGATTTTCCGGCGCGGAGCCGTTCGCGGATCTCCGTGGACGAAACATCGACGCGCCGCGTCGAAACGGTGACGACACCTTTCGCCGAAGCACTCGCACGGTCCCCTTGCGAACGTGATCTCTGCATCACTGCCAGAGTCGCGAGCTCGAGGATGCGCCCGGGATTCTTCCATTGCCCAAAGCTCTCATGCGCGTCCTGGCCCAGCAGAAGAAAGATCTCGGCACCCGGATACCGTGCCGACAAATGCTCCAGCGTATCGACCGTGTAAGATAACCCTTTGCGGTCAATTTCCGTCTCGTCTACCTGGTAATTGGCGTCGTCGGCAACCACCAGCCTGACCATCTCCAGTCGGTCCCGCGCCGATGCCACCGCCGGAGTCTCGACCTTCAAGGGCTGCACAGCGGTGGGAACGAAAATAAGACGATCGAGATTCAGGGCGTCACGGGCGTCGGCGGCCAGCAGGAGGTGCCCGACGTGGGGAGGATCGAACGTGCCACCGAAGACGCCGATCCGCACTGGCTACGTCGCCGGCGTCGCCGGCGTCACCGGCGCGGGACCGCATCGCTCCAGCACTTCACGGTCATTCGGATACGCCTTCCGCATGTCGTTGCAAAGGTCCCGCGCGTCCTCGGTGTATTTGATGGAGCGATATGCTTCGAGGAGCCTGAGGTAGGCGTCGCGCGTCTTCCTGGCGCGCGGATGGAGACGAATCACGTCCTTGAAGTAAATGATCGCCGAATCAAAAGCTTTTCTCTTCAGGTAGAGATAGCCGGTGTCGTAGTCCTTCTCCGCGAACCATTCATCGAGTTTGTCCAGCTCTGTTTTCGAGCGAGCTGCATAAGGGGAATCCGGATACGTCGAGAGAACTGCCTCGAACGCCGCTTGCGCCGATTTGCCGTATGTGGCGTCGAGCTGTGGCGCTCTCCACTCGTGCTCGTAAGCCTTCCCCGACAGGTAAAAGGCATCGTCGACCAGCGTGTCCTGCGGGAACGCGTCGATCAGCCGGTTGTAGGTTCCCGCCGCCAGCAGGTACTCGCCGTTCTTCGTCTGAGACTGGGCGAGATAGTAGTAGGATAGCGGCAGCCTCGGATCACGCGCCGACAGATCGAGTGTCAGCTTCTCGAATGCCTTGGCTGCGTTGTCGTAGCGTCTCGCCTTGTACTCCGCCATCGCGACCTGGAAGAGCTTGTCGCTGGAAGTGTAAATCTTGGGATCGAAAGGTGGCTTGCACGCCAGCGGTGCCGCGAGCAGCAGGGCCAGCAATAATGTCTTCGACTTGAACATCCGTATGGTATTACCCTCTGCGGGTGAGCGGGTTCATGCGGATGGGCGTCCGATCGAGTGGTATCGCACGCCCAGCTCCCGCATCTTCTCGACGTCGTAAAGATTCCTGCCATCGACGATGACCGGCTGCCTGAGCGTCCGCTTCACCCGCTCGAAATCGGGGTGGCGATACTCGTTCCAGTCAGTGACAACTACCAGCGCGTCCGCGCCAACGAGCGCCTCATAGTTAGTCTCTGCAAAATCTATTCGGTTGCCCAGCAAACCCCGGGCATGCTCGATCGCCGCCGGATCATGCGCGCAGATCGAAACACCTTCCTCGAGCAGCTCTTCGATCAGAGTGATCGACGGCGCTTCGCGCATGTCGTCAGTGCCGGCCTTGAAGGCGAGCCCCCACAGCGCAACGCGACGACCTTCGAGCTCGTTCTCCAGCGCACAGCGAAGCTTTTGCACGAGCAGACGCTTCTGTCGCTCGTTTGCCGACTCTACCGCCGCCAGCACATCGAGAGCAACCGAGTTTTCAGCTCCCATCTTCACCAGCGCCTTGACGTCCTTGGGGAAACACGAGCCGCCGTACCCCGGACCGGGAAAGAGAAACGACGAGCCAATCCGTGAGTCGCTGCCGATTCCCCTTCTCACCATGTCGACGTTGGCACCGAGCTTGTCGCACAGATTGGCGATCTCGTTCATGAACGAGATGCGCGTCGCCAGCATCCCGTTCGCCGCGTACTTGGTCATCTCCGCCGAGGAGATGTCCATGACGATGATCGGTTTGCCCGTCCGCACGAACGGCGCGTAGAGCTCGCTCATCACCCGGCGCGCGTGCGCCGACTCCACGCCGAGGATCACGCGATCGGGTCGCATGAAATCCTCGACCGCGTCGCCTTCCTTCAGAAATTCCGGATTGCTGCAGATGTGAAACGGAAACTTCGCCTGGCCGGCCACTGCCGTGGCAATTCGGGAGGAGCTGCCTACCGGAACAGTCGACTTCACGACGACGACGGTCTCTCGCGCCATGTGGCGGCCGACGACGGCGGCAACAGCCAGCACGTGCTGGAGATCCGCCGATCCGTCCTCACCCGAAGGCGTGCCGACGGCGATGATGACGACCTCGGCCGCTGCAACCGCGTCCGGCAGCTCGGTGGTAAACGACAGTCGCCCTTCTTTCTGATTCCGCTCGACCAGGGATTCGAGCCCCGGCTCATAGATCGGTAGCTCGCCGCGCTTGAGTCGCTCGATCTTGGCGCGATCGACATCGACGCAACAGACGGTGTTGCCCGTTTCCGCGAAGCAGGCGCCGACTACGAGTCCAACGTAGCCGGTACCAATGACTGAGATGTTCACGCCGATTAGTTACGCTGTCGCGTATGAGCTGGGCGAGGCGAGCGAGACGATGCGCCCCTTACCCTTGGCCAGCTTCGCCGTCGCGTTTCTGGTGTCGACGACGACCTTCGCCAGCTGCACCACCCGCTGGTAATCGACCTTGGTGTGATCAGTCACGATCACTACCGCGTCGGCGGTGGAGATCTCGTCGTCGGTGAGCGGGACGCTCGTGTGCTCGTGACCGTCCTCCCGATATTTCGCCACGTACGGGTCGTGGTAGTGCACGTCGGCTCCCTGCTGCTCAAGCAGGCGGATCACGTCGAGGGCCGGACTCTCCCGCATGTCGTCGATGTCTTTCTTGTAGGCGACTCCGAGCACCAGCACCCGGCTGCCGTTGACGGCTTTCTTCTCCTCGTTCAAGGCCTGCGCGACCTTGCGCACCACCACCGCCGGCATCTCGCTGTTGATCTCGCTCGCCAGATCGATGAAGCGCGTCTTGTAGTTCAGCGTTCTCATCTTCCAGGCGAGATAGTGCGGATCGAGTGGAATGCAGTGTCCGCCGATGCCCGGACCGGGAGTGAACTTCATGAAGCCGAACGGCTTCGTCGCCGCCGCGTCGATCACTTCCCAGATGTTGACGCCGAGCTTGTCGCAGACGATCGCCATCTCATTGACGAGGCCGATGTTGACCGAGCGGAAGGTGTTCTCCAGCAGCTTGACCAGCTCCGCCGTCTCTGTGCTCGAGACAGGAACCATCGTTTCCAGACACGTCGCGTAAAGCGCGGTCGCGACCTCGGTGCAGGCGGGCGTGATGCCTCCGACGATCTTCGGAGTATTCTTTGTATTCCAGGTCGGATTGCCGGGATCGACGCGCTCTGGACTGAACGCCAGGAAGACATCTTCGCCGACGGTAAGCCCCGCCGCCTCCAGCTTCGGCTGCAGGAGCTCGCGGGTAGTGCCCGGATAGGTCGTGCTCTCGAGGACAACCACTACACCTGGCCGGCAGTTCCGGCCAACCGCGTCGGTGGCGGCAATTACGTACCCCATGTCAGGATCGCGGGTCTTGGCCAGCGGCGTCGGCACCGCGATCGAGACAGCGTCCATCTCCTGCATTCTCGATTCGTCGGTCGTTGCCTCGAACTTTCCCGACTTCACCAATCGCGCGAGCTCCGCGCTCGGCACGTCCTGAATGTGGGACTTGCCCTGCATCAGCGAGTTCACGACCCGCTCGCTGACATCGTATCCGATCACCTTGAATCCGGCTCTCGCGAATTCAAGCGCCAGCGGCAGCCCGACGTATCCCAGGCCGACTACACCGATACACGCCGTTCTGTTTTCGATCTTGGATAACAGCTGATCCTTGAGTTGCACGTTGGACTCTTTCGGTGAGTTTGTTTTATCAGCGGCCGTAAAAACTGCGCACGGCGTCTATGACTTCGTCGAGTTGTGACTGTTTGAGCTCGGGATAAACCGGCAGGGAGATCACTTCCTGCGTCGCTCTCTCGCTTTCCGGGAACGCGCCCCGCTTGTATCCCAGATACTCGAAGCAGGGCTGGAGGTGCAGCGACAGCGGATAGTAAATGGCGGAGCCGATTTCCTTGTCGCGCAGATGACCCTGCAAACCGTCGCGCTTGGCGACCCGCAGGGTGTACTGGTTGTAGATGGACTCGTTGGCGGGATCGACCGTCGGTGTACGCACGTCATCGAGATCGGCAAACGCAGCGTTGTAGTAAGCGGCGTTCTTCCGGCGTGCCGCGCTCCACGTCGCCAGGTTCACCATCTTCGCCGACAAGACCGCGGCCTGGAGAGAGTCCAGACGACTATTGTACCCGACCTCTTCGTGGTAGTAGGTCTTCATCCCCCCGTGCACGCGGAGCCTTCTGATCCGCGTGGCGATCTCGTCGCTTTGCGTGACGACCATCCCGCCATCGCCGTAGCCACCCAGATTCTTCGAAGGAAAGAAGCTGAAGGTTCCGATGGTTGCGGCCTCACCGGCCATCACCCACTTGCCATCGATCTTGCGGCGAGCGCCAATGGCCTGCGCCGCGTCCTCGATGACAGGAATGTCGCCCGCGGCGTCCACGATCGATTCGATCGGCGCCATCTGTCCAAACAGGTCGACTGGAATTATTGCCTTCGTCGATGGCTTGATCGCGGCTGCAATTGCCTCGGTGGAGATGTTGAAGGTGTCGGGATCGATATCGGCGAACACGACCTTTGCGCCAACGTTGTGCGGCGCTCCGGCGGTGGCGAAGAACGTGAACGGCGTCGTCAGGACTTCGTCGCCCCGGCCAACATTCAGTGCACGCAGCGACAGCAGGATCGCGTCCGTCCCATTGGCGACGCCGATGGCGTGGGTGGTGTGCGAGAGCTGCGCGACTTCACGCTCCAAGCGCTCCACCGGTTCGCCGAGAATGAAAGCCTGATCGTCGACGACCTTCGCCATCGCATTGATGACGGAGTCGCGTATCGTAGCGTGCTGTGCTTTTAGATCGAGAAGTGGTACTGCCATCTGCTGCGCTGTGATATCAGAAAAGGTGGAAGTTGTTAAAGATATACGGTTAAGGCTCAGACTTGCGCCCGGAGTGGCAGCGGAACCTCGCGCCCGGTCTTGGCGGACTCGTATATCCCGAGGATAAGCTCCAGCGACTTCCGCCCTGCCCGGCCGTCGGTGTCGGGCTTCGCCTCACCCCGCAGCACTGCCAGCACGTTTCGGTAGTAGCCCTGGTGCCCAAGACCGTAGACGTTGGGCGGATTCGTATCCGCCTCCAGGATCCGCTTATCATCGTCGTCGTATTCGGCGAATTGCCAGGTCTCGACTTTGTTCACCGCGGTGCCGCCGATCTTGACCGAGCCTTTTTCGCCGAGGATGGTGATCGAGCCCTCGAGGTTGCGCGGGTACGTGAGCATCGTGACTTCGATCGACCCCAGCGCGCCGTTGCGGAATTTCAGAATGGCGACCCCTGAATCTTCCGTCTCGATGCGGCGGGCCAGTGTCGCCGTCTTTGCCATCACGCTTTCGACCGGGCCCACCAGCCACTGAATCAGATCGACGTAATGCGACGCCTGATTCATGAAGGCGCCGCCGTCGAATTCCCACGTCCCGCGCCACGGCGCCTGGTCGTAGTACTCCTGCGGACGCGCCCAATGCACGGTGCAACTCGCCAGGTATATCCTTCCGAAGCGGTTCCGATCGATGGCGTGCTTCAGCAGCTGAATGGGTGGGTTGAGACGATTTTGTTTGACGACGAAGAGCTGGACTCCCGCCTTGTCGCAGGCGTGCACCAGCGCGTCGGCTCCGGTCAGCGAGATCGCCATCGGCTTCTCCATCACCACGTGCTTCCCCGTCTGCGCCGCTTCCACTCCCTGGTCCGCGTGCAGACCCGACGGCGTCGCGATGGTGACGACGTCGGCCTTGGCGTCCTTCAGCATCTTCTCATAGGAAGTGAAATGAGGGACGTTCCACTGCGCGCCCGCCTGCGCCGCGCGCTCGGGATCGGTGTCGCAAACGGCGACCAACTCCAACCCGTCGATCTGGTCTATTGCCTCGAAGTGGTTCTTGCTGATCCTGCCGCAGCCAACGAGCGCGATCCGGAACGTCTTCTCCGAGCTCACTTCGCGACTCTCCTCAATCGATCGCCTTCCAGCTTGTAGCGCGTGCCGCAGACCTCGCAGACCTCGGGATTCTTGTCGGGCAGACGCTCTCCGCACTGACACATCCAGCCAACGCGCTTCGCCGGCACGCCGACCATGAGCGCGTAAGCGCCGACGTCTTTGGTGACGACGCTTCCCGCTCCGATGAATGCATACTCATCGAGCGTGATGCCACAGAGTACCGTCGCGTTGGCGCCAATGGTCGCTCCGCGCCGTACCAGCGTCCGCTTGTACTCTTTCTTGCGGGACACGTGGGATCGGGGGTTGACGACGTTGGTGAAGACCATCGACGGCCCGCAAAACACATCGTCCTCCAGCTCGACACCCTCGTAGACCGAGACGTTGTTCTGAATCTTGACGTTGTTGCCGATCCGGACGCCGTTCATGACGACGACGTTCTGCCCAAGCGAGCACCGCTCGCCGATCTCAGCGCCGCCGAG
>JBKPDS010000031.1:0-9505 GCA_046727995.1 Gemmatimonadota bacterium
CGCGACGACATCGCCCATCAAGAGCTGCCAGTCATCCTGATGCGCGACAATGAACACATTTCGCGCAGCCGTGTCGTTCGATAAAGATTTAACGCCCGACTGGCTCCTAGCGCTTGCGGGAACTGCCCCAATCAGGGCTCCAACGACCAGATAGGCGAATCGCACGGCTCGTAAGTACCCCGCAAATGCAAAGCAGGTGCACTGGTAAAGTGCACCTGCTTGTTAGACTCTTACTGTACGCTTACGCTGCCTTGATTGCTTCGAGCTCGATATTGACCTTGATCTCATTTCCGACGGTAAGTCCGCCAGTCTCCAGTAGAACATTCCAGGTCAGGCCGAAGTCGCGACGATCGAGCTTCCCCTTCGCACTAAACCCAACGCGCTCGCCACCCCATGGATCCTTGGTCTGGCCCTCGAATGTCACATCCAGCGTGATCGGCCGTGTCACGCCACGAATGGTGAGATCGCCGGTCAGCTTGAACTCGCTTCTATCACCCTCGATTCCTGTACTCTTGAACGTGATCGCCGGGAAGTTCTCCACGTCGAGAAAATCCGCCGAACGCAAATGGTTGTCCCGCATTTCTGTGCGGCTATCGATGCTCGCTGCTTTGAGCGTCACGTCCACCGAGGAGTTCTCCATATCTTTCTCGTCCGCGTAAATAGTTCCCTCGACGTCGGTGAATCGGCCCTTCACCGTCGAGATCATCAAGTGCTTGGCGGAAAACTCCACCAGCGTGTGCGCAGGATCGAGCTTCCACGTCGTCTTGCTCCCCGTTTCGGGAGCCGTCTGTACTGCAGTCATCTCTTTACTCCAATGGTCTGGTCTGTTCAGCTGGCTCCGGAAGGGCTAGCTTCACTGGACTTACTAATGATTGGCTAATATATTTTAGTAAGTTACTTGTGTCAAGGACTAAATACCCTAGATTTCTCTGATGACCGATTCGCCTCAAATCTCCCACGTTTGCAGTCGCTTTCACCGCGCTATCGAGCTCATCGGTAGCCGCTGGACTGGTGCCATCCTGCAGACCCTTCTCCAGGGGAAGACCAGGTATGCGTCGATCAAGGCGGCCGTCCCTGACATCACTGACCGCATGCTGTCCGAAAGACTTCGCTCACTCGAAGCCGAGGGACTCGTCCTGCGCGCCGTCATCCCCGAGACTCCCGTAAAGGTTGAGTACGAGCTGACGAAAAAGGGACGTGAGCTCCAGGACGCGCTTCGCGAAATCGCCAACTGGGCCGAGCGGTGGATACCACTCGAGGGCCAGACCCGCGATACCTCCCAGCAGCAACGCCGCCACCCCGTGCGACCAGCCCCCAAGGTCAAACACGCATAACTAGAGAAAAGGGCGCTGAGTACATTTCAGCGCCCCTTTTGTTTATCCGTCAGTGTCATTCCCACCGCGGAGAATTTGATGCGCGCGCTGTTGTCACCCGTCCTCATTTCTGCAACAAGTCTGCTCCTCGCCGCTGCTCCTGCCGACACATCATTGCGCGGCTTTTTCCCGCAATCGGTCCAGGCCGAGCGCGATCTCGAGGCCCGCTTCAAGACGATGCCCGATCCTGCCCATATGCGGGAAGCAATGCGACGGCTCAGCGCGCGCCCGCATCACGTCGGATCCCCTTATGACAAGGAAAATGCCGAGTGGATTCTCGAGCAGTTCAAGTCATACGGCTGGGACGCCCACATCGAGAACTTCGATGTCCTCTTCCCGACTCCGGTCGAGCGCGTCGTCGAGTTAGTGGCTCCAACGACTTTCAAAGCCAAGCTCCAGGAGACGGCACTTCCCGGCGATCCCACATCGAATCAACAGGCCGAGCAGCTGCCGTCCTATAACGCTTACTCCATCGACGGTGACGTCACCGGCCCACTCGTCTTCGTCAACTACGGCGTGCCCGCCGACTACGAGGAGCTCGAACAGCGCGGCGTTTCCGTTAAAGGCGCGATCGTAATTGCGAAGTACGGCGGATCATGGCGCGGCATCAAGCCAAAGGTCGCCGCCGAGCACGGCGCCATCGGCTGCCTGATTTACTCGGATCCGCGCGACGATGGTTACGCCGGTGGTGATGTTTTTCCGAACGGACCGATGCGTCCAGCCCAGGGGGTTCAGCGGGGTTCCGTCGCTGACATGCCAATTTATCCCGGAGATCCGCTCACTCCCGGCGTCGGCGCCACCAAATCAGCAAAGCGTTTAGCCGTGTCGGATGCGCGGACGATCACCAAGATCCCGGTGTTGCCCATTTCATACGGTGATGCACAACCGCTGCTTGCAGCTCTTGGAGGGCCGGTCGTCCCCGCTTCCTGGCGTGGCGGGTTGCCCATCACCTATCGACTCGGCGCCGGGCCAGCGCGCGTTCATCTCAAGGTCAAATCCGATTGGAGCCTCAAAACTCTTTACGATGTCATCGCCCGCTTGCCCGGCACTACTGAAGCAGACCAGTGGGTGATCCGCGGCAATCACCACGACGCATGGGTGAACGGCGCACAGGATCCGATCTCCGGACTCGTCGCGGAGCTGGAAGAAGCCCGTGCTCTCGGAGCATTGTACAAACAGGGCTGGCGTCCGAAGCGCACCATTATCTACGCCGCCTGGGATGGCGAAGAGCCGGGGCTTCTCGGGTCAACCGAGTGGGTCGAGGCACACGCCGACGAGTTGAGAGCGCACGCTGTTGCTTACTTGAACAGCGACACCAATAGCAGAGGCTACCTCGGTGTGGAGGGCTCGCACTCCCTCGAGAAATTCATCAACGGTGTCGCCATGGATGTGCCGGATCCTGAATCTGGCGTCAGCTCCTGGAAAAGAGTGCAAGCGACGAGAATTCTGAACGGCTCACCCGAGAGTCGCCGTGACGCCCGCGAGCGCGAAGACCTGCGCATCGGTGCTCTCGGATCCGGATCCGATTACTCATCGTTCATCGATCACGTCGGTGTTGCCTCTCTCAACCTTGGCTACGGCGGTGAGGACGACGGCGGGATTTACCACTCGATCTACGACGATTTCTACTGGTTCATGCACTTCAGCGATTCGTCGTTCGTGTACGGGCGCGCGCTGGCACACGCCAGTGGACTCGCCGTGCTTCGGCTCGCCAACGCCGATCTCCTTCCCTTCGCCTTCACCAATCTCGCGGAAACCATCCAGACTTACGTGAAAGATCTTCAGTCACTCCGTGACCAGCGTGCCGATCAGATCGCCGAGCGCAATCGAGAGATCGATGACGGAGTGTTCAAGTTTACGAGTGATCCCCGCGACCCCATTACGGCGCCGCAGCATCAGCAACCCGCACCACAGCTCAACTTCGCGCCGTTGCTGAATGCACTGGATTCTTTGAGTCATGCGGCGTCGCGTTACGAGAAGGCGTACGGTCGCGCAGTAAGCGAGGGACATGTGGCAAATGCCAAGGCCGTCAACGACCGGCTTGTCCAGGCGGAGCGCGCGCTGACTTCGACGGAAGGTCTCAGGAACAGACCCTGGTATGTCCATATGCTCTACGCGCCAGGGTTCTACACCGGCTACGGTGTGAAAACCATCCCCGCCGTGCGCGAAGCAATCGAGCAGGGCCAGTGGCAGGACGCAGATCGGGAGATTGCGCGTGCTGCTGCCGCTGTCGAGCGAGAGGCAACATTGGTAAGCGGCCTCGCTTCAACCCTCGGTGGAGGATCGTAACCGAGTTCACTCAATCGATCGATAAAAAAAACGGCAGCCCTAGCTGCCGTTTTTATTAGCGAAGTTTTCGAGGGAATGGCTAGGGACGGAATCGAACCGCCGACACGCGGATTTTCAGTCCGCTGCTCTACCAACTGAGCTACCTAGCCGCATATGAGCAGCTTGGACAGCACAATTAAGCGAATCGCGATCTTTGAATCAACAGCCGATCAGCGCTTCTCGTGGTGCTTTGTCACGCGTATCGGTGCGTCGATCGCTTGCTCTACCAGACCTCGGAGTTCGTCATCGGTGATGTTTGGCCAACTTGCCTGACGATAAGGCAACCGGCGGCGCGCTGAATTGCCTAATCCCTCGAAGCAGATCCAGCCATTTTGAAAATCGCCAAGAAATCGTCGCCCGCTCGAATGGGACTTGCTCTGACCAGGCACTACCAGCCATGCGCGCCAACGCTGGCCAGTACTATCGATAAATTCGCGAACGCCCGTCGTGGCGCTCCCTTCCGATTCAGATTGTTCTTTCTTCAGCGCATCCGACCTCGCATCGCCGTCTGCCGCCCGATCAACTGTGATGGGCCGCTCACGCTCTGCGTATCCGCGGCGCTTCATGTGCCGGCGCACGGCGATGGTTTGTTTTGCCGCCATTGCGGCAGCGAGAAGATTGTCCTCGAGCTGGCGGATTTCCTCAGTCGATTCAGTCGACAAACCATGCGCCTCCGCTTCACAGGCTTCTTCGAGCCTGCGCCGCAGCTCGCTTTCGGCGTCCTCGAGTAGGTTCTGAAGCGGATCCGGCGGTGTGGGAGGAGTGGATGACATGGTCAGCTCGCGATGGGACCAGGAAAGAGTCGTGCAAAACTGCTACCACTACTCTTTTCCGGTCCACTCAGCGTGGCGGCGCCGTTCCATGAATGGCCGTGATCACCGATTTGATGCCGCCACGAGTGTTGAAGTCACCAACCACTCTCATCCACTTTGGCGAGCAGCTGCTAACGAGATCGTCGAGTATTCGGTTGACTGCGCGCTCGTAGAAGATTCCGTCATTGCGGAAGCTCCACAAATAAAGCTTGAGACTCTTGAGCTCGATGCATTTCTTCGCCGGCACATAGGTAATGCGGATCGTACCGAAGTCCGGCGCGCCACCTTTCAATAACTCCAGCTCCGCTGCATCACTCTCGACCCCGCCGAGCGGACAAAGGGAGGTGAACTCCGAGCAATCCATGTGTATCTCGTAGTCCCTGTTCGCATACGGGTTGTCAAACGTCTCTAGGAGTTCTGGTTTAGGCATCCCCGAACGATGCACCCTCAGGATGCGCGATTCAATGCAGTTGACATTGCCGGCAGCCATCCGCAGGCAGCGATCAGCAGGTAGCCGGTAGTGTTCTGTTGATTTTAAAAGCTGGCAGCTATGCCGATTGCGATCAGCAGGCAGCGGGTTTATTGATCGCGAAGCTTTCTCGACATCTCTTCGAGCAGCCGACGCTCATCTCGCGTCAGACTCGCAATCCCTTGTTGCGAGATCTTGTCGAGCACGCGATTCACTTTCGCTGCATACTCCTTCGGCGTTTCTTGTTTCGGCACGTGTTGCAGCGACTTGCTTTCCCGCAGTACGATCGCGTTGCTGCGCGCGACCACTTCATCGACGCTTCCCCCTCCCCCTCGGTCGCGCATCGGCCCACGGTTTCTCGGGACGGCGCGGGGCATGTCTTCCGATTCATCCGGAATCGACGACACCCAGCCCCTCACCCGGTTGATTCCGCCCACCGAGTACAGCTTGAGGAAGATCCAGCCGAAAGCCATTCCACCGACGTGCGCCGTCCAGTCGATCCGCGAGCTCGGTGAAAGTGCGAAGATGATGTTCATCGCCAGCAGTGCTGCCACGAGCCACCGCGACTTCATCGGAATTACGCCGAAGAGATAGACCTCTTCATCCGGCCAACGCAGCGCATACGCCACCAGCACTCCGCTTATTGCCCCCGACGCTCCGATGACCGCCGAGTGCTGTGCAAGCAGCAGATGGCCGATTGCACCGCCCAGTCCGCACCACAGGTAGAACTGAACGAAGTTACGGGTCCCCCACTCCTGCTCCAGCCGCGGACCGAACATCCAGAGCGTGAACATGTTGAACGCGAGATGCGCCAGCCACGCATGGACGAACATATAGGTCCCAACCGTCCACCAAGCAGTCGGGAACCGCGCCGGGTCGAGCGCCAGTGCCGAGTAGACCGCATCGGACCCGAATAGCGTGAGCTGGAGGAAATACACCCCTATGTTCAGGGCAAGCAGCCACTGAACAGCGCGGGTTATTCGCGGGGATTGGGGTGCGTCGTACATCTCGCTCATGCTGACCTGCGACTAAGAGAGCTACATCCTAAGACCCAGCACGCCCTGCCGGGTTCCTCAGGGAGCCTACCCCAGTGCGAGCCTAACGATTCGCTCACACAGCTCGGGAAAGCTTATTCCCATTGCAGCGGCCCCTTGTGGTATCAGACTGAGCTCGGTCATCCCGGGCAACGTGTTTGCCTCGAGACAGTAGAACTCACCTTCAGACGTAAGTCTGAAATCTATCCGCGCGTACCCGCGCAGCTTGAGCGCCCTGAATGCGAGGAGTGCCTGCTGCTGCACCTTCTCGGTTGCTTCCTTCGACAGCTTGGCGGGGAACTCCTCCCTCGCCATGCCCGCCGTGTACTTGCACTCGTAATCGTAGATCTCGTGCTTGGGAATGATCTCGCCCACCGGCAGGGCGACGTCGCCCAGAACCCCTACCGTTAGCTCGCGCCCGGGCACGAACTGCTCGACCATTACTTCGTCGTCATACTTGCCCGCCTCTTCGATTGCCGCGGCGAGATCCGCTCTTTTCTTCACGACTGAAAGGCCCACCGTCGATCCTTGCTTCGACGGCTTCACCACCACCGGAAGGCCAAGAATTCCCTCGACCTGTTCCGTTGTCACAGGCGCCATTAGCCAGTCCGCCGTTTTCACTCCTTCCGTACGGAAAAGCTTCTTCGAAAGATCCTTGTCCATCGCCAGAGCACTGGACAGAAGCCCGCTCCCCGTGTACTTGACGTGCGCCATGTCGAGCAGGGCCTGGATAGTCCCGTCCTCCCCCTGACCTCCGTGAAGCGCCAGGAATACCACCTCGGCTCCTTTGATCTCCGTCATTCCGGTGAGATTCGGGAGAAACGTTCCCTCGGCGAACTTCGACAACGATTCGAGCGAAGGCGGCTCGGTGCCGACCTTTCCGGTGCTGAGCTCACGTTCTTCGCCGGCGCTTATCACTCCCCGCGCCGGATCCATCGGAATCACATCATGTCCGCGACTGCGCAGGGCCTGGACGATCCTGATCCCCGACGCGAGCGAGACGTTGCGCTCAGAGGATGTCCCACCCATGAGTACCGTAATTTTCATTTTCGACCGTTGTTTCCTGTTTATCGCGACATCATGAAGTGCAGCATGTCGGACCGCGTGACGATCCCCTGTACGACCCCGTGCTCCTGCACCAGCACCGCCGGATTTGCCTTCGACAGCAGTTTCACCACGCTGTCGACCGGCTGATCGGATGCCACCATCGGGAACGGCGAATCCATTATCTCGCTGACCGTGGTATCCAGCAGCTTCGGATTCTCGAGACTCTTTTGCGAGAGCGACCAGTCGCTGACCGACCCCACGCAATTTGCGCCGTCCATCACCGGCAGCTGCGAGACATCGTGTAAAGCCATGAGTCCGATTGCCTGACGAACCGTCGCACCGGGCGCCACACTTACCACGGCGGGTGCTCCACCATTCTTTCTGCCCAGCACGCTGTGGAGCGCGACACGCGGTGCGTCGAGCATCTGGTTCTCACGCATCCACTCGTCGCTGTAAAGCTTGGACAGATAGCGCTCACCGGTATCACACAGAATCGTCACTACCAGCGCGTTGGGATCATCCAGCTCACGCGCGATCTTCAGCGCGACCGATGTGATCAGCCCCGACGAGCCGCCGACGAACAATCCTTCCTCGCGCGTGAGCCTCCTCGCCATCGCGAACGATTCCTTGTCGCTCACGGTGTAGTACTCGTCGATGCAACTCATGTCGAGCGTACCGGGGAGCTTATCCTGCCCGATCCCTTCCACCTTGTAGGGAGTGCCCTCGATCTTGTTCTTCCCCTTGCTGCGCCAGTATTCAGCCAGTATCGAGCCGGCTGGGTCACCTGCAATCACACGGACCTTCTTGTTTCGTTCCTTGAGGTAGCGACCGACCCCGGTGAGAGTTCCGCCAGTGCCTGCAGACCCGACAAAGTGCGTGATCTTGCCGCTGGTCTGCTGCCAGATCTCGGGGCCAGTTGTCGCATAGTGCGCTTCCGGATTGGCATCGTTGTAGAACTGATCGGCCAGAATCGCATTGGGGGTCTCCTCTGCAATCCGCTTTGCCATCATCACGTAGTTGTCGGGGTGATCTGGCGGAACGGCCGTCGGCGTCACGATCACTTCGGCACCGAATGCCTTGAGGAGCCGAACTTTTTCCTGGGACATCTTGTCCGGCATCGTGAAGATGCACCTGTATCCCCGGAGAGCCGCAGCGATAGCGAGTCCCACCCCCGTATTCCCGCTGGTGCCTTCGACGATTGTGCCACCGGGCTTCAGCTTTCCATCCCGTTCCGCGCGCTCGATGATCGGCAGACCGATTCGATCTTTGACCGACCCGCCAGGGTTGAAGAACTCGGCTTTCGCGAACACGGGCGTCCGAATCCCGCGGGTGACGTGGTTCAGCTTGATGAGCGGCGTCCACCCGATTGTGTCGAGCACACTTTCGTAAGGCAGGCGGTTCCGCTCGTTTTTCATCAGCGAGTTCTGCGCTTGGTGGTAGTAGCCTTCTTGCGCGCCGGCTCCTTTGGCGGCTCTGCCTTTACCGTGTCCGGCTTGACAGTGGCACTCGCCGCCGTGGAATCACGCTTGATGATCGAGTCGCCAGCAAGTGGCGGCGCATCGGGATGCCTGAAGTAGACCGGTAGTAGAATCGACACCGGCACCGGCTGGCCCATTGTCTTTGCCGGCTCGAACTTGAGCTCGCGCGATCCTTTCATCGCCGCCGAGTCCAGCGCAGTGAAGCCCGAGGTCTCGGCAATACGGGTCGAGTCGGGAACGATTGCCCCGTTGCTGTCGATGAAAATTCTGAGAGTGACGTTCCCCTGGACTTTCTGCGCATACAGGGCAGGAGGATACCGAAACGGCAACTCCTTGTTCAGCATCACCGGCGCAACATCCGGCTGTCGACCGACGGTCTGAAAGGGTAGTCCTGAACCCTCTCCTTTCTTGCACGCCGGGATAACGAAGACCACCACGGCAAGCGTGAGCGACCGAGTAAGCCGTGCCCGCATCCTCAGACCGTCCCCTCTTCCCGCCTGACTTCATCGACGAGTCGGGCAAGCATTTCCAGCGCTTGAATTGGCGTCATTTTGTTCGGTTCCACATTTCTCAGTTGTTGCACCACAGGATGTGCCATCACCCCAAACAGAGCGAGCTGGTCACTGGTGTTGCCGGCAGGCGCGGTGGGAGCGCGTCCTGATCGCGGCACGATCTGTTCCGCTTCCAGTAGCCGCAGAAGCTCCTGAGCTCGCGCCAGCACCGCCGGCGGCAGCCCGGCAAGCCTTCCCACTTCAATTCCGTACGACCGATCGGCACCGCCCGCCTGCAGTCGATGGAGAAAGAGGACTTGATCTCCAATCTCACGCACCTGCACGTTATAGTTTCGAACTGCTACTAAACTATCGGCCAGCTGGGTCAGCTCGTGATAGTGTGTCGCGAAGATCGTTTTGCAGCGCACCACGTTGTGCAGATGCTCGCTCACCGACCAGGCGATGGAGATTCC
>JBKPDS010000032.1:0-37179 GCA_046727995.1 Gemmatimonadota bacterium
GGCGACATTCGTGTCGAACGGCCAATTGACCTTCCAGCCGCACACGTTCCAGATGCGACTGCCGTACACGACATTCCCCACCACCGCCTATATCCAGGTGTTCGGGCGGAATTCGAACGGCGTCAGAGCGTACGCGAAGCTCGCCAGCGGCGCGGATCGTATCGATACCGTGACCGTAGTTGCCGGCGTGACGCGCGTACTGCCGCTTGGTGGTCAGGTCGCCGACGCCGTGTATCACCCGGGCAAGGATCGCCTGTACATGACCAACATCGCGAGGAACGAGGTCGAAGTCTTCAACCTCGGTGACTCGTCGTTCAAGGCGCCGGTCATCGTCGGCTCACGTCCGTGGGGCATCACGGCCTGGCCGCGCGATCGCAACGGCACCAAGGGTGACACGCTTCTCGTCGCCAATTCCGGCGGCACTCAGATCAGTTACGTGGACCTGGATGCCGGCGCCAGCGGCAGTGGATTAGAAGTATTCCGCTACATGCTGCCGAACATCATCGTCTACACCATTACCACAACTACGTCGGCGACTAGTGGTCTGCCGATCCGTGTGCGCACGAAGTACGACTTCAGCGACCGGCCGCAGTACCTTGGCGCGACCTGTCACGAGTCGGGCGGAGTGTGCACGGACGTGATCCTCACCTACTCGACGACTCCGACGGCTGGGCAGTCCGCACCATTCTCGAGCCGCAACGGTTCGCTCCGTTGGGAAAATCTGACCAAGGGCGTAACCGCTGCCGGGAAAACCGACAGCAGTACCTCGCATTTCTTCTTCGAGCAGGCGATCGGCCAGGCCGGAGCTCGCGGAGACTCGCTCGAGATCGTACGATTCGACGCCAACGGCGTCGACTCGGCGACGCTGGTACCGTTCATCGATCCGGTGACTCTCGCAGCGACTGTCGTCACCATCGATAGGCTGGCGTTCCGCGATACCACCTTCGTCCGCAACTCCGGCAGCTTCCAGCGGTCGGTTTTCGGTGAGGGCGGCAGCGTTGTCAACAGCCGCGCCATGATGTTCGACGTCAACAGAGGGTTTGATCCAACCTTCTGGTGGATCGACAAAGGTGTATCTCAGCCCCAGGACGTCACGGACTTCATCGCCAACACATCGTCGACGATGAACGGCGTGGCGGTCAATTTCGATGGCTCGTTGGCGGCAATCCGCGCTGACTCGACCTACATTCTCAACAGCGCGCTCAGACTCATGGGTGTGCTGGGGACGACGGTCACCAACGCTGGTCTCGACTTCCATCCGCAGAACACGGGCATCAACTCGTTCCCGCTCAACACCCGCCTCGCATTCGCGGCGTCGTCGGAGCCGTTGATCGAGATCTACGATACCAATTGCTACCAGAGAGTCGGCACGATTCCGATCAAGGACCCGATCGTCGGTCCAATCACCGCTGCGCTGAGACCGAGTGGCCAGCTGGTGCTGGTTGGAGCGACCGCGCGGGGGGTCGTCATCGCGCAGCTGCCGAATACTTTCACGACAACCTGTCCGTAAGAGCAGCCAACATGAGTCAAAAAGGCCCGGCCGTGTGGTCGGGCTTTTTTGCGTCTGGTACGTCGAGAAGTTTCGGCAAGGGGTTGTCATCGCGCAGCGCGTCGCTCACTTTGGGTGACTTATGCTCCGATTCACGACGGCGGGCGAATCGCACGGGATCGCCCTGGTGTCGATCCTCGAGGGAATGGTAGCGGGACTTCCCCTCGTTGCGGCCGACGTCGACGTCGATCTGGCGCGCCGCCAGCAGGGCTACGGTCGCGGCAGACGCATGAAGATCGAGTCCGACCACGTGGAGTTCCTCTCCGGCGTGCGCGCGGGCGAGACCCTCGGCTCGCCGATCGCCATGGTGATCCACAACCGCGATTGGAAGAATTGGCAGGAGATCATGGATCCCGCGCCGAGGGAGGGTGATCCGCAGCGGAAGCGTCAGGTGACGCGTCCGCGGCCCGGCCACGTCGATCTGTCGGGGATGCTGAAGTATGACCGCGACGACGCCCGGGACGTCCTGGAGCGGGCATCGGCCCGCGAGACCACCGCGCGCGTGGCCGCAGGAGCCATTTGCAGGCGTTTTCTCCGCGAATTCGACATCACCCTCGGCAGCCACGTCGTGCATCTGGGAGGCGTCGATGCCAAGTCACCCAAAAAGATGCCGTCGGATCTCAACAAAGTTTCCGATGAGTCGCAGCTACGGACACTGGACCCGGATGCAGAAAAGGAAATGATCGCGCGCATCGACGCCGCGAAAGCGGAAGGCAACACCCTCGGCGGAATCGCCGAAGTGATCTGCGATGGAGTTCCGGTCGGCCTTGGCGCCCACGTTTCGTGGGACAGAAAACTGGATGGGAGGCTGGCCGCGGCGCTGATGTCGATTCCGGCGGTCAAAGCAGTGGAGATCGGTCTGGGAGTCGAAGCGGCCCGGCGCAAGGGATCCGACGTCCATGACGAGATCGATTCCGACGAGGGAAACGTGCGGGCAGGTCGCATCCGTCGACGCAGTAATCGGGCCGGTGGAATGGAAGGTGGGATCAGCAATGGCGAGCAGATCGTCGTGCGCGCGGCAATGAAACCGATCAGCACTCTGATGCGACCGCTGGGAACGATCGAGATGAAAACCCGCGAGCCAGCCCAGGCAGTCGCGGAAAGAAGTGATGTCACGGCCGTTCCAGCGATGGGAGTAATCGCCGAGGCGATGACAGCATTCGTGGTGGCGCAGGCGTTTCTGGAGAAGTTCGGCGGTGACTCGCTGTTGGAGACACGCCGCAACTATCAGGGCTACCTGTCGGCGCTAACCGATAGAAAGGGGCGATAGCACGTCAACGCCGCACCTGATTCTGGTCGGACTGCCAGGCGTCGGTAAGACGACGATCGGTAGAGCGGCGGCGAGGCGCCTGGGGAGACAGTTTCTCGATTTCGATGAGGAGATCGAGCGGCGCGTGGGAATGGAAGTGCGCGAAATCTTTCGTTTGAGGGGAGAAGATCATTTTCGATCGATGGAGTTCGCGCTTACCGAGGAGCTCAGTAGGACCAGCGGAATGGTCCTTTCACCGGGCGGGGGCTGGATAACTCAGCCGAAATCAGTCGAACTTTTGCGTTCAGCGGGACGTATCATATACCTTAGAGCGTCACCCGAGGCAGTCGCGCGTAGATTGCGGCGGGTGGAGACCCGCCCGCTGCTGGCAGGGAGGGACCCGGTGATTGCTCTCCGGGAGCTGTACCAGAAGAGGCGAGCCCTGTACGAGACAGCCGACACGGTCCTGGACACGGAACACCTTGCGCGACAACAACTTATAGAAAAGGTCGTCGAGCTGGGCTCGACGAAATAACCAAAGCACGCACGATGAACGATAGACTTCCGTCGCAGCCACAAACCTTTCGCGTGATGGGTCCGCACGAGCGGGGGCGGTTCGCCCCTGAAGCGTGGGGGCACCTGCTGTCCCTTAACGGCTCGGGCGCCATAAACGGCGTCGAGCTGGAGCACATCATCGAAAGAGCGCTGATGCAATTCGATGGGCGCATCGCGCTCGACGATTTGCGCGGACTGCTCGAAGGCACCGGCCTGGAAGATTCGTCCGGAAGCGGCGACAACACCACGGTGCACTAGAGATGGCGAAAGCCAAGACAACTAAGAGAAAGACTGCCGCGGCAAAGACTGCTTCCGAGGCGAAGGCGACCTCGCGTGGCGCCAAGGCCAGGAAAAAAGGCGTTGAGCAGCTCGATGGTAATCATCACGAGTCCGGCTCGACCTCTCTCGTAATCGTCGAGTCGCCCGCCAAGGCGAAGACGATCGGGAAGTACCTCGGCCGCGCGTATCGGGTGCGGGCGACGATCGGTCACGTCCGCGATCTGCCGGAAAAGAAAATGGGTATCGACATCGACAACGGCTTCCAGCCGGAGTACGTGACGATTCCCGGCAAGGAGAAGACGGTTGCGGAATTGAAGTCCGCCGCGCGCGATTCACGCGAAATCTTTCTGGCGACCGACCCTGATCGCGAAGGTGAAGCGATCGCCTGGCACGTCGCGCAGCAGATCAAATCGAAGAATGGCGCGCCAGTCAGGCGGGTGCTGTTCCACGAGATCACGCGCGACGCAGTTCAGTCGGCCATCGAGAACGCGGGCGAAATCGACGAAAGAAAAGTCGACGCCCAACAGGCGCGACGAGTTCTGGACCGGCTCGTCGGCTACAAGGCCAGCCCCGTTCTCTGGAAAACGGTCAAGAAGGGGATCTCGGCCGGGCGGGTTCAAACCGTCGCCCTGCGACTGCTCGTAGAGAGAGAGCGCGAGATTCGCGCGTTCAAGCCGGTCGAGTACTGGACCATCGAGGCGCTGCTCGAGGAAGACGGGCAGCAGTTCACCGCCAAGCTGCATCTGCTCGACGGAAAGAAGCCGGTCATCAGCAACGAGAGAGAAGCGAACGCGATTCTGGCGGTGCTCAAGCCGCGCAAAACGTTCCAGGTCACCGAGGTCAAGCGCCGTGAGCGCAGAAAGAATCCCGCTGCGCCGTTCACGACCAGCACGCTTCAACAGGATGCCGCCAAGAAACTCGGCTTCGGCTCCAAGCGCACGATGCGCCTGGCTCAGGATCTCTACGAGGGAATGGAAGTCGGAGACGAGGGCGCGACGGGTCTCATCACCTACATGCGCACTGACTCCACCCGCGTTGCCGCGTCAGCAGCCCTGCAGGCCCGCGACTACATCAAGATGATGTACGGGCAGCAGTACCTGCCCGACGGACCTCGTCTCTACGCCGATGGAAAGACCAAGAACGCGCAAGACGCGCACGAGTCGATTCGCCCAACCGATCCGACGCGTCGGCCGGAGCACATTCGCAAATACCTCAAGGACGATCAGTACAAGCTTTACGAGCTGATCTGGCAGCGCTTCATGGCGTCGCAGATGGCGCCGGCGATCTTCGACACCACCACCATCGACTTCGAGTTCGACCGCTTCCTGTTCAGAGCGACGGGCAGCGTCGTGAAGTTCGACGGCTACCAGAAGCTGTACAAGGAATCGCGCGAGGCCGAGGAAGGGAAACCGCTCGAAGCGGAGCAGGGATTGCCGGCCGTGCAGAAGGGCGAGGAAATCCCGGTGAAGGCGATCACTCCGTCGCAGCACTTCACCGAGCCGCCGCCGCGCTATTCGGAGGCGAGCCTCGTCAAAGAGCTGGAAAGGCTCGGCATCGGCCGACCGTCGACTTACGCGTCGATCGTTTCTACTCTCGTCGATCGTCGTTACGCCCAGCTCGAGCAGCGCCGATTCTTCCCGACTCAGCTCGGCGAGCAGGTCGAGAAGGTGATGGTGAAGAGCTTCCCCGATGTTTTCAACGTCAAGTTCACGTCGCACATGGAGACCGACCTCGACAAGATCGAGGATGGCGACGTCAACTGGCGGAAAATGCTCGGCGATTTCTACGGGCCGTTCGCGGAGTCGGTGAAGGGCGCCGACATCGAAGCGTTGATCGGTGAAGCTCACGATCTCTCCGCGCTCGCGACGGAGAGATGTCCGGATTGTGGCGGCAAGCTCGTCCCGCGCGGCGGTTTCTTTGGGCCGTTCCTCGCCTGCGAAAACCATCCGAAGGCTTGCAAGTACACCCGTCCCCTTCGTGGTGATCGCAAACCAGCGCAGCCGACCGACGAGATCTGCCACGAGTGTGGCGCGCCGATGGTCATCCGCCACGGTCGCTCCGGAGAATTTCTCGGCTGCAGCAGATTCCCGAAGTGTCGCGGGACGCGGTCGATGCCCACCGGCGTGAAATGTCCTAAGGACGGTGGAGACATCGCCGTCCGTCGCTCCAAGAAGCGGGGCAAGGCGTTCTACGGCTGCTCCAATTATCCGAAGTGCGACTTCGTGGTGTGGGACAAGCCGGTTGCTGAGACATGCCCGGAATGCGGCTACGTCGGCGCGGAGGCGAAGTTCACCAAGACGCGCGGCGACTACCGGCGCTGCATCAAGTGCGCGAACGAGTGGGACGTGGCACCTTCGCCGGAAACTGAAGCCGTGGCGGTGTGACCCAGCGCGTCACCGTCGTCGGGGGCGGCCTCGCCGGATCTGAGGCGGCGTGGCAGCTCGCCTCGCGCGGCTTCGACGTAACGTTGCACGAGATGCGACCGGTGGTGACGACGCCGGCGCACAAGACCGACAGACTCGCCGAGCTGGTGTGCTCGAACACATTCAAGAGCACGGAGCTCACCAACGCGCACGGTTTGCTCAAGGCGGAGATGCGTCTGCTTGGCTCCATCATTCTGGAAGCAGCCGATGCCGCGCGCGTGGCGGCGGGAAGCGCCTTGGCTGTCGATCGCGACGTATTCTCGAATGGCGTCACCGATCGAATCAACGCCGAGCCGCGTATCGACGTCGTCCGTGACGAGGTAACCAGCCTCACCGGTCCATGTGTCGTCGCTACCGGCCCCCTGACGTCCGACAGGCTGGCGGACGCGATCAGAGTCAGGCTCGGCACCAGCGCGCTGGCGTTCTATGACGCGATCGCCCCGATCGTGGCGCGTGATTCGATCGATGACTCGGTGGTCTATCGCGGCTCGCGATACGGAAAAGAAACCATGGAGGGCGCCGACGACGATGGGGCTTACATCAATTGTCCGATGTCGCGCCAGCAATACGAAGCGTTTCTCGATGCGTTGATTTCGGCCGATCAATATCACGGCCACGAATTCGACGAAGTTCCGTACTTCGAGGGCTGCATGCCGGTCGAGGTGATGGCGATGAGGGGGCGCGACACTTTGCGCTTCGGACCGCTGAAACCCGTCGGCCTCCGAGATCCGCGGACTGGACGCGAGGCCTACGCGGTCGTGCAGCTGCGACAGGAAGATCGCGGCGGCCGAATGTGGAATCTCGTCGGATTCCAGACGCGTCTACGCATCCCGGAGCAGCAGCGTGTGCTGAGGATGATTCCCGGACTGGAGGAGGCGGAGTTCCTCCGCTACGGCTCTATCCATAGGAATTCGTACCTGAACTCTCCGGCGGCGCTCAGTGCGCATCTGTCGACGCGGGACGATCCCACCATTCTGTTCGCCGGGCAGATCACTGGTGTCGAAGGCTACACGGAGAGTTCCGCTACGGGATTGCTGGCCGGCATCAACCTGTCGCGGCTGCTGTCGGGCGAGGCGCCGTTGATTCCGCCGCCGACGACGATGCTCGGCGCTTTGTATCGGTACATGAACGAGGCGGATCCAAAACACTTCCAACCGATGAACGCGAACTTCGGCCTTCTCGACGAGCTGCCGGAGCGCGTACGTGACAAGAAACGGAAGAGACAGCTTTTCGCGGAGCGAGCGTTGCGCGACATGCAGGCGTGGATCGAGACGAACAGCATCTACGGCACACTCGCGGCACGGGCGTGAGGAAGCGGGAGGCGGGAGGCGGGAGGCGGGAGGGGGGAAGCGAGACAGGCAACGTATCGCAGGCAGTCGAGGAATTTCTAACTCATCTCGAGAAAGAGCGTGACGTATCCCCGAACACCCTCATCGCCTATCGCCGCGATCTCGAGGAGTTCGTCTCGTTCCTCGGCTCGTATTACGGCGCCCGCGAGTGGACTTGGCAGGGAATCGACCGACTCGCGATCCGAGGCTTCCTTGCGCATCTCACGCGCAAGAAACTGAACAAGAAGTCGATCGCGCGTGGCCTCTCGGCGGTGAGAAGCTTCTATAAGTATCTCCACCGCAATGAGCTGGTGGAGGCGAATCCGGCGCGGAGCGTCAACACCCCGAAGCAGGAGAAGTATCTGCCGGGCTATCTTGATCGAGCGCAGATCGATTTGCTGTTCCAGTCGGCCGAGCTCAAGGCGCAGGAAGGAAGATTCGCGGACGTGAGAAACTGCGCGATGCTGGAGTTATTCTACTCGACCGGGATGCGGTTGTCGGAGCTGCGCGGAATCAATCGCATGGACATCGACCTGTTGTCGCAGCAGGTGAAGGTGAGGGGGAAGGGAAGAAAGGAGCGCATCATCCCACTCGGCGATCACGCGCAGCTCGCGCTCAGGAACTACGAGTCAAAACGCGACGAGCTGCTGCGGGCGATTGGTCAGCCTGGGGATCGCACCGCTTTTTTCCTGAGCAGCCGCGGCAAAAGAATTTCGGTGCGAGCGATCCAGAACGCAGTGAAGGGTTTTCTGGACAAGATCGACGAGAGTTCCGGTCTGTCGACGCATTCACTGCGACACACCTTCGCCACCCATCTTCTCGACGCCGGCGCCGACTTGCGCGCCGTGCAGGAGCTGCTCGGTCACGCGTCGATCTCGACGACGCAGATCTACACGCACACCAGCATTGAGAGACTCAAGCAGGTCTACGAAAAAGCCCACCCGCGCGCCTAAGAAACGACCCCCCGGCAGGCCAAGCTCATCTACGCAAACAAGTGACAGGTCGTGTCGCGCTGTTCCAACAGTTTACGCGTTTGGAAGCAACTGTTCAGCTGGCGGAACTGATGAGTCATCTTTTGTAACTCGCTGCGTGACAAGTAGTTAGCCAACCAACAGCGCCCGCCAACGCACAGCCGGACCCGCCGCCGTGTCCGGCCTCCATGCTGCAACCCAGACACACCGCCGTGGCAGAGCAGTCGTGCCAAGCGCCAAAACGTGGTCGAGGAGATCCGCCTGAACAGGCGTTGCTCGGCATCTGGTCTGGAGCTCTGATGGGAGGTGGGTTGTGAGGTGGAAATCCGTTGCCTGGCGTCTCGCGCCATTGATCGCCGCATTCTCGTGCCGAGACGACATCACCGCTCCCCCGTCCGGCAGTCGGCCGCTCGCTCCTCACGTTGCTCTGAGCGCAGGAGGCGCTGCCGCGATTTCGCCGGCGCTGATGGTTGGAGGCTATCACAACTGCGGCTTGAAGAACAACGGCTCTCTTGTCTGCTGGGGCTACAACGGTGCGGGTCAGGCGATTCCGCCGAGCGATCTTGGCCCAGTATTCCAGGGAAGCGCAGGTACGTTCAATACCTGCGTGATATTGGAAGGAGGCGCCGTCAGGTGTTGGGGCTTGAATGACACCGGTCAATCGACTGTGCCCAGTGGTCTTGCTCCTGTCGCACAGGTAAGCGCTTCGTGGCACTACGCGTGCGCCTTGCGCACAGACGGCACAGTGGTTTGTTGGGGCACCTCCGATCTCCAGTCGCAAGTTCCTGCCGACCTCAATTCAGTCTCACAGATCGCTACGGGGATAACGCACACCTGCGCTCTGAAGACAAACCACGCCGTCGTCTGCTGGGGCTACGATGACTACGGTCAATCGACTGTCCCTGGCGACCTGGGTCCCGTCGCGCAGGTGAGTGCCGGCGACCGCCTTACATGCGTGTTGCAGTCTGATGGAACGGTCCGCTGTTGGGGCTACAACCAGTACGGTCAGGCGACCGTCCCCAGCGACCTCAGTTCTGTATCTCAGATCAGCGCAGGCCACTACCACGTCTGCGCGCTTAAGACTGATGGCACCGTCGTCTGCTGGGGCGACAACGAGTGGGGCGAGCGGATAGTACCGGACGGACTAGCATCAGTAACGCAAGTGGGCGGGGGCGCGTTTCACACTTGCGCCCTCAAGTCGGATGGGAGCGTAGTGTGTTGGGGAGGAGACAGTGTGCACGGGCAGTCGTTCGTTCCCGCTGGCCTCGACCTGACACTTGACCAGCAGACAATCACTTTCACTTCTGTGCCACCAAGTCCGGCAGTCGTCGGTGCAACCTATAATGTCGCCGCGAGCGGTGGGGCCTCAGGGAACAACGTCACGTTCAGCATTCCCACGACAACCAGCGTTTGCAGCGTGAGTGGTACCGTGGTGACGTTGCTTGCCGTGGGTGACTGCACGATTGCAGCCGATCAGGCCGGCAACGACCTATACCTCGCGGCGCCACGGGCAACGCAGACATTCAGCGTTGCTGGTTCGCAGACAATTCAGTTCACTTCGGTTGCTCCCAGCCCGGGAGTCAGCGGCACCACTTACACTGTGAGCGCAACCGGTGGCGCGTCCGGCAATCCGGTCACATTCAGCTCTCTGAGCGAAACAATCTGCACGGTAGCCGGAAGCACGGTGAGTTTGATCCACGCGGGTACCTGCATTGTTGCTGGGGACCAGGCAGCCGGCAACGGTTATCTCGCCGCCTCCCAAGCGAGCCAAAGCTTCAGCGTCGTCGATCCCCAGCCGCAGGGGATCAACTTCACGTCGACACCGCCCGATCCAGCGCTCGTCGGCGGATCTTACCTGGTGAGCGCAACCGGCGGCGGCTCCGGCAATCCGGTCACATTCAGCTCACTGACGCCAACCGTGTGCTTCGTGTCGGGAAACAACGTGAGCCTGATCCGAATCGGAACTTGCCATGTTGCCGCTGACCAGTCGGGCAATACGTTCTTCCTTCCCGCGCCGCAGGCGACGCAGGTCTTCGACATCAATGACGTGCAGGCAATTGCGTTCACGTCGACCCCGCCCGCCCCCGGTGTCACCGGGACGACCTATTCTGTCACTGCCACCGGCGGCCTGTCGGGGAATCCGGTGACGTTTAGCTCGTTGAGCACGAGCGTCTGCACTGTTGCCGGCGGCACAGCGACACTGACAGGGGCTGGAACCTGTATCATCGCCGCGGACCAGGCGGCCGGAAGCGGCTATCTGGCCGCGCCGCGCAAGACGCAAAGCTTTACGGTGATCGAGCCGATTCCGCAGAACATCGCTTTTACATCGACGCCGCCGAGCTCGCCCATCATTGGCGATACCTATAGCGTGACGGCGAACGGCGGCGGCTCCGGGAATCCCGTTCTCTTCAGCTCACTCACGCCCAGTGTGTGCTTCGTCCTCGGGAATACCGTTAGTCTCAATGCGAGAGGAACCTGCCGCGTAGCCGCGGATCAGACTGGTAACACGTTCTATCTACCGGCTGCGGAAGCGATCCAGGTCTTCGACGTCTATGACGTGCAGTCGATCACGTTCACATCCACCGGTCCGGCTCCGGGTTTTGTCGGTGACGACTACACTATCACGGCAGTGGGAGGATTGTCCGGAAATCCGGTAACCTTCAGCTCCCTCAGCGCAACCGTCTGCTCCGTCAGCGGCAACACCGCGACGCTGAGTAGCGCGGGCACTTGTATCATCGCCGCCGACCAGGTTGCCGGTGGTGGCTACATCGCAGCGCCGCGCAAGACGCAAAGCTTCACTGTCGTTGAGCCGACGCCGCAAATAATCTCGTTTACGTCGACGCCGCCAACTCCGGGCGTCACCAATACCAGCTACGTCGTCGGCGCAACCGGTGGTCTGTCCGGCAATCCGGTGACATTCAGCTCGCTCAGCACCGACGTTTGCACCGTAAGCGGCAGCACTGCGACGCTGAGTCACGCCGGAACTTGCATCGTGGCTGCCGACCAGGCAGCTGCTCACGGTTATCGCGCAGCTTCGCAGGTGACTCAGAGCTTCAGCGTCGTCGACCCGCTGCCACAAGAAATCAATTTCACCTCGAGCCCACCGGCCCCGGCTCTCGTTGGCGGCTCCTACAACGTGAGCGCATCGGGCGGTGGATCAGGGAATCCGGTTCTCTTCAGCTCGCTCACGCCGAGCGTGTGCTTCGTCTTGGGAAGCTCGGTCAGCCTCAACGCGAGAGGGACTTGCCGAGTCGCCGCAGACCAGGGCGGGAACACTTTCTACCTGCCGGCTCTGCAGACGACGCAAGTCTTCGACATCAATGATGTCCAGGCAATCACGTTCACTTCTGCACCACCCGCACCGGGCGTTACCGGGGGGACTTATTCTGTCACTGCGACGGGAGGTCTCTCCGGAAACCCGGTGACGTTCAGCTCACTGAGTAGCGGGGTCTGCACCGTCAGCGGAAATACAGCGAGCTTCAACGCTGCAGGCACGTGCGTCATTGCCGCGGATCAGGCAGGCGGGAGCGGATATCTCGCCGCACCGCAGAAGACGCAAAGCGTCAACGTGATTGTGCCAATCGCACAGACGATCCACTTCACGTCGACTCCGCCCAATCCGCCGATTGTCGGCGGTGCCTATACTGTGAGCGCCAGCGGCGGCGGCTCCGGGAATCCGGTGACGTTCAGCTCGTTGACTCCGGGCACCTGCGGTGTCAGCGGGGCGATGGTGAGCTTCGTGGGTCGAGGCGGGTGCACGATCGCGGCAAACCAGGCAGGCAGCGTGACGTATCTGCCGGCGGACCAGATAACACAGAGCTTCGTGATCGACACGCGGCCGGTGGCTAATGCTGGAGCCACGCAGAACGGTAACGAAGGCGCTCAGGTAACGTTCAATGCCAGTGGGTCGAGCGATGCCGACGGCGATGCGTTGATCAATTACCGCTGGGACTTCGGTGACGGCACAGTGCAGAACACGAGCTCGCCGACAGTGCAGCATGTCTACAACGACAATGGAACCTATACCGTGACATTGCTGGTGACGGATGCACCCGGCGCGACGAGCTTAGCGGCGACGACTTCGGCCGTCATTGCCAACATTAGACCAACCGCGACGTTCGCCCCGACGAGTCCGACGCCTGAAGGCACGGTGACGCTTTCGCTCAGCTCGGTTCAGGACGCGGCCGGTGATCTACCAACGCTGCAATACTCGTTTGACTGCGGCGACGGCGCCGGCTACAGAGCATACGGCTCCTCGACGTCCTTCGCGTGCTCGCCGGTCGATAACGGGGTGCGCACCGTCCGCGCCAGAGTAAGGGATAAAGACGGCGGAATGAACGAATACACCGCATCGGTTACGGTGGTGAACGTCGCGCCGACGATCACACTCGTCAGCGCCCCGACGAGCGGAACAGTCAACGTTGATTATACGGTTCAGTTCAGCTTCAGCGACCCAGGGACGACTGACTCACCATGGTCCTACCAGGTTACCTGGGGCGATGGAACGAAGACAGCGCTGACGTCGACATCTACCCAGGGCGCTGTGATCAGCCAGACACATCGCTACTCGTTTGGAACCACCTACACGGTTTCCATTAGCGTGAAAGACAAAGACGGCGGGACATCGACCACCACTCTGAAGGTGACTATCGGGCGGGCCTCAATTTCGCCTGGCGGTTGATATCCTCAGCGGCTAAGCGGACGGATGGCCACGCAACAAAGGTCCGTGTGAAAGCACGGACCTTTTTTTTTCAAAAACTGAACATGATTCCGATCTCGGGCGCGAAATCGGGCGCTTTGGACGTGACGCCGAATGCGCTGTTCAACTTCAAATGGACGCGGCGCGCGAACCAGTATTGCCCCTCGACGATCCACTCGACCTCGTCCTGATCGCCCTCCATCCCGGTGTAAAAACGAAAGCGCGGTGACAGGCGCTTGAGATACTCGATCGCATACTCTCCGAATACGACCTGCTTGTCCGCCTCGTCGTATTCACCGGCGAGCCGGGCGGTGAGCGTCCCAAACGAAAATCCCCTGATCGCTCCAGCTCCGAACTTGTATGCCCACGTCTGGGTGCCGATGATTCGGCGACTGCGCTGAAAAGGGAAGTCGACCTCGAGATAACTGAAAACCTCCGGTCGCCGCACGGTCTCATGCGCGAAACGATAGCGGATCTCGGCCTGGGTGTCGCCGAAACCGGATTCCTTCAGCGACGTCGGCAGTGCGCTCGGGTCAGACGGATCCTTGCGCAGCCGCGCGGTCGTGAACAGTGCGCTCTCCAGCTCCAGAGCAATGCGATCGCTGACGCCGAGGGCAAGAAGGAAGTTCGCTTCGTGCTCTCGAAACTTGCCGCGAAAATCCTGATCGACCGCAAATCCCAGCTCCGCCGGTTTGTACTCGAAGTGGTTGAACAGGGTGAATTCGTAGAACGGATAGATCAGCAGCTCGCCCTTGTGGACGTATTCGCCGAACATCGAAGTGGCGATTCCGGTTCCTCTGTCGGCCAAATACGGCGGGAGTCTCTGCGCGTTGGCGGCGGCAGGCATCCAGATGTTCGCGCAGACGATGCTGACGACTACGGCGTGGCGGGTTGATGAGCGGACCTTCGACGCATCACAGGGGTCAAAGAGCATACTCCTCCTGGTTGCAATGAAGAGCGCGCAAACGCAATCTAAAGGACACGCATGACCAGCCCGCACCCTCCGCAGGTTAAGAGCAGAAAACGTCATCACTGGATCGTGCGCGTCACCCACTGGGTGAACTTCGTCGCCATCGTCATCATGGTCGGCAGCGGGCTCCGCATCTTCAACGCGTATCCGGCATTCGCTCGCAAAGGCGAGATGTTCTGCTGCTATCCGTTCGAGCACAAACCGATTCCCGCCTGGCTCACTTTCGGTGGCTGGCTAGGCGGCGCCCGGCATTGGCACTTCGCGATGATGTGGGTCCTGCTAGTGAACGGACTGATTTATCTCACCTTTATCTACCTGCACGGTGAGTGGCGCGACCTCGTGCCGCGCAAAGGCGACATCCGTGACAGCTGGCAGATGGTGAAGTTCTACACGTTCAGGCGCAAAGACCATCCGCATCAGGGTAAGCACAACGCTCTACAGAAAGGAGCGTATTTCGCGCTGCCGATCGCGGGGGCGCTTGCCGTTCTCACCGGCATTGCAATCTGGAAACCGGTGCAGCTGTCGTGGCTGACCGCCGTGTTTGGCGGTTACGTCTGGGCGCGTTATTGGCACTTCATCGCCATGCTGGCGATCGTGATCCTCAGCGTCATTCACGTCTTCATGGTCTTCGCGGTCGATCCGTATTCGATCACGTCGATGATCACCGGCAATTACGATCCGTCGCTGTCACCCGAGGCGCGCAACGCCAGGCCGTTCTACCATCTTCTGCCACCGCGGCGCCGACCGGCGCCGGTGCCTGCTTCACCGCCTCCCACGGAGATCACGTGAGCCGGGATCCGCGGGAATTCCTGATCATCAACGGAATCGATCGCCGTGACTTTCTGATTCGGGGAACCGGAATCATCTCGGCGGCGCTGCTCGCTGCCTGCGATTCACGTGGACCAAAGGCGGCCGACAGGCTCCTCAAATACGCCGAAAGAAAAAATCTCGTTGTGGAGCGGAAGCTTTTCCGGCACACGTCGATGGACGTGGTTCAGGCGGGGGCGTACGACGCGGGGAACAAGCTCCCCAGTTATTACATCGCGCGGACAGTGCCGGTCTGGGACGAGAGTGTGCGCGGAAAATGGTCGCTCGAGGTGAGTGGTCTCGTCGCCAATCCCGTGCGACTTACTCTTCAGGATTTGCAGCGGCTGCCGCAGGTCTCCAACCGCGTCAATCACTACTGCGTCGAAGGATGGACTGCCGTCGAGACGTGGACTGGGGTTCCGTTCACCGAGCTCGCGAAATTGGTGCGCGCCGATCCGCGGGCGCGCTTCGTGGACTTCCAGTCGTTCGACGACGACTATCATGAGAGCTGGGACATCGAAAGCGCGATGCACAAGCAGACCGTCGTCGCCTACGGTCTCGACGGAAAACCGCTGGAGCCGGCTCACGGAGCTCCGGCTCGCGTTTACTCGCCGATCAAGCTTGGCTACAAGAACACGAAGTATCTGACGAGGATCGTGTTCATGCCGCAGATGAACGGCGGGTACTGGTCAGACCAGGGCTACGAGTGGTACGGTGGGGTTTAAGCCAACTATCGAATTCTTGTTTTGGGAGGAGTCTGGTTGAGGCGGGAGTTTTCCTCCCCTTCGCCGCGGCGCGCTGCACCGCGAAATAACAGCACCTCTCTCAGGTAAGCGCGGTTCATAAGAGCGCCAATGAGAAGGAGCGCAGTTCCCGCCAGAACTGAGATGGTGCCGTACCGCCAGGTATCTCGCCCCAGCAGTGCAGCGGCCATGCACATTATCCCCAACGCGACCAGCGTCTGCCCTCCCTTGCTCGGCACCGCTCTGGCGCGGCGGCGGCGCTCGCGCAAAGGTGCGACTCCCCCCGCCTGCCAGGCGTCAAGGAGGATTGTCAGGGCGAGCAGAGCTACCAGCACGCCGAGCAGGAGCGGGAATGTTTCTATCTTCATGGGCCTGTTGGAATGCAAAAAAGGGGCGCGGCTCTTGAGTGCCTCCAGACGCGCCTAATGCGGCAGAGCCTGTTAACTTGAAAGCGATGAATCGCGAGCTCGAGCGCGTACGCTCGACAACCATACTAGCTGTACGCAGGAACGGTCAGGTGGCGCTGGGCGGCGACGGCCAGGTCACCGTCGGTCAGACGGTGATGAAGTCGAACGCCCAGAAGGTGCGCACCATGCACGGCGGCAAGCTGCTCGCCGGATTCGCCGGCGCCGCCGCTGATGCGTTCACGCTGTTCGAGAAGTTCGAGGAGAAGCTCGAGCGCTACCCCGGGAACCTCCAACGCGCGGCCGTCGAGCTGGCAAAGGATTGGCGCAGCGACCGTGTGCTACGACGGCTCGAAGCTCTGCTCGCCGTAACCGACAAAGAACACAGCTTCATCATCTCCGGAACCGGCGACATCATCGAGCCCGATGATGGAATCCTCGCCATCGGATCGGGCGGCTCGTACGCCCTCGCCGCTGCTCGCGCTTTGATGGAGAATACTGACCTGCCGGCAAAGGAGATCGTCAGGCGCGGGCTCGTGATCGCGGCCGAGATCTGCGTCTACACCAACGCCAACATCACGGTGCTGGAGCCGACCTGATGGCGTCGCCACGCACCCAGCAAGCGCTGGAACGACTGGCGCAGCTCACCCCGACGCAGATCGTCGACGAGTTGGATCGCTACATCGTCGGGCAGGCGGACGCCAAGAAAGCGGTCGCCATCGCCCTCAGGAATCGCTGGCGCCGCCAACGCGCGCCCGATCAGATCCGCGAGGAGATCTCGCCCAACAACATCATCCTCGTCGGGCCCACCGGCGTCGGTAAGACCGAGATCGCGCGCAGACTGGCACGGCTGGCTGGCGCGCCGTTCGTAAAAGTCGAGGCGTCGAAATTCACCGAGGTCGGCTACGTCGGCCGCGATGTCGAGTCGATGGTGCGCGACCTGGTGGAGAGCGCCATCAACATGGTGCGGTCGGAGCGCGAGTCGGAGGTGCAGGAGGTGGCGAAGCAAAAAGTGGAAGAGCGTCTGCTCGATTTGCTTCTGCCAGTGCCGCCCGACATCAAGCAATCGACTCACACTTCCGCCGCGGCCGGCGGGGGTGCGCATCTGTTCGTCGTCTCACCGGGCGGGTCCGTCTCCAGCGAGACCGATGCATCGGAGGTGCGCTACAAACGAACGCGCGAGAAGCTGAAAGCCCTTCTCGCCGACGGCCAGCTCGACGAGCGCGAGATCGAGATCGAGGTCACCCAGCAGTCGCCGATGGTGTTCGACATGATGGTGCCGCAGGGGGCGCCGGAGGGAATGGACAACCTCTCCGAGATGCTCCAGGACATGCTGCCCAAGCGCAAGAAAAAACGCAGCGTAAAAGTGTCCGAGGCGCGCCGCATCCTCCTCACCGAGGAGCTGGAGAAGTTGATCAACAAGGAGGACGTCACCGCCGATGCGCTGGAGCGGATGCAGACGATGGGCATCATCTTCCTCGACGAGATTGATAAGATTGCGGGCCAACGTGGTCCCGCCTCGGGCGGCCCCGACGTCTCGCGCGAAGGCGTGCAGCGTGATTTGCTGCCGATCGTCGAGGGGTCCAACGTCCAGACGAAGCACGGAATGGTGAAAACGGATCACGTCCTTTTCGTCGCCGCCGGCGCGTTCCACGTCGCCAAGCCGAGCGATCTGATTCCTGAGCTGCAGGGCCGCTTCCCGATCCGTGTCGAGCTCGACTCGCTCACCGAGGCCGACTTCGTCCGCATCATGACCGAGCCCGAGAACGCGCTCACCAAGCAGTACTCGGCGCTCGTCGAAGCGGAAGGCGCCAGGCTCGAATTCACTGAAGACGGCATTGCGGAAATCGCGAAGATTGCCGCGCACGTCAACGAGCGGATGGAAAATATCGGCGCGCGTCGGTTGCACACGGTGATGACGACGCTGCTGGAGGACGTGCTCTTCGGTCTCCCGGAAAGCGGTGACAAAAACGTGCGCGTCGATCAGGAGCGGGTGCGCAGCAAGCTCAAGACAATCGCCGACGACGAGGATCTGCGCCGGTATATCCTATAGGCGGCAGGCACCGAGGAGCATGCAGCCGGCGGCAGAAAGGCGGGAAAGACTTTTCATCGGGGTTCCCCTAACGGAGGATGCGCGAAAAGCGATTTCACGATCGCTGCCCAGGAAACTACCGGGCAAACCCGTTCCTCCCGAGAACTGGCACTTCACGTTGCGGTTTCTCGGATCGACCGAAGAAAAAACCCGCGATCTGATAATCGAGCGACTGAAGTCCGCAACATGCGGAGCTCCGTTCGGCATTCGCTTCAGCGAGCTCGGTGCTTTTCCCAATCCAGGACGGGCGAGGATTCTGTGGCTGGGCGTCGATGACGGCGCCGAGCGCATGATTCAGCTGGCGGCGATAGCGGAAGGCGTCGCCAGGAGTGTCGGGTTCGCCGCAGAAGAGAGGGATTTCAAGCCCCACCTGACGCTGAGCCGGATCGACCCACCAGTGTCGGTGCGAACCCTTTTAGCCAGCAAGCCTCAAATTTCAACGCGGATGACTGTCGATACAGTGATTCTTTACCGCAGCCGCCTCGGTGGCGGCCCGGCGCGGTATGAGGAAATCATCAAGATCGGGCTAGGGCGCTGATCGCTCGTCACGTCGATTGACGGTTGCGGTCCCTCGACCGCGACCAGGCCAGCCCATAAGCGGCAAGATTCAGAATCAGCACCGCGCTCCCCAAAACAAATTGCGTCGAGCGGGTTAATCCTGCCGGATACAACACCGGCTGAACGTAGTGCTGAATGAATCCACCGCTGTACCCCGCCTCGCCCCCTTTCAGGCGAAACGAATTCTCGAGTGGCGTGAGTGGACAAATCCAACCCGTGTACTCGATGAGGACGCCCCACACCGCCGCCGGAATGTGGAGCCACGCCACACGCGGCCAGCGCAATACCAACAATCCTCCCAGAACCACGAAGAGGACGAACGCGAGATGGATTACGAGTACGAGATCCGCGAGGACGCGGTAGATCAAGCTCTCGGTGCCAGGGAAACGTCGCTCGCGGACACCGCGGGGCCGCTCGGCGCGTCGAAGGTCATCCTGGCGACCAGCTCGTCGAAGCGCGGCTCGTCTCGCAACGAGTCGACCAATGGATGCACTCTCAGATACGCCGCCCAGCCGCGACGCTCCTCGATCGCACGCTCAACCCAGTCGAGCGCTTCCTGCTTGTCACCTATCGCCATGTGTACGACTGCCAGATCCACCGAGGAGATGTACTCGTGCTTGTGACGCTCCAACAGCTGGGCGGCGACCCGTTCGGCGTACGATTTATCTCCCGCCATCGCCAGCGACCAGGCAAGTGTCGCTTTCGTCGTCGTGCCGTACTCGGATGCGAGGGCGAGTGCCTCGCGCAGCACCCGCTCGGCGGCGTCGTACTGCTTCTGAAACGTGAGGAGCAATCCCTGAATGCGGTAACTCTCCTCGGCGGTCGGATTCATCGCAATGGCACGATCGAGATGATACCGCCCCTGCTCGTATTTTCGCGCGTACAGATAGCAGTAGCCGAGGCTGCGCCTGACTGACACCGACGCCGGGTCGTTCTCCTGTGCAGTGTGTGCCTCGATCAGCGCTTCGTCGAAATGCCCCTTCGACGCCAGCTGGAAGGCGTGCCACTGGTGCGCAGGTGCGTAGCGCGGATCCAGCTCGATGGCGCGCCGGAACTCACGCTCCGCTTCTTCCCAGCGCCAATCGTAGATGAAGAGACTCCACGCCAGCGACGCGTGCGCCTCGGCAAGGCTTTCGTCCAATGCGATCGCCTTACGAGCATAGAATTTCGCCTTCTCGTGGCCATCGTGAACTGGCACGTTCCGGTAGTCGATTTGCAGCGAGTACGAGTCGGCAAGCCCCGTGTACGCCAGCGCGTAAGTCGGGTCGAGGGCGATCGCCTCCTCGAAGAATTTGATCCCTTCAATGACTCCTTCTGATGTGCGCTTGTTCCACGCGTAACGCCCGCGCAGATACAGTCCATACGCCTGCACGTTCTCGGTGTGACGACTGGGCAGCGCCGGCGCCAGATCGGCGAAGGAGGTCGAGCGGAGAGTAGTCACGATCGTGCGTGCGATTTCATCCTGAATGGCAAAGACGTCATCGAGCCGGCGGTCGTAGCGCTCCGACCACATCAGGCGTCCGTCGTCGGTCGACGTGAGCTGGGCGGTGATGCGCAGGTTGTCGCCCGACCGGCGCACGGTTCCCTCCAACACCTCCGACGCCTCGAGCAGGGCACCGATGGCGCGCACGTCCTGCGCCTTTCCCTTGAGAGCGAACACGGAAGTGCGCGACGCCACTCTCAGCCCATCGACTTTCGCCAGCGCGTTGATCAATTCGTCGGTGATACCGTCGCTGAGGTACTCGTTGTCGGGATCGGGACTCGCGTTCACGAATGGCAGCACCGCGATCGAGCGGCTCGTCACCATGAACGGCCGGTGCGGCTCCGAGCGGGCGCGAGTAAGGGCATCGCAGAACTCGACGATGCTCTGGTACCGCTGGCTCGGATCCTTGCTGAGCGCCTTTTCCAAAACCCGGTCGAAGCCGGCCGGGGCGTCCGGCCGCAGCGCGCGCAACGGGCGGGCTCGCTGAGTCACCTGCTTCGCCATCGTCGCGCGAGGTGTCGCGCCCTTGAACGGCGGTTCCGCCGCCAGCATCTCGTAAACGACGCACGCCAGGCTGTAGACATCGCCGGCAACGCCGACGTTCTTCTCGCCCGCGGCCTGCTCCGGACTCATGTACTCCGGCGTTCCCAACGCCAGACCGTCGAGAGTCAGCGGCTCCCCTTCGTCAGTGGTCTGGACGTGGGCGATCCCGAAATCCGACAGCAGGGCGTGATCGTCGGCGAAGAGAATGTTCTCGGGCTTGACGTCGCGGTGGACGAAGCCATTGCGATGCGCGTAGTCGAGGCCGACGCCGATCTCGTGCGCGATGCGCAGCGTGTCTTCGACGGGAAGGCGCTTCTCACGATTCAGTCTGTCGCGTAGCGAGCCACCGGCGATGAATGGCGAGACGTAGTACAAGGAGCCGCCGGACTCACCGGAGTCGATAAGCGGGACGATATGCGGATGCGACAGCCGCGCGGCGATGCCGATCTCGCGCAGGAATCTTTCCTTACCGACCGACGCGCTGAACTCCTGCCTCAAGACCTTTATCGCCACCTGGCGCCGATGCTTCCGTTCCTCGGCAAGATGAACGGTGGCCATGCCACCGGAGCCGAGCAGTCGTTCTATGGTGTAGCGATCGGCGAGCGACGTCTGGAGAGTGAACGGCGATTCGCCGATATCACTCTCCTGGAGCTGTGGACTCTCTGGCATTCGCGGGACCTACTTTGTCAGCATGCTCGGCGCGAGTCATGTCACAACTTACCGCAGTGTGGGCCCCTGCGCACCGCCCTTGCCGACCAAAGCCCGAGGCGTTATGCCCCGCTAGTGGCGCTTGAAAAACTGCACCGCTTTTTCGTGTTTCTTGGCGGCTGCCAGGCTCTTGAACGTCCCCAGATTCTTGCGACGGCCACTCTTGTCTTTCTTCTTCGAGTAGAGACGATACTGACCGCTCTTGAGTTTTCGAATCATGTTTCTTTCTCCTGAGTGTTCGACCGCTATTGCGGAGGTCGCAGCACTCCTCCACCGGTGTCGCGACGGCCGATGACGACCATCTGCGAAGCAAAAGTGCTGCCCGCCGCAGTAGCGAGCACCGGAGCGGTAAGCTGCCATTCATCGACGATCCACGCTCCGGACGGCACTCGGCTGAAGCGAGTGAAGCCGCCGGCGTCAAAACGACTCAACAACCCGGCGTTGACGAAATGGAAGTCGATTTCGCGCAGCTCGGATGTGCCCTGATCCACCCAGATGACACCGCTTATGTCCGGCAATGTTCGACGCGGTTCGGGATCGAATGCGACCCCGATCAGGCCTGGCCGCCCGCGCTGGCGCACCAGTCGAAAACAGTGCGTCGCCGCGAATTCGTCGGACTGCAGAACCGTTTCATCGGGTCCAAAGATCGTCCAGCCCCGATCCACGTCGCCGATGACGTAGCCCTGCGTCGCCAGCAGCGCCGGATCCTCCACACCGAATGGTCGGCGGTCGGTGATCGAGAATTCGGTGCTGTCACCGCCGATGACCCTGCCGGCGTTGTCGACATCGCGTCTGTATTTGCGGGCGCGCCCGATTCCATGCAGGTCCAGAATGGTGAGCTGGCTCGAGCGGAGCGCCTTGTCGATTTCGTCCCACACGGTCGACAAGGCCTGGGAGTTGGGATCGTTGCGCGAGCACTGCGATTTGGAGTTGACGACGATGCTCTGGAGGACGACGCGAGGGCTTTCGACGCTGAGCGCCAGCTCGTTGGCGAGTGGGAGCGTGAGCTCGCTGGAGAGGAAGGGCAGATAGCCGATTCGCCTGACGCGCACTCGGTAGGCACCCCGCGGCGCGAGGAGCACGCGCGTCCCGACTTCCGATGCCAGTCCTTCGGCGACGACGCTGTCCTTCGCGTTGAGCAGAGCGACGAGCGCGCCGCTGACGGGTGATCCATCGGCCGTGCTCAGTTTGATGCGCAGCTCCGACGTCGCTTCCTGCGCGCGCAGGCCCGAAGCCCACGCCAGCGCACCAGCTACTGCGAAGCAAATCACCCTTCTCGTCAACCCGCCTTCCTTTCCCCGCCCAACAGGGAATTAACTACCCTGCGCGAGCTTGAGGATAGTGTCCCCCGACATCACGTACATCTCACCGGCAAAGTCCAGCCCGAACGAGGTCACGTTGCCGGCGGCGAGACCCCAATCCTTCTGATCGACCGCGGCGCCATTCGAGTATCTGAAGCTTTTTAGAAAACCGGCGCAATAGTCGGAGTAGAAGTAGTGGCCGCGTATCGCCGGGATGGCGCTGCCGCGGTAGACGTACCCGCCGGTGATGGAGCAGGCACCGTTGCTATGCGTGTAGTCGATGATCGGCAGCGTAAGCCCGGTCTGATTGCAGCTGGTGGCGTTATAGCACGTCGCTCCTTCCATGATGTTCCAGCCGTAATTCAGACCGCCCTGATTCGCCGCAACCACATCGACCTCTTCGTGCAGGTTCTGTCCGACATCGGCGATGTAAAGCAGACTCGTCGTGGCGTCGAAGGCGTAGCGCCACGGATTCCTCAGTCCCTTTGCCCAGATCTCACCTCGATGATTGGCCTGATTGATGAACGGATTGTCAGCGGGAATTGCGTAAGGATCGCCATGGTCGACATCGATGCGCAGCAGCGAGGCAAGCAAGGCGTTGAAGTTCTGCCCGTTGAGGAAAGGATCGCCGCTGCCGCCGCCGTCGCCGAGGCCCGCGTACAACATTCCGTCCTGTCCGAAGGTGAGGAGCCCGCCGTTGTGGTTTGCCTGACTGGAGTGCGCCGTCGTCAGAATGAGCTTCGACGTCGCGGGATCGGCGACGTCGGGATTCGACGTCGTGGTGAATCGCTCGATCCTGATGTCGCCATTCGTCTGGGTCGTGAAGTAGACGTAAAAGAAATGATTGGTGGAGTACTGTGGGTGAAACGCCACGCTCAGCAATCCACGCTCGCCGCCGCTCAAGACTCTGCTGGCGATGTCGAGGAACGGCGTCGGCTGCAACACGCCGTTCTTGATGAGTCGAATGCGGCCGCCCTGTTCGACGACGAAGATTCTGCCATCGTTGAGAGGCTGGGTGAGAAATACCGGCGCTGACAGCCCGCTGGAGATGAAGGGATCGAGCTTGAGGGTGAGCCCCGGCGGCAGCGAACCGCCATCGCCGGGCCCGGTCGAATCGGAGTGACACGCAGCAATCGAAAGCAATACCGCACTCGAGCGCAGCAGACTAATCGTGCGTGAGACCATTGCACACTCGCTGAGAGAGTGATTGGCGGGGCGTGATATATTTCCGACGCCCTCACCACGCCCGCGCAACTCATATGCCCCGAAAAAATGCGTCCGCTCACAAGGAGCGCGCTCACCGAGACTTTCTGCAAATCCCCGATTTCTCCGCCCGGGAAATCGAGAAGCTGTTTGCGCTCGCCGAAAAGATGCGCGCCGGGAAGTACACCAAGAAGCCGCTCGCCGGAAAATCGCTGGCGATGATTTTCATGAAGTCATCGACGCGCACGCGCGTCTCCTTCGAGGTGGGGACGTGGCAGCTCGGTGGGCACGCGCTGTTTCTTTCGCCGCGCGACGTGCAGCTCGGTCGCGGCGAGCCGATCGCGGATACTGCGCGCGTCCTCTCGCGCTACGTCGACGGCATCATGATCAGAACCTTCGCCCACTCCGAAGTCGAGGAGCTGGCAAAGTACGCCGACGTGCCGATCATCAACGGCCTCACCGATCTTGTGCACCCGTGCCAGGTGCTGGCCGACCTCCTTACCGTCAGGCAGTTCCTCGGCGGCTACAAAGGAAAGCGCGTTGCCTGGATCGGCGACGGCAACAACATGGCGAACTCGTGGATCAACGCCGCGTACGTGCTTGGCTTCGAGCTGACGCTGGCGTGTCCGGAGGGCTACGATCCCGACGCGACGATCCTCAAGCGCGCGCAATCGAAAGCGAAGGTGCGCGTGGTGCGCGATCCGGCTGAAGCCGCCGCTAAGGCCGACGTCGTCAACACCGATGTCTGGGCGTCGATGGGTCAGGAGGAGGAGCAGGTGGAGCGGGAGAAGGCCTTCAAGGGCTACAAGGTCGATGGCGCGCTGATGAGACGCGCGAACAAGGATGCAATCTTCCTTCACTGTCTACCGGCCCACCGCGGCGAAGAAGTCGCGGTCGAAGTGATCGATGGCCCACAGAGTAGAGTCTGGAACGAGGCCGAGAACCGGCTGCACGTCCAAAAGGCCATTATGGCGGTGCTGATGGGCGGCGAACATTTGTGATTTTCCGCCGCATTGGGCGAGGCGCTGGAAATCACAAAGGTATTTTTTTCAAAAAGCGAATTCAAGGGAATTAAGCAGCTTGTCAAGGGCGTAAACCCAAAAAATTGACTGGTATTGCTGAGCTGGTTGTGCATCTTATAGGGACCCTAAAGGAGACCCTGTCAGATGTGGCGCTGGACCCGATTTGGCAATCGCTCAAACAGCCTTAAAGCCGGCCTTTTCGGCGCCGCAGCGCTGACGATCTTAAACTCCTGTTCCGAAGGCACCGGGCCCCATAACACCGCCCTTTCGACCGACGGGATCGTTGTCACCCAGTTCACCTATCCGGACTCGATCAAGAACCCGCCGGAGCCGCCACCGGCCTCGAGAGTCACCACTAACATCGGGATCCAAGCAAGAGGCGTCAGTGCCAACCTGTCGAGCCCCGGCAGCGTCGGCTTTTCCTCCTTTGCGTCGCTCCCGACCTACACCGTTGCCGCGGTAGCATACGCTCCGGAGGCGGCACCGACACTCGGCAAAGGCCCGGTCTGCGACGACTGCCTAATGTCGAACATTCCGATGGGGTTCAACTTCACCTTCTTCGGGAACGTCTACGACAAGATCAACATTGGGTCGAACGGAATCGTTGGCTTCGGCGATTTCATGAGAGACGGTTGCTGCTCCGGCTCTGTCATCCCTCTCAACGACTTCAACAACAACATCATTGCGCTCGGTCAGACTGACTGGGTGCCGAACCGCACAACTTCAATTCGCTACGAGACCCGCGGCAGCGCGCCGAATCGCCGCTTCCTGGTTCAATTCACTGATGTCATGGAGTCGAGTGGCACCGGCGTCCTTACCGTGCAGCTCGTTCTTTACGAGCAGTCGAACGACATCGTGATCTATACGAAGACGCTAAGCACCAGCATCAAGAGCCACGTTCTCACCCAGGGTATCGAGAACCGCACCGGTGACGAAGCGATCTTCATTCCGGGTCGCGTTTCGGCCAAGTTCACTCTCGCCAACGACGCCGTGAAGTTCTCTGTCACCGCCACCAACAAGGCGCCGGTGATCAGCGTACCCGCGGATATTTCGGTCAACACGAGTGCGACGGCTTGCGCGGCGAACGTCAACGTTGGTAGCGCGACCGCCACCGATGATGCTCCAGGCGTCACGATCTCAGGCGTGCGCAGCGACGGGCTCCCGCTCGATGCCGCGTACCCCAAGGGCGTCACCACCATCACATGGACCGCGACGGACGTCGAGAACGTCAAGTCGAGCGCGCCCCAGACCGTTACGGTCAGCGACAAGCAAAACCCGGTGGTCCAGGCGCCGGCGAACAAGTCCGTTCGTACCAACAAGGGATTTTCGTTCGCCACCGTTGACGTCGGTACTGCTACGGCGGCTGATAACTGCCCGAACGTCACGGTCACGGGGTCGCGCAGCGACAATGCGCCGCTTTCCGCCGGCTATCCGCTCGGCGTAACCACTATCACGTGGACCGCAAAGGACGAAGCCGGTAACCTTGGCACCGCCACCCAGACGGTCACCGTCACGGCGAATAAGCCGCCGGTTTTCCCGACGGCTCCGCCGGCCATTGCCGTCAACACCGATCCGGGAGTGTGCTCCGCGACCCTGAATCCGAGCGCACCTGCCGCCACTGACGACATCGCAGGCGACGTGACGGTGAAGGGCGTGCGCAATGACGCCAAGGATCTCACGGCGCCCTACCCGAAGGGTCTCACGGTCATAACGTGGACCGCAACGGACGCGGAAGACGCGAGCACGAGTGTCACGCAAAGTGTCACGGTTAGCGACAACGAAAAGCCTTCGATCGCCGCGCCTGCCGACAGATCGGTCGGTAACGACCCCGGCCTCGCCTCGGCGACGGTCGCGGTTGGTAACGCCGACGCAAAGGACAACTGCGGCAGCGTTTCGGTCTCGACTGTTCGCAGCGATGGTCTTTCGCTCGCCTCGCCTTATCCCATTGGCTCGACGACCATCACCTGGAAAGCGACTGACGCATCGTTGAATTCCAGCAGCGCGGTCCAGACGATCGTCGTTGTTGACGTCACTCCGCCCACGATCAACGTTCCCGCCAACTTCTCGGTCAACGCGACGTCGCCCCGCGGAGCCTTAGTGACTTACGTGGTGTCAGCCACCGATAACGTCGGCGTGACTTCGCTGTCCTGCGTTCCTGCGTCCGGCAGTGAGCTGGCGATCGGTGTCAGCTCCGTTAATTGCAACGCGTCGGATGCCGCCGGCAACAAGGCGTCGGCCAGCTTCTCTGTCACCGTTCGCGGTGCGCGGGACCAGCTCGTTGACCTGATCGCTTACGTCACCTCGCTCGGATTACCGAACGGCACGGCGCAGCCGCTCCTGAATCAGCTGGACGCGGCGCTCCGCGCACTGGATGGCAACTCACACGTGAGCTGCGTCAAGCTGAATGATTTCATCGCTCTGGCGGGCGTGAAGTCGAGCGTACCGAACGGCCAGGTCAGCGGCCTTTCCGCCGCGCAGAGCTCGAACGCTGTTCGAGCTGCGCAGCAAATCTGCGCGGTGTTGGGCTGCAGCTGAACGTCAAAGGAGCGAACGGAATTTAGTAGCACAGCGGGCGCCTAGGACGGCGCCCGCTGCGTTGTTGTTAGCTCACAGATCTGACTTTGCCGATTTATCTGTGAGAGCGAGTTAAGCCGCTCTATTAAGCCGTAACTCCTGTTGAGCTTAGGGCAAACGGTCGTCTAATGGGTAACCCTCTTCAAGAGGATTACGATGCGCCGTTCCCCAGGGTTTTCGACCTTATTGACCCTCTCTAAAGCGGGCTCAGTAGCTGCGATTTTCGCGGCTCTGGCCATCGCCTGCTTTGATAGCACGGGTCCGAATCCATACACGCTGCCGCCGGGAATCACCTATATCCGCATTGACGGTCCCGACTCGGCGAAGCAGGTCTTCGTGTCGCTCAGCCCGAATGTCGTCTCGAGCGCCTCAGCGCCTTCGGCAGACGTTCTCGCCAGCACCGGTGCATTGCTTTCGAGCTCCGTACCCGCCTTCAAATACATCAAGTCTCACCCGGCGTTCGCCCCGGAGGCGATTCCGAACATCGTCGTCCCCCAGGATTCGCTCTCGGACGACGGCGTGCTGACCGGCGTGCCCCTTGGATTTCATTTCGATTTCTACGGCGTCACGTACGACAGCCTCAACATCTACATGAACGGGTTTGTCACGTTCGGCTCCCCCGCTGTCATCGACCCAACCGGTCTTGGCTTTTTCAGGGGTGACAACATCCCGATGGCGGCGAACCCAAATAACCTCATTGCGTTCGCCTGGACCGACTGGAACCCGAAGAAAGTAGTCGGCGGCGTCCGCTTCGAGACGCGTGGAACTGCTCCGCATCGTCGATTCCTGCTTCAGTTCAACAACGTTCCGGAAGCTCTCGGACGTGGTCTGCTCATGATGCAGCTGGTGCTGGAGGAGGGGAGCAACGCCATCACGATCTACACCAACACCGAGACCATCACCAGCAGCGGCGACCGCATCACTCAGGGTATCGAGAACGCTGACGGTACCGCCGCGGCTTATGACAGCGTCACCAATCCGATCAACCATGTTACCAGCGCTCGCGTGAGAGGCTTCTTCAACCTTTCGAACGATGCGGTTCGGTTCACCCCGCCGCAGCCGCCGGTTGTGCACGCTCCGAAGGACACCGTTGTTCCGACCGAGGCTGCTTCGCTCGCGAGTCAGAACGACGGAGTGACTACCTCGCCGCTCGGCAGGTGCGATGCGCAAATCGACCCCGGCTTCGCCACCGCGAGCTCCGATGCTGGAATCGCCTCGATCGCCGGCGTCAGAAGCGACGATGCTTCGCTTCCGCTCATCGGACGCTATCCGAAGGGAGTTACCACCATCACGTGGACGGCGATCGATTCTAACGGCGTCGCCGTACATGCGTCGCAGCTGGTGACCGTTGTCGACAAGGAAAATCCGCTGATCACTGCGCCGGGGAATCTCTCGGCTGACAACGATCCGCATCTGCCGTCAGCTGTCGTTGCTACCGGCTCGCCGACTACTGATGACAACTGCCACGAAGTCACCGTTTCCAGCTCGCGCAGCGATGGCGCTGCGCTCAGCGCTCCGTTCATGGTCGGCCTCACGACGGTCACCTGGACGGCGACCGACGGCTCGGGCAATAGCTCGTCGGCGAAGCAGGAGATAACGGTACTCGACGTCGAAGCTCCGACGATCGTTGTTCCCAGCAATTTCACGGTCAACGCCACGAGCCCGAGTGGTGCGGTCGTCAACTTCCATGTTGACGCGACTGATAACGTCGCGGTGACCTCGCTCACGTGCAGCAGACTGCCGGGAAGCCTCTTCCCGATCGGTGAGAACAGCGTGTCGTGCACGGCGGCCGATGCCGCGGGCAACACCGCCTCGGGCAGCTTCACCGTGCTGGTGTTGAACGCTCAGGCTCAGATGCTGAATCTCATCCAGTACATCCTCGGGCTTGGTTTGCCGTACGGCACGACCAACCCGCTGGTCAACCAGGTGAGCGCCGCGTACGGCGACGGCTCGGTCGACCAGCAGTGCACGAAGATGGGCGACTTCCTGTCGATGCTCTCCAAGAAGGGCGGAGGTATCCCGTCAGCAGCTAACTACTACATGTTCAACGAAGGCGTCCGCATCATGAACGTTCTGGGATGCACCAATGCCCCGGACGTGAGATCGGCGAGCCAGACCAGGTAGGACAACAGACTCAACTCGGCTTATAACGCAGGTAGAAGGGGCGCACGAGAGTGCGCCCTTTCTTTTTTTGGAGCGGGCATGTGTTCTGCACATTGGAACGCCATGACCCCGTCCAAGAAGATCGACGATCTCTACGACCTCATCGAAGGAATCGAGACGGCGATGTTCACCACCCGGCGCCCGAACGGGCAGCTCGTCTCCCGACCGATGGCGACGCAGCACCGCATCGAAGGCGCCGATCTCTGGTTCGTAACGAACGTCGACACGCACAAGCTCGAGGAGCTGGCGCTCGATCCGCACGTGAACTGCGCCTATTACAACAACAAGACCCGCGAATGGGTATCGGTGTCCGGCGTGGCGCATGTCTCTAAGAACCGGGCACGCATCCGCCAGCTGTATCACGAGGATTGGAAAGTCTGGTTTGGTGACCAGGGCGGCGAGATGGACGGCGGCCCGAATGACCCGCGCATCGCCCTGATCATGGTCGAGGCGGAAAGCGCTACTTATATGAAGGTGAACAAGTCGCGGCCGGTGGTCCTGTTCGAGGCGCTCAAAGCACGCGTAACCCGGTCCCCGGTTGCTGTGGGAGACGTGAAAGAGGTGACGGGAGCAGAAATGATGGATTAGGCAGTACACCCGTATTATTTCTGCCAAATTGTCACGGCGCCCCTCGAATTTGAGGGGCGCTTCGCGCATATTGGGGCTGGAACAGTCTCAAGCCCCTACCCAGCAATGGTCGACCCAACCGCCGCCATCGACGCTCAGCAGGCCCGGAAAGGCCCTTCCCAAGCCGCTGGCAACCCCACCAGCCACGCCAGCCCATCAGGGGAGCCAACCCCCAGCTCAGGCGGCGCCGCCGGCGCGGGGCGCGCGGTCGCTGCCGCGACTCCGAAACCTCTCAAGCGAACGCCGCTTTACGACGTCCATGTTGGACTCGGCGCCAAGATGGTGCCGTTCGCCGGATTCGAGATGCCGGTGCAGTACCCGACAGGGATCACCGCCGAGCACAAGGCGGTGCGCGAGAAGGCAGGTCTGTTCGATGTGAGTCATATGGGCGAGTTCATCGTCCGCGGACCGCGCGCGGTGGAGTTCGTTAATCACGTCACGACGAACGATGTCGCCGCGCTCAAGCCGGGCCAGGCGCAGTACTCCACCATACTTCGTGAAGACGGCACGATCGTCGACGACTGTCTGGTCTATCGCGCCGAGGATCGCGTGCTGATGGTGGTCAACGGATCGAACATCGACAAGGATTTCGCCCACATCTCGCGCTATGTCGGCGACTTCGAGGCGACGCTCGACGACATCAGCGATCGCGTCGCATTGCTGGCACTGCAGGGACCGCAAGCAGCGAAGATTCTGCAACAGCACACCGATACTGATTTGTCGGCGATCAAGTACTACGAGTTCACCACCGGCACCGTTGCCGGCGTGGAGAAAGTCTACATCTCGCGCACTGGCTACACCGGCGAGGATGGATTCGAGCTGTACTTCCCGAGCGACGAGGCGCCAAAAATCTGGAACGCGTTGACTGCCTCCGGTGAGGTCACACCCGCCGGACTGGGCGCGCGCGATTCGCTGCGCCTGGAGATGGGAATGGCGCTTTACGGCAACGACCTCGACGACACCACAACTCCGCTCGAAGCATCGCTCGGCTGGCTGGTGAAGATGAAGAAAGGGGATTTTGTCGGACGCGATGCTCTCGTGAAACAGAAAGAAAGCGGCGTCACGCGAAAGCTCGTTGGTTTCACGACCACGGAGAGATCGTTCCCGCGACACGGATACCCTGTGTTCGTGAACGGGGCGGCGAGTGGGGAGATAAGAAGCGGGACGATGAGTCCGACGCTCGGCATTCCCATCGGGACGGCGTACGTGCCGCCCGCATCGGCAGCGGAAGGTTCCAGCTTCGAGATAGAGATTCGAGGGCGGCGGATTCCGGCTATCGTGGTGAAGATGCCGTTTTACAAGAACGGGTCGCGGTTGGCGTGAAGACCAAAAGCGAACTACACGGCTGGGCGCTGACAGCTTTAGAGCTTGACGCTGAGCGCTGCAGGCGAGGGGACAGATTGGTCTGCGGAGAGGGTAAATGCGGGTTGCCGTGATCACAGTCTCCGATTCTGTCGTACGAGGTGAGAGGCAGGACACTTCCGGCGCGGTTGTCGCGGGATGGGTGAAGGCCAAGAAATACGATCTCGTCTCTGCGGCGAGTTGCGCTGACGAGACGAGCGAGATAGTGCGCTCGCTGATTCAGGCGTGCGATGGGGATCGTGTGGATCTGGTGCTGACCACTGGCGGTACCGGGCTCGCGGCCCGCGATGTCACTCCGGAAGCGACGCGGGCAGTCATCGAGCGCGAGGCGGAAGGGATCGCCGAGAGAATCCGAGTGCTCGCGCTACCGAATTTTGCGCGGGCGGCGCTCGGTCGGGGAGTTGCTGGTGTGCGCGGCAAATCGCTGATCGTGAACCTGCCCGGCTCGCCGAGTGGGGTGCGTGATGGGCTGGATGCATTGGATCCGATAGTCCAGCACGCGTGTGATGTCCTGAGCGGCAAGGTCACCGAGCATACTCCCGGTGGGGGCCCGCCGGTCACCGCCCCACAGCTCGCTCGATAATGAAAGTCCTTATCACTCTGGCGGACGTCGAGCCCGCCGTCCGGCTCAACGCACTCCTCGAGGCCAACAGCACCACCACCGCCGTCGTCTCGCCGCTCGACGACCTTCGCGGCGAGATCAAACGCTTCAAGCCCGATCTCATCGTCCTCACCGGCAACCTCGGCGATCCGATCAATCTGCAGATCGTGCGAGATCAATTGTGGAGCGGGACTTCGGTGATTGGACTCGCAGACGTCGAAGACCCCGAGTTACGGGACCGGCTGCGCACGCTTGGGTTCACGGATGTCTTCACCAAGCCGATCTCGGCCGACGAGTTGTACCTCGCCGTGCGCCGGGTTCTCGATCGCAAGCGACTTACCGAAGCGACGGGACTCATCGGGCAGAGCGAAGCGATCAACGAAGTGCTGCTCAAGATCGAGCAGATCGCGCCTGTGTCGAGCACGGTCATCATCGAAGGCGAGAGCGGCACCGGCAAAGAGCTCGTGGCGCAGGCGATTCACAAACTGAGTCCGCGCCGCGGAAAGCCTTTCATCGCCGTGAACGCGGGCGCGCTCCCGGAGACGCTGATCGAGAGCGAGCTCTTCGGTCACGAGAAGGGCGCGTTCACGGGCGCCGCCGAGCGTCGGATCGGCCGCTTCGAGCTGGCTGACGAAGGGACGCTATTCCTCGATGAGATCGGAGAGATTCCGCCGTCGACGCAGGTCAAGCTGCTGCGCGTTCTCGAGGAAAGGAAGCTGACCCGCGTCGGAGGGACGACACAAATCCCGATCGACGTCAGAGTGGTCGCCGCCACCAATCGTCCGCTGCGCGAGGGCGTGGAAGAGGGAAGATTCCGCGCCGATCTCTACTATCGTCTGAACGTCCTCAGCATTTATCTGCCGCCGCTGCGCGAACGCCGCGATGACATCCCGCTCCTGGTGCGACGGTTCATCCAGGAATTCTCGGCGCAGCACGACCGCGCCTTCCAGGGAATCTCCGGCGACGCGATGCAGATCCTGATGGGATACCCGTGGCCGGGCAACGTACGCGAGCTGCGCAATCTGATCGAGAGCATGGTGGTGCTGGCCCCGGGCCGGGAGATCGGACCGGAGGACATTCCGCGCGCGATCAGAGAGGGCGGCGCGGCGCGTTTTCTACCAGTGCACGTGGGGCCCGTCGTGCGCGGCGCCGTCGGCGCGGAGGGTCGCGAGCTGGAGTTCCTGGTGCGCAGCATGTTGGAGCTCCGCCTCCAGGTCGAGGAGCTGCGCCGCAGGCTCGACGCCGAGCGTGATCATCGGGAAGTCTGGGTGGCGAATGGGCGCGAAGTGCAGCGGCCGGCGATCGGACCAGCGAGCGGCGGGGAAGCGATCGCGATCGAGGCGCCCAATCAGCCACCGCCCCCGGCGACGATTCAACTCGCGCCGGGAATGACGATGGCGCAGATTGAGCGGGCGGCGATCGAAGCTGCGCTGAGAGAGACTCGCGGCAATCGGAGGAAGGCTGCTGAAATTCTCGACATTGGCGAGCGGACACTTTACCGGAAGCTGCGCGATTACGGAATCGTGCCGGAGGGAGCGGCCTCGGTTCCCTGACCGACGCGGCGCGATTCTCTTAAGTGCGCTGACACTCCTTGCAGCAGCCTGCGGTGGCGAATCGGCTTTGTCGCCGCTGCCAAGTGGAGCGGTTCCGATGACACCGCCACCGGTCTACGAGACATGGTGGAATGATCTCGAGCTCTGCTCCGGAGTCAGCGGAGACTTCCACGCCGTCTCCTGGTACTACATTCCCGGTTCTGCCGGCTTTCGCTCCGGATCGGGTGCCGACGTGCTCGGAATCTGGCAGCCGGTGGGCAACGCGATCGTCATCGCCGAGGCTGCCCTGCAGGACCAATGGGTGGTGGCGCATGAGGAGCTGCATGCACTTCTCAAGCGCACCGATCATCCTCCGGAGTACTTCTCGCAGAAGTGCGCCAACGAGGTCGCCCACTGATGCACGAGAGGAAGCCGCTCTATCTGAGCTGGAGTGGCGGCAAGGACAGCGCGTTGGCCCTCGACGCGCTCAGGCGTGGACAGGAATTCGAAGTGGTCGGCCTGCTCACCAGCGTGACACGCGGCTACGATCGCATCAGCGTTCATGGAGTACGCCGGTCGCTGTTGCACGCACAGGCGGAAAGCCTTGGCCTGCCGTTGCAGGAGATTGTCCTCGACCAGAATTGCACCAACGAATCGTACGAAGCGGCGTTTCACGCGGCGTTGCAAACCATTAGAGAGCAACGGCCCGACGTCGCGCACATCGCGTTTGGAGATCTTTTTCTTGAAGATGTGCGCGCGTATCGCGAGCGACTTCTCGAAGGAACCGGTTTCGATCCTGTCTTCCCGATCTGGGGCGTCGATACTTCGCAGCTCGCGCGGAGCTTCATCAACAATGGTTTCAGTGCGCGTCTCGTCTGTGTCGATACCACGCAACTTGACCGGAGCTTCGCCGGCCGCGCGTTCGATCTGTCGCTCCTGGCGGATCTTCCAGGGACCGCCGATCCGTGCGGCGAGCGCGGTGAGTTTCACACCTTCGTCTCCAGCGGTCCGGGTTTCACCAGCCCCGTGAGCTATGAGACAGGCGAGCGAGTTCTGAGAGAGAATCGCTTCATGTACTGCGATCTTGTGCAGTCCGAATAAAACGCAACGTTAGCAAGGTCATCCGAGCATGATTAAACCCGTCTTTCCAAAGTGCATGATTGCGTTGTGGTTCCCACCGGCGCTGCTCGCGCAGCAGCCGACGGCAGTCCCGCCCAACGCCGCTCCGCCGCCCGCTTACACCTTCAAGGAAGTGATGATTCCCGTTCGCGACGGCGTGCATCTGCAGACGGTGATCATGGCGCCCATCGATCAGAAAGGGCCGCTGCCAATTCTCTTTCGCCGCACTCCATATGGAGTGCCGAGCGAAGCGCCGCCGGGGATACCGGGGTCGTGGCGGGAATTTGCGGCCGATGGATACATCTTCGTCATCCAGAACCTGCGCGGACGGTTCAAATCGGAGGGCACCTTCGGACTCACCTCGCAGGTGAATCTCGCCGATCCGAAATCCACCAATGAGACCACCGATGCCTACGACAGCATCGACTGGCTGGTGAAGAACGTCCCCAACAACAACGGTAAGGTCGGGATGTACGGAGTGTCGTACGACGGAATGACGACGGGGATGACATTGCTCCAGCCGCATCCCGCGCTCAAGGCGATCAGCGAGCAGGCATCACCCGTCGATCAGTGGATGAACGACGACATGCACCGCTACGGCGCGCTGCGGGAGAGTTACGGCGTCGAGTACGCGGTGCTGGAGCAGGCGGACAAGAACAGCAACACCCATTTCGATTTCAACACCTACGACACCTACTCCTGGTACCTCAGCCTCGGCCCGCTGTCGAACGTCAACTCCCGATTTCTGCACGGAACGATTCCGTACTGGAACGACATCGTCGCGCATCCCGACTACGACTCGTTCTGGAAGAGAGAGGCGTGGGTCAATCAACTGCACGGCTCGACGGTACCGAATCTCAACGTCGCCGGATTCTACGATCAGGAAGATCCGTGGGGACCGTGGCAGATTTTCCGTCATGCGGCCGAGAACGATCCAGGGCGCACCAATTTCATGGTGGCTGGGCCGTGGTACCACGGCGAGTGGCAGTCGGCGCGCGGCGACAGCATCGGCCTCGTCGCGCTCGGCGCCCCGACGGCGCGCGAGTTCCGCGAGAATCTCCAGGCGCCTTTCTTCCGCCACTACCTGCATGGCAAGGGCGAGAAGCCCGCGTGGAAGGTGACGACGTTCCAGTCGGGATCGAATCGCTGGCGCACTTACCTGGATTGGCCGCCAAATGGGTCGAAACCGACCAATGTCTATCTGCAGTGCGACGGGACGCTCTCGTTCAATGCGCCGGCCGCAGGCGGCAGCGCGGCGGCTTACAGGGAATACGTCTCGGACCCTGCCAATCCGGTTCCGTACCGGCAGCGGCCGATCTCGCCCACCTATCCCGGCGGCGACTGGCGGACCTGGGAGGTGGCGGACCAGCGCTTCGTGGAGAACCGGCCCGACGTGTTGAGCTGGGTGAGCGCTCCGCTCGACCGCGATCTCACGGTGACGGGAGAAGTCTCGGCCGATTTATTCGCGTCGACGTCGGGGACAGACGCGGATTTCGTGGTGAAGCTGATCGACGTTTATCCGGAGACCGCCGAGAAGCCACCATGGAATTTGGATTCTGGGCCAGGGGCCGGCGCGTTCGCCAAGACGATGAACGGGTACGAGCTGCCGGTGGCGATGGAGGTGAGGCGCGGGCGTTATCTGAGCAGCTATGAGCGACCGACGCCGCTCAAGCCCAACGTGCCGATCGACTGGAAGATTCCGCTGCGCGATCGCGACCACGTTTTTCTGAAGGGGCACCGCCTGATGGTGCAGGTCCAGTCGACGTGGTTCCCGGTGATCGATCGGAATCCGCAGAAATTCGTGCCGAGCATCTACCAGGCAAAGGAGACCGATTTCGTCAAGGCGACCCAGCGGGTTTACTGCTCAGCGTCCCAGGCCTCGCGGATAACGCTGCCCGTTGTACCCTGACAGGGCTACTGCCGGGGTGATATGAAATGAGCATCTCGGTGATAGGAAACAGGCATCGCGCTTCTGACGGAAAGTTGTACTGTAGTCTGCCGTAACCATTCTCTTTCGGAGCGCAGTAGCAGGGTTTTTTTGCTTGCTTAACAGCCGGTCGTCCACAATATTGGCCACCTGTTTCCCGTCGCATCAAAATCCCGCACAACTTTGGCATTGAACAACATCGCCGGCAGCGTTCTCCCGATCAAACGTGCTGAGGAGCTTATCCTCACGCTGCCGGGGGTCGTCTCCGCAAAGATCATCGAGAGCGACAGCGGGTCGGTGGAGCAGATCCACGTCCTGACGACGGCCGAGCTGACGCCAAAGCAGGTGGTGCGGAACATCGAAAGTGCGCTGATGGCGCACCTGGCG
>JBKPDS010000033.1:0-4367 GCA_046727995.1 Gemmatimonadota bacterium
CGGCTCGGAAACTTCGCGCCATCAATCCTGACACACTCCTCGCCGCTTCACTGTCTCCCGGCAACGGGTCGACTGGGCCTCGGTTTTTCCCGAGCGTCGACGGCTGGGTCCTGCCCCATCCCGTCGACTCCGCGTTGACACTCGGCGCCGCGAACATCGTCCCCATCATCGTCGGCACCAATCGCGACGAGGGCGACGAATGGATGGCAGCACCCTCGCGCTCCTTTGCTCGCCTTGCATCGGCCCGCGGCGCGCCGGTCTATCTCTATATGTTCTCCCGCGTCGGCGACGACAGTGTGAATCGCCAGCGCGGCGCGTACCACAGCGCGGAGATCACTTTCGTCTTCGGCCGGCATCACCCGCTCCAGCCGAGCGCGGGCTCGGCGCCTTACGACTCGACGGTCGCCGAAGCAATGAGCGATTACTGGGTGGCGTTCGCGACGAGTGGAGATCCCAACGGTCCGCCCACCGCCGGGAAGTGGCCGCGTTGGCCGCGCTATGAATCGTCGACTGATGCAATGCTCGAGATCGGACCGGAGATCGCGGCTCGGACGATGGTAAAGCGCGCGGTCTACGATTCACTCGACGCTGTGGCTCGATCGCGCGGGCAGGTTCGTCCCCGTTAATTCCAGGCGTCAACAATCGAGACGGGAAAAATGCGAGCGTCTGTCTTCATTGCCACCAGTCTCGACGGATTCATTGCCAGGAAGGACGGTTCTATCGACTGGCTACCGGCCGATGCAGAAGAACACGGCTATACCGCCTTCATCGAGAGTGTCGATGTGATTGTGCTCGGTCGCAACACGCTCGAGACCGTACTGACGTTTGATAGCTGGCCTTACGGCAACAAGACCGTAGTAGTCCTCACCACTCGCCCGGTCGAAGATCCGTTACCGCGCAACGCAAAGCTCGAGTTCATGCAAGGAGAGCCTCAGAAGATCGTCGATCAGCTGGCTCAGCACGGCTTTCAACACGCTTACATCGACGGCGGAATAACCGTTCAGCGCTTTCTGGCGGCGGGATTGATCCAGCGAATGACGATTACGCGGATTCCCGTGCTCCTGGGCAATGGCATTCCATTATTCGGCCCGCTGTCGCGCGAGGTTCGACTCACACATCTCGGCACCAGGTCCTATGCCAGTGGGCTCGTCACCAGCGAGTACGAAGTCACCTGACAAATAGCGACTGTCGAAGCAGATGCCGCTCGCCGCGGCGATTTCACCACCCGGCGTTGGGCGCACAACACACTTTGAAGGCGATACTGTTTGCGCTCGTGCTGGTCGTTGGGTGTGCGCCGGCGTTGCACGCGCCACCAGTCCGCACGACTGCAGCTCGCGAGCTGGCAGCCGGCGTAGTGTATAGTCAGTTCACTGATCCGCGTGGGCCGTGGGCCATCAATCTCGTTCGTGTCGATCTGCGGCGCGCGCGCGTCCAGATCCGGAGCGCTCGCGCTTTCGATCGGCTGAAAGGTCGCGAGCGCGTCAGCGACATGGTGCGGCGAGCGAACTCGACTGGTGCGCGCGTACTGGCGGCGGTGAATGCCGACTTTTTCAACCTCGAGTCCGGCGAGAACGAGAACAACCAGGTGATCGACGGTGAGTGGTGGAAGGGACTCAAGGTCACCGACTCGCCCTACGACACCTGGGACAACGCACACGTCCAATTCGGAATCGACGACACGGGACATCCGTTGATCGATCGATTCATGCTCGATGGCAGGGCGTGGGATCGCGGGAGGATGACGCCCATCATCACGGTGAACTTCAATCCATCGGGGAAGCCGGAAGGTACCGCGCTCTACACGTCACGCTATGGTGCGATGACTCCGCACGATACCACTCGACGCACCGTCGAGGCGGCGTTGATGTCGGCGGGAAAGCGCGGCGACACGCTGGTGTTAGTGCGGCGTGGTGCGGTCTCGTCGTCATCGGGCGGGGGCTCGAGTATTCCGGAGGGCGGCGCGGTCCTCGCTGCCTACGGGCCCGGCTCGCGCGCGGAAGAAGTTCAGGCGATGGCCGATGGCGATACGGTGAAGGTGTTCCTGGCAACATTGCCGCGTCCTGCGCATGGCGCGGCGCCGGTGATGATCGTTGGCGGCTGGCCGCGCATTCTGCGCGACGGAGAAAACGTGGCGGGCGATGCCGCAACATTAGAGGGTACGCTGTCGCGCAACGCGGAAGCGCGACATCCACGCACCGCGATCGGATTCTCGCGCGACAGTTCGACTTTGATCCTCCTTACCGTCGATGGCCGGTCAGAGAACAGCGGCGGCATGACGCTCGTCGAGCTCGCCAACGTGATGCGCGAGCTCGGCGCCTGGCAGGCGATGAACTTCGACGGCGGCGGATCGACGACCATGGTCGTCGATGGGAACGTCGTCAACCATCCATCCGATAAGGAAGGAGAGCGGGCGGTGGGAAACGCGCTCCTCCTCGTGGTTAATCCCTAGTCCTGAGAGGCGCGCCGCGAGGCGGGGCGCTCCTTTCATCGGATCGCTCTTGCGCGCCTGAGAGTCGTTCCTTATGTCTGGGGCGCCCGCAACATCCACCGACGAGGATGCATGCGACGCTTTCGCAGTGGTGCGTGCCTGGGCTTTACGCTCTCGCTCGCTTGCGCGCATTTGCCAGCGGCGGGATCCGAAATCCCGCTGCGCGTGATGAGCTACAACATCAGGTCCGGGAACGGTGACCTCGGCGGCACAGCGGCGGCAATACGCGCTTCCGCACCCGACCTCGTCGCGCTGCAGGAAGTGGATGTCCATTGGGCGGAGCGAAGCAACTTCGTCGATCAGGCGACCACACTCGGCCAGCAACTGCAGATGCAGGTTAGATTCGCGCCGATCTATCATCTGCCGGGCGCACCTCAGGCGCCGGCGCGCGAATTCGGTGTCGCATTGCTCAGCAAATTCCCGATCGTGAGCTTCACCAACCTCATCATCACTCGCCTCTCGACGCAGGAAACGAATCCGACTCCGGCGCCAATGCCGGGCTTTCTGGAGGCGAGCGTCGATGTCGGTGGTCGCGCGGTGCGAGTCTTCAACACGCATCTCGACTACCGCTCGGATCCCAAGGTCCGGCAACAGCAGGTGGCGGACATGCTCGTCTTCATCGGAGATGTGTCGGCACCGACGCTTCTCTTTGGTGATCTCAATGCGCCCCCCGACGCTCCTGAAATTCAGCCGTTGCTCGCGCGTTTGCACGATACGTGGCCAACGTCGGCCGGAGCCGGCCTTACCGATCCCGCCGACGTCCCGCGCAAGCGCATCGATTACGTGCTCGTCTCGCGACATTTTCGCGTTCGCGACGCATCCGTTCCCAACACACTGGCATCAGATCACCGGCCAGTGGTAGTCGATCTGTCCTTCACTCGATGAGTGCACCCATGATGTCAATCGCCTCGTTCCGCCTCCCGCCTCCCGCCTCCCGCCTCCCGCTTCTCCTGGCTCTCACCTTCCTCGCCACACCATTGCTGGCCCAGACGGGCACGATCGTCGGGCGGGTGACGGACGCGCGCAGCGGGGTTCCTATCACAACCGCACAGGTCACCATCACCGGCACATCGCTCGGCGCCGTCGTCGATGCCGATGGGCGATTCAGAATCTCGAACGTGCCGCCCGGCACGCATGAAGTGAGGGCTCGAACCCTCGGCTATCAGCCACAAACCGCAAATGTCACAGTGGCGGCAGATGGCACCGCCACTGTCAACCTGACGATGACCGAGAGTGCGATCGCGCTCAACGCCGTCGTGGTCACTGGCGCGGTCGGTGATACCCGGCGGCGCGCGATCGGCAACGCCGTCTCCACCGTCAGCGTGGCCGATGTCATCGGCAAATCAGCGGTGAACAACGTCACCGAGGTGCTGCAATCGAAGGTTCCAGGACTGACCTTGATGCCAGGCTCGGGCGAGGCAGGAACGTCCACCAATTACCGCCTGCGCGGCGCCGGCTCGCTGTACGCCGGCAATAACCCGACGGTCTACGTCGACGGCGTTCGCGTTAACAGTCGCGGACAGGGGAACTATACCGTCTTCGGTCAGAACACTGCTTCGCTCGATGCCATAAACCCCAACGACATCGAGTCGATCGAGGTCATCAAGGGTCCTGCTGCAGCTACTCTCTACGGCGCTGAAGCTGCCGCAGGCGTGATTCAAATCATCACCAAGAGAGGCCAGCCCGGTCGCATTCGCTGGGACGGGCGTTTTGAGACCGGCCATTCGACGTGGCCGGAATCGATGCGGCCGATCAACTATGCCGTTTCAACGGCTGCGCGTATCGCCGACCCAAATAACTATCCTGGATTCGTGGGGACGCAGGCCGGTGACATCATCTCGCATCGCGTAATGTCCGAGTCCGACGCGCTCAGAAACGG
>JBKPDS010000034.1:0-3356 GCA_046727995.1 Gemmatimonadota bacterium
AGCGCGACGTTCGAGACAAGCGTCCACGGTGTAGTCGTCCACACCAGAATGCGTCGCCTTGCCTTGGATGCGTTATCCTCGAAGAGATCCAGCGCTACGAAAGCGCTTGGATCTTTGACGTCCTTGTATCCTTGCGCGACCTCGTGGCTGGAAAGCGTTGTTCCGCAGCGCGCGCAGTAAGGGAGAACCTTATGACCGCGATAGAGTCTGCCCCGACGGAAAAGCGTGGCCAGGGCCCACCATACGCTCTCGATGTAATCGTTCGAGTAGGTGATGTAAGGGTCACTGTAGTCCAGCCAGTAACCGATGCGCTCGCTGAGCGATTCCCAGTCGGCGCGATAGCGCCACACGCTTTCGCGACACATCTCATTGAAGCGCTCGACGCCGATTTTTTCGATCTGCTGCTTGGCGGTGCGAATGCCGAAGTCTGTCTCGATTCGCTTCTCAACTTCGATCTCGACGGGAAGGCCGTGGGTGTCCCAGCCTGCCTTGCGCGCGACGTGATTGCCGCGCATAGCGCGGTAGCGACAGAAGAGATCCTTTACTGTGCGTGAGAAAACGTGATGAATCCCCGGCTGGCCATTCGCCGTCGGTGGTCCCTCGAAGAACACGAACTCCGGTTTTCCCTGTGCCTGCGACAGAGTTCGCTCGAAGAGCTTCTCCTCCTTCCAGCGAGCAAGCATCTCATTTTCGAGGTCGTCGGGCGAGCGGTCGGTGGGAAGCCGGCGGAACCGCGTGCTCTCGTTCCCGCTTCCCGCCTCCCGCCTCCCGCCTCCCGCTGTAGTCGACGCGGGGCGGATAGCGGTCATTCTCTTGTCGGTCCCGAAGAGTTGGTGCCGGCGCCTCTCAACGTGCTCGCCACTACCTGTGAGTCGGACGCTTCGACTTCGGAAAGCTGGCGTGCGATCAGCGTGCGCATCTGCGCCAGATAGGTTCGGCGCGAGCGATCGAGATTGTCGAGCTCCTCCTCCATTCGCCGCACATCGGCTTTGGCCGCCTCGATGATTCTCTCCCCCTCGGCCTGTGCCTCGCGAATAATGAGCTGCGCTTCGCGCTCGGCCTGCCCCCGAACATCGTCGCGCAGCTGTTGAGCGGCGATTAGAGCATCGTTGAGCGCCTTATCGCGCTCGCGGAAGGCCCGCAACTGCTCGTGGAAGCTGCGCGCCTTGGAGTCGAGATCCTGATTGATGCGCGTGAGCCGCTCCATCTCTTCGGCGACCTGATCCCTGAACTGATCGACCCGCGCGGGATTGTACCCGCGCAGCGCGCGACCGAAGTCGTAGCGCCGTACGTCCAGTGGGGTAAGATGAAACGCTTCGTCGATCATTTAGCCCTCGCTCCGAAGAGGGTTGTTCCCAGCCGCACCATTGTCGCGCCTTCCTCTACTGCGATCTCGTAATCGTTCGACATTCCCATCGACAGCTCCACGGCGGGATGGCCAGCATCAGCGAGAACATCACGCGCCTCGCGGGCTTCGGCGAAAGTGCGATGCAACTCCCGCTCGGTTGCCGTAAAGCTAGCCATTGTCATCACTCCACGGACGCGAAGTCCAGCGAGCGTCGCCAATCGCTCCGCTTCCGGAAGCAGCTCGGCCGGATGATACCCGCCCTTCGTGTCCTCTCCCGAAAGATTCAGCTCGATCAATACATCGACGGCGCGGCCTCGCGCGATTCCGAACTCGCAAACCGCATCCGCCAGGCGAGGACTGTCGAGCGAGTGCAGCATCACGAAATGCTCGAGAGCCTTTACCTTGTTCCGCTGGAGATGCCCGATCAAATGCCACCGAACGGGAACCTCGACGCGGCCTATCTTCTTCAGGGCTTCCTGAACCTTGTTCTCACCAACGTCGTGGAGTCCCGACTCGTACGCAGCGCGCGCTGCGTCGGGGCCGTGCGTCTTGGTCACTGCGACGATGGTGACATGTTGTCCGTGTCCGCCTCGCGCGGCGGCGGCGGCAATTCTCGCCCGCACATCGGCCACACGATCAGCCAGGCCGGGAAAAGCCATAGCTTTCAAATTTAGCCGGGCAGGTGTCGCCGTTCAATTAAGCGATGTCAGCTGTGCGCGGAGAGATTCTACTCCTCCGTCCGCCATTCGTTGCGTCTGAGTCGCTTCAGAATGTTCTTGTCGTCGGGACCTTTGACACTCACGGTGACGGCGCCCGCGTAAGCACTTCCCGTCACGCGTAGAGTTCGCTCGCGGTTCGCGGAAGACGGGCTGGCGCGACCCTGATACTTGAGAGTGAAAGCGCCCATGAAGGAATCACCCTCGCACTCGACGGCGATCTCGGGCGGCACAGTTATCTCGACGTTGCCCATCACAGCGACGGCTTCGATCACCGACAGGCCGTATCCAACGTCGGCAGCCCTCAGATCGAGCTCCACGTTTCCCAAAACCGCCAACGCGCGAAACCGTCGCGGCAGCTCCCACTTGCCTTCCCGCTCCGTGCTGCTCAGGAACGAAACAACTCCTTGCACCCGCGGCGGTTCAGACGGAGCAGCAAGCGCGGTCCCCTCGCTCGGGGGGCGTGAGTAAGCGGGATCGGTCAGCCGGTGATCTTCTGCCTTGAAGTCAGACATTTGCCTTGTTGGAAGATGGCTCGATCGTACTACGAGGCAATGCCGAAGTTGGTTTAGGCTGAGCGACCGAAGAGACGGCCCAGCAAGCGTACGATGTTCTGCATGTTCCGGCTGATGTCGTTGAACATCACCGTCACGAAGAGCAATCCGATGATCAGGAGTCCGCCCTTCAGGATCCGCTCTCTCGTCTGGGTGCTGAACGCGCTGCCCTTGATGGTCTCGGCCAGGTTCAAGAGAATCTGACCACCGTCGAGGATTGGAATTGGAAGGAGATTGAATACGGCGACGTTGATGCTGATGAGCGCGATGAGAAGAAGTAGCGTTTCGATTCCACTCTGCGCCGCCTGCACCGACACCTGCGCGATGGCAATCGGGCCACCCAGATCGGAGACGCCGACACCGTGTACCAACGCTCCCAGAGCCGCGAAGATCTTGCTGCCATTGTCGACGGTGAGATTCCACGCCTCACCGAATGCATCACGGACAGAAATCGGCGTGAATCCTTCAGTAGCTATCATGCCGATTCTGCCGAGAGAGCGTTTGACGCCGGTGCGCGGATCGGGAACCACCTCGGCGGCCGGAGTCACCGAGACGTGCAGTGGCTGACCCTTTCGTACGATTCCCAGATCCAGAGACCGGCCGGCAGAGGCGCCGATGGTATCGAGCAGCATCTCCCAGCGCTCGAGTGGGCGGCCGTTGAGGGTGGCGATGCTGTCTCCCGCCTGGATCCCGGCGAGGGCGGCCGGCTTACCGGGGGTCACAACCGCGGCGACTGGA
>JBKPDS010000035.1:0-14709 GCA_046727995.1 Gemmatimonadota bacterium
CGCTGGCAACCAAACGCCCGCCGCGCCTTTGAGATCGTTCCGGAGCTGCCGATCAAAGGAGCGCACTCGGCGCGGGCCTTTCTAATGGATGCGGCGGAGGCGGCCAGAAACATCGGGGAGGTGGACTTGCTCTACATCGACCCGCCTTACAACTCCCGCCAGTACGTCGCCTACTACCATATACCTGAGATCCTGGCGCGGGGCTGGTCCGATTCGGCGCCGGCGATTCGCGGAAAGGTTGGATTGCTTGCCGGTGAGGAGGGAAGGAGCCAGTGGTCACACGGGCGACGTGTGCAAAGGCTTTTTTCTGGGCTACTGGCTGATTCGGCGGCGAGGTACGCCCTCGTCAGCTTCAATTCAGAGGGCCATTTGAAGCCGGAAGCGCTGGAGTCGCTGCTGGCAAAGGCAGCTTTCGACGGCAAAGTCTCCCATTTCAACCAGCGCTACCGCCGATACAGGGCCGACAGCGACCATGAGGGCAGGCGATACCACGCTGATTTCGCCCTCGAGCACCTTTATTTGGTCAGGCTCAGATAGCTTGGTTGCTTCCACGAGTCGTTAGTCGTCAGATGGGCGTAACGGTGATAAGGTGTTATCCCGTCGCCATTTGGGTCTTTGCAGGCGCTGGCAAACGGGTTACACTAGGCAGGTGAAGATGACAGCCACACCGCTGCAAAATCAGGGTGCTCAGGCTCTGGGCGCTGGAGGTGCGACGCCGGATGCAGCGGCGCCGCAAATCGATGCTGATCAGGAAGTTATTGCCAAGGTTTTGGCCGGTCATAAGGATGCGTTTGCGGTTCTGATCACCCGCTACAGTGATCCTCTGTACCGACATGCACTTGGCATGACCGGAAGTCCCGATGTGGCGGAAGACATACTCCAAGCGTCTTTTATTAAAGCCTATCAGCATCTAGGCGAAGTTCGCGGGCGTTTTGACGCCTGGGTTTTTCGAATCGTCGCTAATAGTTGCAAAGATTGGCTGAAGAACATTCGGCGAACGCATGTGAGTTACGATGAGGACGATCAGCCCTCAACGTACTCGACGCCGGAAGAAGAGATGGACCGCAACGAGCTGCGTACGGATCTGCAGTTTGCTCTGGCCAGACTCGCTCCCTCGCTGCGTGAAGCGTTCGTGATGAAGCACGTTGAGGGAAGATCGTACGAGGAGATGGCGCTGTTACTGGAAACGACGGTTGGCGCGCTAAAGATGCGAGTGCATCGGGCGCGAGAGGCGCTCCAACAACTGCTCGAGGAGAAGTACGCATGATGCTTGATGACGCTGGTTTCGAGAGAAACGACAAAATCACGGGCAATGAGCCCGCCCAGAGAAAGGACAAGCCCGCCGAGCGGCTTTATGACCGCGAGGTTCCGCTAAACGGACATAGCGGTCACGGACTCCTGCACGACTGGCTTGATGGCGAAGTCGACGTAATGCGCGCCAGTGAAGTCGAGGGCAAATCGAAGGTGGAGCTCTGGACCCGCATCAACGCGGAGAGCGAGATGCTTCGCCGCCGCGTGACGCCGGTTGGCGTTCAGCAGCGTATCATGGCCTCGCTGCCAGATACTCCCGGCACCGCCACCAACTGGTGGAAGCAGATCACGCCGGTCGCAGCGATCGCAATCGCCGTGGCGGTGCTCGCAGTCGGCGCCCTGATCATCCAGGCTCTTCGCTAGAGCTACTTTCTCCCCGAGCAAAAAACGCCCGACTCCTTGCGAGTCGGGCGTTTGCTTTATCCACTTCATTGCTGCGAAATTACTCCTGCGGGCGTAGACATTGCTGCGAAGTTTCCATGTCGGCGTATGTCGGCGTAGACCTTGCAACTGGACGGCAACTCTTTACTCTTTAGGTGAAGAGACCATACCTGATCGGAGGCGTTTCAAGATGAAGAAGACCATCGCTGTAATCGCATTAATGGCTGTCCCAGCCCTGGCTTCCGCTCAGGCTGGACTGTCCAAGATCCAATTCCTTGCCCTGCAGCAGGAGCTGCGCGATCAGGGATGCGGTGTGACGAACGTTGACGGCCGCTACGGCCCGCAGACCCGTCGTGCGATCGCGACCTGTGCCAAGAAATTCAACTCGGCCAACAACGCCCAGGCGTTGCTCGTCGCGATGAACATTGGCTTCGGGCCCAACGACAATCCGCCGACGCGTGGTGGCGGCACTGGCGCCATGGGCAGTGACAACAGCATGAGCTCGGGCAGCGGCATGGCTTCGGAAGCGAAGGCTGAAGGCGAGAGCGTGAAGACCGAGAAGGCCGAGCACGCCGGCAAGACTCATCGCAAGGTCGCCAAGAAGACGACTACGACTGAGCCGACGAAGAAGTACTAGTTCTCGGTTCTCGCTAAAACTCGAGGCTTAGCTGCAACGGGGGGACGAACGCGCCAAGCGCTTCGTCCCCTTCGTCGTCTTCGCGAGTCGACCACCCGCGCACTCTGTACTTCGCGCACAGCTTCTCGAAAAACTTTGCCAGACCCTCGCGATACTTCTCTCCCGCGTACGCGCTGTGGCCGTAGGTATTCCGATAGCGCTCGGCGAGGTGAGGAAACTCCTGCTCGATGAAGGGCAGATAGCGTTTTCGCGCGGCTGATTGCAGCCGCACCGCGCAGGCTCCGACATAGGTGGCGCCTGCCTCGGCGACGCGCTTCACCAGCGCCTCCAGATCGGATGGATTATCGGTAATTCCCGGGAGCACGGGCATGCAGTTGATTCCCGCTTCGATTCCGGCTTCGCGCAGTCTCACCAGCGCGCGAATTCTTGATTCGGGCGTCGGCGCGCGCGGCTCGATGCGACGGGCGAGCTCGCGATCGAGGGTGATCAGCGAGATATGGACTGAAAGATCCGAGATCCGATTGATGCGTGAGAGCAGATCGATGTCTCTGGTGACGAGCGGACTCTTGGTGATGATCGCGACGCTCAGTCCCGGATGCTCAGCCAGCACTTCCAGAATTCCCCGCGTCACCCTGAATCTTCGTTCGGCCGGTTGATAGGGATCGGTGGCAGTGCCGATGACGATCGTTTCGCCGTCGAGGAGCTTGAGGTGCCGATCGCTGCCGAATCTCAGTGTTCTGCTGAGAACTTCGGGCGCGTTTTTCTTGACAAAAATATTCCGCTCGAAGGCGAGCCAGGGCGGAAGCTTGTTGTAGGCTTCGCCGAGGACGTCGACCATCTTGTCGTCGGTGGCAGCGCGCTCCATGACGTACCGATGGGCGTAGCGGGCGTAGCAGTAGGCGCAGCCAAAGGCGCAGCCGATGTACGGGTTGATCGACCAGAACCCCATTCCGGTTGTCTCCGGTCCGTTGAGGACGTTCTTGGCCGGGGAGGCGTAGTACCGGATGTCCTTCTGTTCGCCGATGACCGGGAGCTGGCGAGATTGTCTCTCGTACGCCGCGCCGAAGAGGCTAGGGTGCTTCGCCTTCATGACCCGAATATAGACCGAAACAGGGGGAGAGTCTAGCTGAGCGGGAGGCGGGAGGCGGATAACGGGTAGCAGGTAACGGGTACGGATAACTGGCACGGTTAACGGAAAGCGCGCTTCCCGCTTCCCGTACCCGCTTTCCGTTTTCCGCTTCCCGTTTTCCGCTTCCCGCCTCCCGCCTCCCGCTTCCCGCCTCAGTAACTGAACCCGATTCCCAACCCGTTATCCGTCGGTCGCGCGAAGAAATGATTGTACCGCGGGTACCTCGAGATCCTCCACGCCTGGAGGGCGGAGAACCCGCCGAAAATCAACGACAGCTGGTTCTTGGAGAGTGATGACGTGCGGGCCATCACGCTGACGTCGCTCACCGATCCATTGCGGCCGAGCGTGATGTAGAAAAGCGTCGTTCCGATTCCACCGGCGAGAAGGCCGCGCTCCATTGGCCCGCCGCCCACGTGCGGGATATCGAGGATCAATTCATTGATCATCGCCTGCGTCGTCAGTCCGGACGCGGAGAAAATGAATTGCTGGTGCGGGTACTTGTTGCTGTCGATTCCGGAAAAGACAGTGGGCCGGCCATGGTCGAGAGCGTAGTAGGGATGGAATCCCATCACCAGCGAGCTGACGACGTGCGCGCTCTCGTGGGCGAGAATGCTGCTGGCGAATCCGAACGCGAAACGCCGCCAATAGTCATCAGAGTCGGACGCCTGTCGCGACGCCGAGAAATGCCGCGGCGCGGCCAGCGCTTCCGATTGTGCTGTCACCACGGCCGGTGATGCAGCGAGGAGACCCGCTCCCAACAGGCAGACACACATTGCGCCAGCGAACTGCGAAACTAACTTCTTCGGCAGACGCCCTGCGCGGGGAAACGAATCGATGGCTGAGCGTTTATCCGACATTGCTATTCAGCGCGAGCTGGGAAGTCTCCAGGGATGGAGTCGACGCGGGGACGTAATAACGAAGACGTTTCAGTTTCGGAGCTTTCTGACTGGAATCGACTTCGTGGCGGCCATCGCCAAAGCCGCGGAAGCGGCCGACCATCACCCCGACATCGACATCCGCTACACGAAGATCGTTTGCACACTCAGCACGCACTCGGCGGGTGGAATAACGCAGAACGATCTTGATATGGCGCGGCAGATAGATCGGGTGCATGAAAAGATAGACTAGGGACGACTGCGTGCTCGCGCCCACCAAAGCACGAAGACAACTGCCTGCTGGGCGCTGACCGCTGCTCGCTGATCGCTTACCGCTGCCTACGACGGGACAGATCGTGCTGGCGTGAAGGAAACTGCTGCAGTTGCTTAAAGCGCCAAGGGGATCTGTCTGGTCGCCTGCAGGGTAAGCGCTAAGCGCAAAAGCGGTCAGCGCCCAGCAGGCAGTTGTCTTATTGTCTAGGCCGCTAGTTACGCCTATTCCCCATGACTCTGAGGATGGCCATGAACATGTTCAGCAGATCCAGGTAGATCTGCACTGCGGCGCCGACGTACTCGTCGGGACCGTAGATGTTGCGCAGCCGCCAGGTGTCGAACACCAGCAGTCCGCTGAACAGAAGCACTGCCACCGACGCCAGCCATAGCTGGACGGCGGCGTTCTGGAAGAAGAAGTTGAGCAGCATGGTGCCAATGAGCACCCACAGGCCGACGATCAGAAAACTCCCCCAGGCGCTGAAGTCGCGGCGGCTCACGAAAGCGTAAAGCGTAAGGATTCCAAATGCGCCGATGGTCAGCACCGCGGCCTGACCGATCAATCCTGGTTGCTGCCTGCCGTAGAAGTAAAGCGCGGGCGAGATCATCACGCCCATCACGAAATTGAAGAGCAGGACAAGACCAATATTGAACGGGAAATCCGTCTTCTTCCGTGTCGCCAGAAGGAGCGGCGCCAGCGCGGCGAAGAAAGCGATAAAGGGATGCTGCGCCACGGCGAGCATCAGGTTTGTCTGAGAGAGTCCAAACGACGCTCCCACTATCGTCACCAATACACTGACCAGTACCAGCGAATATGTGCGGCGAACGAGGGTTGCTCTCTCTTCGCCAGTGCGGACCAGCGTTCCCGTTTGATACGAGACACCCATTTTTATTGACTCCGAAAGGGATCGAACGTGCGAAATATATTACCCCGCACTTCGCGACGTGATTCGGTCGAGCAGAGTGGGCAGCTGCTTAATGTCGTCCAGGAAATAAGACGGCTTGTGCGGCTCGAGCGCGGAGCGCGTGAAGGGCCCCCACAGCGCGGCAATCGTTATCACACCCGCTGCGTTACCAGACTCTATGTCGTGCGGCGAGTCACCCACGAACACAGCCTCGTTGCTCTCATAATCGAGTTTTTCGAGCGCCGCCCTTACCGGATACGGATCCGGCTTGTGGATGTGAACGGAGTCGTAGCCGATGGCGACTTCTATGTAATCGTCGGCGCCGATGAATTTGAGCCCGCGCTGCATCATCGCGTTGCCTTTGCTGGTGACGACGCCCATTGGATGCCCGCGCTGGTACAACTGGGCGAGGGTGTCGATGACGCCCTCGTATCTCGCCATCAGCCGATCGTGATTCTCCAGCTGGAAAGTGCGATATCGGTTGACGAGACGCTCGCGATCTTCGTCAGACTCAACGTAAGGAGTGAGCTGTTTCGGCAGCGGCGTGCCGATTCCCTCGATCCACTCCGCTTCGGTTGGCTGCCGGTTTCGTCCCTGGAAAGTGTGGCGCATCGACGCCAGCAGCAGGGCGATCGAATCGACAAGAGTCCCGTCGAGATCAAAGAGAACGGCGTACGGGCGTGCGTCAGCCATAATGCGAAAGTAACTGGTAATGCCTGATTCGAGACACAATATTACAGCCTATGGCAACTGCTGCACTAAAGCGCACGAGCTTTAGCAAACTTTTCGATGAGATCGGCACCGTAGATCAGGTCGGTATCGAGGAGCGCGTCGCAAAGTTTACCACCCGCAGCATCAAAAAGAGCTCGAAGGTGTGGGGTCTCAAGACTGCGGTGTCGATGGTCGATCTGACGACGCTCGAGGGGAAGGACACCCCCGGCAAGATCGCGTCGCTCTGTCAGAAGGCGAGACGGCCGAGCGCGGGTCCGGATGTGCCGCCGGTGGCGGCAGTCTGCATTTATCCATTCCTGGTCAAGTACGCCGCGCGTTGGCTTGCCGACACGCCAATCAAAGTCGCATCGGTCGCGACGTCGTTTCCGTCGGGACAGAGTCCTCTCGAACTGCGTCTCGCCGAAGTGCGAACTGCGGTGGGGGATGGGGCCGACGAGATCGACATGGTCATCAATCGCGGGCTTTTTCTCGCCGGCGAATTCACCGCCGTGCAGGACGAGATCAGCGCTGTCGTCGAAGCGTGTGGCGATGCAACGCTGAAGGTGATTCTCGAAGTCAGCGAGCTCGACACCTACGACAACGTTCGCGCTGCCTCTTTCCTGGCGATGCAGGTCATTCGTGCGGGCGACTTCCTCAAGACCAGCACCGGCAAAGCATCCGGTAGTGCGACGCTCGCCAACACCCAGGTGATGATCGAAGCGATTCGCGACTTTTATCTGGCAACGGGAATTGCCATCGGGATGAAGCCGGCGGGCGGCATCCGCAATGCAAAGCAGGCGCTCCACTACCTTGTCGCCGTCAAGGAAACGCTCGGCGATGCCTGGCTGAACTCGACGCGCTACCGCTTCGGAGCGAGCTCGCTGCTGAACGACCTGCTGCGTCAAATCGAGAAAGAAAAGACCGGCGCCTACCAGGCGCCGTACTACTTCACAGAGGCCGCCGAGAGCTACTGACATGACATCTACGAGGCCTGTAACGAGAGCGACGGGGTCGACCGCGATTCCGCAGCTGATCTTCGGCGATCTGTGGGAATACGATCCAGCGCCGGAGACGGCGGATCCCAGACTGAAGTCGAGGTACGAGCTTTTTATTGGCGGAAAGTTCGTGGCGCCGAAGTCGGGCAAGTACTTCGACTCAATCAATCCGGCAACCGAAGAAACGCTCGCCGAGATTGCGCTGGCCAACCAGGGCGATGTCGACGCCGCGTATCAGGCGGCGCAGAAAGCGTTCAGCGCGTGGAGCAAGCTGCCGGGCGCCGAGCGAGGAAAATACCTGTACCGGATCGCGCGACTGATCCAGGATCGGGCGCGGGAGTTCGCCGTCGCCGAATCGATGGATGGCGGGAAACCGATCAAGGAGTCGCGCGACTTCGACGTGCCGATGACCGCGGCGCACTTTTTCTATCACGCCGGCTGGGCCGACAAGCTCGAGTACGCCGTGCCGGGCGCGACGATCGCGCCGCTGGGGGTAGTCGGCCAGGTGATTCCGTGGAATTTCCCGCTGCTGATGCTGGCGTGGAAGATTGCGCCGGCTCTCGCCGTCGGAAATACGGTGGTGCTGAAGCCGGCCGAAACCACTTCGGTGACTGCACTCAAGTTCGCCGAGCTGCTCCAGGAAGCGGAGTTGCCGGCGGGAGTGGTGAATCTGGTTTGTGGCGCTGGAGAGACTGGCGCGGCGGTCGTCACTCATCCGACGGCGGCGAAGATCGCGTTCACCGGATCGACCGAGGTCGGCAAGATCATCATGCGCCAACTCGCCGGCACCGACAAAAAGCTCACCCTCGAGCTCGGTGGCAAGGCGGCGAACATCGTCTTCGATGACTCACCCGTCGATCAGGCAGTCGAGGGCGTCGTCAACGGAATCTTCTTCAATCAGGGCCACGTTTGCTGCGCGGGCAGCCGACTTCTGGTTCAGGAATCGATCGCCGAGATGTTCGTGGCGAAGCTCAAGAACCGAATCGACGTTCTGCGCGTCGGAAACCCGCTCGACAAGAACACCGATGTCGGCGCCATCAATTCCAAGGCGCAACTGGACAGGATCTGCGAGCTGGTCGATTCGGGTGTGACTGCCGGGGCCGAGATGTATCAGTCGGCGGTGTGCACGCTGCCGGGACGCGGCTACTACTTCAAGCCGACGGTGTTCACCGGCGTGACGCAGAGTCACCGCATCGCGCGCGAAGAGATTTTCGGACCGGTGTTGAGTGTTTTGACTTTCCGCACGCTGGAAGAGGCGGTGGAAAAGGCAAACAACACGATGTACGGATTGTCGGCCGGCGTCTGGACCGACAAGGGTTCCCGGATCCTCAAGATGAGCACCTTGTTGAAGGCCGGTGTCGTCTGGGCGAATACGTTCAACAAGTTCGATCCTTCGTCGCCATTCGGCGGCTACAAGGAATCCGGATTCGGACGCGAAGGTGGGCGGCAGGGTCTGATGGATTATGGGAAGGTGGTTTAGATGGCGCGAATTCCTGTAACCAAGACGCCGAAGATCTACGTTGGCGGCCAGTTCATTCGTTCGGAGAGCGGACGGGTTTTTCCGGTGCGGGAGGCGGGTAGGCGGGAGGCGGGAAGAGGGCCGAGGGGCGAGGGGCGAGGGACGAGGGAGGCGGGACTACTCGGGAATATCCCGCAGTGCACGCGTAAGGATTTGCGAAATGCTGTTGAAGCCGCCGCGAAGGCGGGGCCGGACTGGGCGCAGCGAACTCCTTACAATCGCGGACAGATCCTCTATCGGCTCGGTGAGATGCTGGAGTCGCGGAGCGAGGAGATGGCGGAGGCGCTGGTGGTGTCCGGTGCTTCCACCAAAGCTGCCGCGAAAAAGGAAGTCGCAGCTTCCGTCGATCGACTGATTTACTACGCCGGCTGGTCCGACAAATACGAGCAGGTGCTCGGCAACACCAATCCTGTCGCTGGTCCGTTCTTCAACTTTACCGTCGCCGAGCCGATGGGGATCATCGGCATCATCGCCGACGACAAGGCGCCGCTGCTGGGATTATTGAGCCAGATCGCGCCGGTAATCATTGCCGGGAATACTTGCGTCTGCCTGGCGTCGCAGTCTTTCCCGTATCCGGCGATCGTACTCGGCGAGCTGCTGGCGGTGTCCGATCTTCCGGGCGGCGTAGTGAATATCCTGACCGGATTCAGAAAAGAGCTCGTCCCGACCTTCGCCACCCACACCCACATTCGCGGACTGAACGCGGTCGTCAATCAGGAAGAGAAGAAGCAGCTGCAGCTCGGCGCGGCGGAGAGCATCAAGAGAGTTCGGGCGCGCAAGAGGGAGGATGGACTCGATTGGATGGATTCCAGGGCGCAAGGAGCGTATGAGATTCGCGACTTTATCGAGTTCAAGACGACGTGGCACCCCATAGGATCGTAGCGACTGCGTAGCAACGGTGAATAAGGAGAGATCATGAAAGAAATGAGGCTGCTCCTGATTGCACTACTGTTATTCGGCGGGACTCTTGGCGCGCAGACGCGCACGCTCAACGTCGGTGGCGGCGCCACCATCAATTACGAGGTCACCGGACGCGGACCAACCGTTGTGTTCATTCACGGCTGGTCACACAACATGAGCGTGTGGGACGATCAGGTCCCGGCGTTCAAGACCAGATATCAGGTGGTGCGATACGATTCACGCGGATTCGGGCGGTCGACCGGGTTTGCTGATGAAAGCGCCGAACCGCACGATCTACTCGTTCTCCTCGAAGCGCTGCACGTCAGGCGCGCCTTCATCGTCGGTCATTCGCGAGGCGGCAGTATCGCGCTCAGATTCGCCAACGCGTATCCGAATCGTGTAGCAGGGCTAGTTCTCTATGGCGCGTTTCCACAAGGATTCCCGGCGCCGCCGGACGTGGGCCAAATGTTCGGCTCGCTTCCCGGTATCGCGAAGCAGTACGGTCTCGATTCAGTCGGTAAGCTGGTTCTGGCCAGCCCGATCGCCTGGGTCCCGCCAGGACGGAACGATGTCACTGATCGGTATCGCCGACTGTGGACTGCGTACAACGGCAAGGATTTGCTCGATCCGCATCCCGAATCCGGGCGCGTTCCAGCGGTGACGATATCCGACCTCGCCTACGTGAAGGTGCCGACGCTCGTCATCATTGGCGATCACGAAGCGCCGTTCATTGCCGCGGTGGCCGATACTCTGACACGCCGCATTCCAGGGGCCAAGAAAGTCGTGATTCCCAATGCCGGACATGGCGCCCATTTCGTCCAACCCGCTAGCTTCAATTCCGCATTAATGGACTTTTTCTACGACGTCGGGCGGAATACCAGGAAGTGAATGCGATCGAGATGCGCGCTCTGCGCAAAGTCTACAAAGGAACTGGTAAGGCAAAGGGTGGCGGCTCGACTCACAGTGCGCGATGGGCGCCGCCGGGGACGACGGCGCCGCCCACCAACGACGTCGTAGCGCTCGAGGCGCTCGATCTCGACATCCAGGCTGGTGAGTTCTTCGGCCTGCTTGGTCCCAACGGAGCTGGTAAGACCACAGCGATCGGGATTCTCACCACGCGCGTTCTTCCAACGGCAGGCAAGGCAATTGTCGCCGGCGCCGACGTGGTGGAGGACTCGGTGCGAGTCCGTCAAACTATTGGCGTGGTGCCGCAGCGGCCGAATGCGGATCTGAGTCTGAACGTGCTGGAGAATCTCCAGTTCCACGCGGCGTACTTCTGCATTCCTTCAGACGTTGCCACGAAGCGGGCTTACGAGCTGCTCGAGCGACTCGGACTTTCCGACAAAGCGAGCGCCAAGCTGTCGGAGCTGTCGGGTGGGCAGCAGCAGCGCCTGATGATCGTGCGCGCCCTAATGCACGAGCCAGAGATCATGTTCCTCGACGAGCCGACTGTCGGTCTCGATCCACAGGCGCGGCTCGACCTCTGGGAAATCCTGCGCGACCTGCACAAGCGCGGTCGCACTATCGTGATGACCACGCATTACATGGATGAAGCCGATCGGCTGTGCGATCGGCTTGCCATCATCGATCGCGGCAAGCTCCTCGCGCTCGACACTCCGCGCAAACTGAAGTCGAAGGCACCGGGCGGTACACTGATCGAGCTGGTGCTCGACGGCGATGCCATGCCCGCCGGCGAGATCGCCGAGACCATCGACGGCATCAGTCGCGTCGAGGCAAAGGATGGCATGCTGCGGGTGCACAGCAGCCGCGGCGGCCAGACGCTGCCCGCGCTGATCGAAGCGGCGGAAGCCTCTGGGCGCACGGTGACCGACATCCACTTGCTGCAGCCAAGCCTGGAAACGCTATTCGTGTCGCTGACGGGAAGGAAGCTCGGATGACCGCGATCGCCATATCGCCTCCGCGCACCGAGGTACGATCGTCATCGATCTTCGTTGCGTTATTGCGACGCGACATGCGCGTGGCTCGACGTGAGCTGCCGTTTTTTCTGCTGCGGACGACGCTGCAGCCACTGATGTTCGTCGCCGTCTTCGGATATCTGCTGCCGCGGATGGGATTCATGGGCCGCGGCTACACGACAGCGCTCCTGCCGGGAGTGCTGGCGATCAGTCTCACTTTTTCGAGCATTCAGTCGGTGGCACTGCCGATGGTGCAGGACTTCGGCTGGACGAAGGAGATAGAGGACCGCCTCCTCGCCCCGGTCCCAATCGGGCTTGTTGCGGCGGAGAAGATCGTTTCCGGCGTGCTCCAGGGAATCGTCTCCGCCCTTTTCGTCTTGCCAGTCGCCCGCATTATCATGGGGCCGATTCCCAATCTCACCTTCACGCATTTCGGTGACGTTTTACTAATCACCATACTCGGCGCCGCTGCGTTCTCGTCTCTCGGACTCTTTCTCGGTACTGCCATCCAGCCGCAGCAAATCGGACTGATGTTCGGCGTGATCCTGGCACCGATGATCTTCTTCGGCTGCGCCTACTATCCGTGGCAAGGATTGAGCGCGGTGCCGGTGATGAAATACGCAGTGCTGATCAATCCGCTGGTCTACGTGGCGGAAGGGATGAGAGCGTCACTCACGCCGGCCGCGCCACACATGCCGTTGATGGTTGTGATCGTGGCGTTGATTGCGATCACCGCGATTTTCTGGATGCTAGGGATGCGCAGCTTCCTGAAGCGGGCGGTCGGCTAACTCCGTCGTCGCCGCATCAGTCGGCTTATCATCGCCGAGAGCGGCAGCGGTGGCCGCCGCGACGTCAGCCGCATTCATTCGTGGTGCGCGTGGAAGTGATAGCGTAAAGGTCGAGCCTTTGCCGACCGTACTCACCAGCGTAATCTCGCCGCCCATCGCGTGGGCGAGGTCGCGCGAGATAGCCAGGCCAAGTCCCACACCCTGCTGCGGCTGATTCAGGCGACGCTCCGCCTGGACAAAAGGATCAAAAACCTTTTCCAGCTTTTCCGTCGGGATGCCGGCACCGGTATCGGCCACCGCTATATCGATGCAGCTACCGCTTGGCGTCGCCGAAAGCGTAATCGAGCCGCCGGTATCGGTGAATTTCACCGCGTTGCTAAGGAGATTGAGCACGATCTGCTGCAGTTTCTCAGGATCGGCGAGGACGGACGCGGCTCGACCGGCGCCCTTGTACGAATACCTGAGTCCTTTGGCCAGAATCTGCGGCGCAATCATCGACTCTGTATCGTGCAGCGCCTCGTCGACGGGCACTGCAGTCAGGCGATATTCAGCCTGACCTGCGTCCACCTTGGCAAAGTTGAGCACGTCGTTGATGAGAGTCAGAAGATGTTTTTGACTCCGTCTGATCCGCGCGATGTCCTGAGCCTGATCGGCGTTGAGCGAGCCACGAATCCCCATCGCCAGCAGCTCGGCGTAGCCACCGATGGCGTTGAGCGGTGTGCGCAGCTCGTGGCTCATACTGGCGAGAAACTCTGATTTCGCCTGGCTGGCGGCCAACGCTTCTTCCTCGGCCTTCTTGCGCTCCTCGATGTCGACAGCGATGCCAAGCCAGGCGTTGATTTTTCCTGATTCATCGCGACCGGGACGACTGCGCGCCAGGAACCAGCAGAAGCTGCCGTCGTTGTGACGCAGCCGCAGCTCGGTCTCGTAATCTTTTCCTTCCTGCACCGCATTCTGCCAGCTCATGACGACTCGATCCCGATCGTCGGGATGAATCGCCGTTGTCCAGCCGTAGCCGACCGTCTCTATCTCGGAGAGGCCGGTGTAGTTGTACCAGTACGGATTGCAGTAGGAAATGGACCCATCCGACTGGGCGAACCACACGACTTGCGGAGCAAGCTCGAGCAGGTTCTCGAACTTCGATTTGGTGGCAATGCTCCAGCGCTCGACTTGTGTCGCCGCGATGGCGATCGCCAGCAGGACGATGCTGATGATCGAGATCGTTACTGCGAATCGGAAGGAGCCGAGGATCAGGCCGTCGGGGGGTTGCCATCCGGTCGCGCTAGAGGTGAAATGCGCCGCACTCGTGCCGGCAAACTGAATCCCAAAAAAGGTCAAGCCGAGAAAGAGGGATGCCGCTGCTTTCCCGACCCACATCCGACGTTCCGGATCCGCGATCACGTACTGGATCAGCGTGAGCGCGTTGTAGGAGACAGCGATCGCGATGCCGAGCGCGGCCGCCATGACAAAGGGATCGTAGTCGACGTTGGCGCCCATGCGCATGGCAGCCATGTCGGTGTAGTGCATGACGGCGAACGCAACACCCATGAACACGCTGCCCATCGCCAGAAGCGAGAAGCGTGACGAATCGCGATTGAAAACGAAGAACGCGATGGCGCATCCCATTACTGCGGCGAGGAAGGCGGCGATGAGGAGAAGAACGTCGTACCAGATCGGCACGGAGATACGTAGCGCCAGAAGTCCGACGAAGTCCGTGGTCCAAGCGCCGATGGCCATGGTGACAATCCCGGCGTAGATCCAGCGAAGGCGGCGGCCACCTTCGGTGGCGCGCACCCGACGGGCAACATCTATGGTGGCGTAGGCTCCGATCGCGGCGACGAGGATCGAAAAAAAGACGAGCGCGATGTTATACGATTTTTCGATCATGCTTCAGCACTCGATCTTTGGAAGGACGATAGCAATGTCACGTTCCTCCGTGCTTTTGCCGGCACCGCACTATAGGGCTCAGGTAGCGGCAAGATGCAAGCCCGGATTCGGCGTGGGTCGTTATGTCCTAAGTCACTGGCGGAAGGGCGTTTACTCGATTGCCAGTGTCCGGGCAGCCCGTGCGCTGTTGACTTCAGAGAGTCTTGCGTAGATATATCGCGCGATATAACTTCGTCCGTCAAGATATATCGCCAGTACTATCGGAGGCGCTGACTGGCGCCCGGCTGGCGCGGTAAGGTCAAGTCTCAAGGAGACAAAGCAATGTACGGAGGACGCTGTGGGCCGGGGTTCGCGTGGGCGTTTGGCACGCGGCCGGAGAACTTCGGGTTCGACGCGGGTTCGTTCTGGGCGGGTCGCGGAAAATCGCGTGGTGGGCCGTTCGGCGGCGGCAGGATGTTCGATCAGGGCCATCTCAAGTTCGTGAT
>JBKPDS010000036.1:0-11768 GCA_046727995.1 Gemmatimonadota bacterium
GGGCGTCCTTCAGCTTTGCATCGACTTCCTGCGGGGTGCGCATCTCCTCGACGCCGAGTTGAGTGAGCTCCATACGCATCGGGGTGACGAACCGTTCATCGTACATCTAGGACATCTCCTGCTTCATTGAGGGTGGGTTACTTGAATAATAAGTGGTCCTGAACCTGGAACTGCAACCAGCGTCGGCCCGGATTTAACCGTAACGCGTTGCGGGGTGCTACCGGCAACGCGCAACCCGTCCCTTATAGGTGATCGCGATGCCTATGCAGGTTTTGCACTTCACCGGGCGTACGACACCCACCTCGCCATCTCCTTCATCGTCGGCCTCTTCCCGTACATGAGCAGCCCGACCCGATAAATCCGCGACGCCAGCCACAGCGCGAAGAGACAGCCGATCGCCAGAAACACCAAACTTCCAGCCAACTCCAGCGGTGGGACTCCCGTCACCGCCATCCGGATCGGCATGATGATCGGCGATGAGATCGGAATCAGGGAAAGAACCTTCGAGGTAGTACCGGTTGGATTCAGCAGCACCGGCTGAATGAACACCCCCGTACTCACGATCATGATCATCAGCGGACTGGCCGCCTGCCGTGCCTCACTCTCGCTGTTCACCGACGAGCCGACTGCGGCGTACAGCGACGAGTAGAAGATGAAGCCGAGGAGGAAGAACAACAGAAAAAGAATTCCGGCGGCGAGACTGATGTCGGGCAGCGAGAAGTTCACCACCGGCGCGCCCAGCTTCGCCATGATCGGTGCTCTGAGTTTGAGCAGCACGTAGGTAGTCCCGATCCATAGTATTTGCTGGGTCAATCCCACTGCTCCGACGCCAAGGACCTTGCCGGCGAGCAGCGTATCAGTCGGAACGCTCGACATCACCACCTCGGCGACGCGCGTGGTCTTCTCCTCGAGCACACCACTCATGATGGTCTGACCGTAAACCACGATTGACAGGTAAAGCAGAAATCCGATGGCGAAGCCGAACAGAACGCTTGCCATACCCGAGCCGGCTCTGCCACGCTCCGTGATTCTCTCGGTACTGAACTCGAGCGGGATGAACGTGATCTCCTTCATCTTCCGGTTGTCGAGGCCGACCTGCTCCAGACGCGACGCGAGAATTGTTTCGCGGATTGCGTTCTTGATTTGCGCCATGTCCGCGATCGACGTCGCGTTGGTTCCGGCGTACCGAGCCGCCTCGCCGGCGAGGGTCTGCTGAGTCACGACCACGTATCCAGTCTTTTCCTTCCGCATCACTTCGTGGGTCGCGACGCTCTCGGCCGGGGTGAGCTCGTTTGGCGCGACTGCCCTCAGCATCGGCATCCTGCCCGGAATAGTGCTGTCGCCGGCGATGTTCACCGCCAGGCGATGGCCGAAGCCCGTCCCGGTCGCGTCGAGAATGATGGTGTTGTAGACGTCGGTCGTCGCCTTGCTGCGCGATGCCAGCCAGGCGGGCACGATGATAATAGCGCTGAAGAAAATCGGCCCGAAGAAAGTGGCAATGAGAAACCACTTCGATCGTACGCGCTCGAGATACTCGCGTTTGATGATCGCCCAGAGCTTAGCCATGTCCACTCATTCCTTCTTCGACGCCGGTCGCTCCCACCTTCTGCAGGAAGATCTGGTGCAGCGACGGCTGGATCATCTCGAATCGCTGGACGGACGCGCCGGAATCGACAATTCGCTTGAGCAACGCCTGCGGATCGGCGCCGGGTGCCAGCTCGATCTCGAAGAACCGATTGGAGTCGTCGGCGCGTTTCACCAGCGAGTGATCGCGGAGGATCGACGCCACGCCCGCCATGCCGTCGCCCTCGAGCGCCAGCGCAACGTTTCGCTGACCATGTTCCTCTTTCACATCAGTGACGATTCCGTCGAGGACCTTCTCTCCGCGCGCGATGATGCACACCGAATCGCACAGCCGCTCGGCGTTGTCCATCAGATGGGTGCTGAAGATGACCGTCTTGCCGCGGCGCTTCAGCTCGACGACCGTGTCTTTGAGCGCCTGGGCATTGATCGGATCGAGCCCACTGAACGGCTCGTCGAGGATGACGAGATCCGGATCGTGTAGCAGCGTGCCGATGAATTGCACCTTCTGCTGCATGCCGCGCGAGAGCTCGTCGATTTTGGCGAGTCCCCAATCTTTCTCCGGAGTTTTCAGCGACAGTCGCTCCAGCCACTCATCGATGCGCCTTTCCGCGTCGCTTCCTTTCACGCCCTTGAGCTCGGCGAGAAACTTTAGCACCCGCCGCACCTGCATCTTCCGATACAGCCCGCGCTCCTCCGGCAGGTAGCCAATGCGATCCGTGATATCCGGATCGTCCGACGGGCGACCGAAGATGTGAATTTTCCCCGTATCGGGCGCGATGATGTTCAGGATCATGCGGATGGTAGTCGTCTTCCCCGCGCCGTTGGGTCCGAGGAGGCCGTAGACACTTCCAGTGGGAACGCGCAGCGTCAAGTCACGCACGGCCGTATGCTCGGCGAAGCGTTTGGTGACGTTCACTATGTCGATCGCGTATTCGGTCATGTAGCTTCGCAGCCGGACAGAAGGTAGCGGATCAACAATATACGTCTGAAAGAAATGTCTGTTTCAGTGACGACAGCGATCGCGGCCCTCTTCTTCTTCGGCGCGGCACTCTACGCGTCGGTGGGACACGGCGGCGCGTCGAGCTATCTGGCGGTGATGGGGCTTTTCAGTTTCACGCCGGAAGTGATGAAACCGACCGCGCTCGCGCTCAACATTCTCGTCGCCGCCGTCGCGACGATCAAGTTCTACCGGGCCGGGTTGTTCAAGTGGGAGCTGTTCTGGCCGTTCGCGGTGGCATCGATTCCGGCGGCCTTCGTCGGCGGAGCCACGCAGCTGCCGTCCCGCTGGTACAAGGTGCTGGTCGGCGTGGTACTGCTCTACGCCGCCGTGTGGATGTTCCGGTCCTCGCTCAAGCCAATCACCAGAGAGCCCACGCCACCGCCACTGTGGGCAGCGATCGTCTCCGGCCTGGCGATTGGATTCTTGTCAGGGCTCACCGGAGTCGGCGGCGGGATTTTTCTCAGTCCGCTCCTTCTCTATATGGGCTGGGCGGAGACGCGCGCGACATCCGCGGTGGCGGCTCCTTTCATTCTCGTAAACTCGATCTCGGGATTGCTCGGTCATTTCTCGAGTGTCGCCCAGCTGCCGGCAAACATCCCGGTGTGGGGAGCGGCGGCACTGATCGGTGGTTGGATCGGCGCGACTTACGGCAGCAGGAGAGCGCCAACGCCGGTATTGCGGCAACTGCTTTCCCTGGTGCTGATTGTAGCTGGCGTCAAGTTGGTACTTGGCCTCTGAGGTAGCTCATGGCCTTCGACGAAAAGCTGGCGGCGCGCATTAGAACGCGGCTTGGAAAAAGGAAGGGACTCGTCGAGAAGAAGATATTCGGCGGGCTCGCGTTTCTCCTCAACGGTAACATGTCGTGCGGGGTCCACGGGAACGAGATGATCGTTCGTCTCGCACCAGACGAGACGGACAAGGCGCTGTCAAAAAAACACGTGCGTGTGTTCGACATCTCCGGACGCGGGCCAATGAAGGGTTGGATACTCGTAGACGCCGAGGGCGTGAAGACGGAAAAAGATCTGGCCGCCTGGGTGGATACGGGCGTGAAGTACGCTGCATCGCTTCCGCCGAAGTAGGCCACAGTGTCGAACATCGATCGGGCAGACTGGCATTACGGCGGCAACTACCCCGCTGGACTACCACCTGAGAATGGCGGCACCCACATCGGGATGTACCTCGCGTGGATCGTGCACCGCAATCTCGGCAGCAAAGAGCTGATGAAGCACGCGGGCGATACTTATGGCTGGGTTCTGAATCGCGAAGTGACGGGGCGCGATCTGCTCTTCACCAAGCTGGACGAGAAATTCTTCGATGAATTACTCAGCCCGGAAGGTCAGGCGTTCACGCATTCGTACTACGAGACCAACGGGTACGCGAATGATTACGACCGGGTCCTCGGCGGAGATCTGCCGTCCCTCTACCACGTCGAGGACACCTGGAAGAATTTCGATAAACTCGTCCCCGTGCTCGACGAACGGCTGGCGGCGTGGCGCGCGCTTCAGGAGCGGCCGATCGATCCCCTCTGACGTGGAATCGAGGCGCTATACCAGCTGCTGCTGATCGAGAGCAGGTCGAGCGGATTCACCGTGTTCGTGCCGTAGCGCGCCGCCCAATGCAGGTGCGGGCCTGTCACGCGCCCCGTATTTCCCACCAGTCCGATCACCTGGCCGCGCTTCACCATGTCGCCGACGGCGACGAGCGTCTTGCTCAGGTGAAAGTAGGAGGTGACGACTCCGCCGCCGTGGTCGATGTAGACGACGTTTCCGGCGAGAAAGAAGTTGTCGACGAGCGCGACCACTCCCCGATTTGTGGCCCGCACCGGCTCGCCGATCGCGCCGCGAAAATCGACGCCCAGGTGACGCGTGGTGAGCTTGCCGTTGAATAGACGGCCGGATCCGAACTCGCTGGTGATCACTGAGTTTCTGGGCCTGAGAAACGACGCCGTCCACATCGGTGCGCGCTCGTGCGACTGGCGACCAACCTCCCTTGCGCGCGCGTTCTCCCGGTCGATGCGCGCCAGTGTGGCTGAATCGAGTGGACGTGTAAACGTGCTATCGACCTCGAGTGGCTGCGCAACCGGTGGCGGAAGTTTTGGGAGCGTGAACCGAACGCGAGCAATCTCTGTTTTACCCGACGCCCGCTGCAGAACCGCATTGGCGACGAGACTTCCTTCCAAGTCGACCGGGACGCCGCCGATGGCGTGCCACGTCCCGGGCGCGGTCCGGATGAAATGGAGCGGCTGCTCCGCGAGCGCCCCACGAACGGAGACGATCGCATCAACGCTGGAGGGCACACTGAGTGTCAAACGCACTATCGCCCCCGGCTCGGGCGAAGTCGGCGTGGCGGTGAGGCGCGCGCCCTGGGCGCCAAGACCGGCCGAGAATATCGAAGAAAAAGCGACCGCGGTCGCTAGTGTCGTTTTCACGTAATCGTGTTTCGGTTGAGTGGGACGGAAGCTAACGTATGTTACCGCCCGACCGTCGTGAAGTTCTGCGAGCACACGGGATGTACGGTCTGACACGGGCTTTCTACGGAGGATTGATGCTTCGTTCTCTCGCAGCAACGGTTTCGCTCGCCAGCGCCCACCCATTGTTGGCACAACCGGCTCGCGTTTCTGCTCCGATCACCGATGTCCGCTACGAGATCACCGTCGATTCTGCCGCTGTCGGCCGGCGACAACTTGGCGTCGCGATGTCGTTTCGCGTCAGCAGCAACGCGCCGGTGGTGCTCGCTCTTCCCGCCTGGTCGCCTGGCCATTACGTGCTGCTCTGGTTTGCACGCCGTGTATCGCAATTCACTCCGGAGCAGAACGGCGCTCCGCTCGCCTGGAAAAAACTCGACTACCAGACCTGGGAAATAACACCGCGCTCGGCGGGAATTGTGCGCGTCTCGTTCCGGTATCTCGCCGATGCGGTTGATCGCGCCGTCGCCTGGACCGCGCCCAACTTCGCATTCTTCAACGGCACCAACCTCTTTCTTTATCCTGTAGGCCGGGGCTTCAACTGGCCGGCGCAGGTGACGGTTCGCACCGAGCCATCGTGGCGCATCGCCACCGGAATGGACCCCGCACCCGGCACCAATAGCTTCCACGCATCGAACTATCACGATCTCACCGACCACCCGTTTTACGTCGGGAGATTTGCCTTCGACAGCACTCAGGTCGCGGGCAAATGGATTCGCCTGGCGTTCTATCCCGCGGCAAGTCTCACAGCGGCACGACGCGACCGCACCTTCGGCTGGCTGCAGAAGATCTTCTCGGCGCATATCGCCGTTTTCGGGGAAGCTCCTTTCCGCAACTACACCGTCTTCCAGCGGTCCGACACGGTCGTGAACGGTGGCGGCCTCGAACACCAGGCGTCGCAGGTCGATGAAGTACTCACCTCGCAGCTCGACGCGGGCTACCTGCCCGGTCTCTACTCACACGAAGGCTTTCACGCCTGGAACGTGAAACGACTGCGACCGGCCGACATGGTGCCCTACAGGTACGACGACGCGCAGCCAACAGCCTGGCTCTGGGTGAGCGAAGGCGTAACAGACTACTACGGCGAGCTCGGAATGATTCGCGGCGGCATCACCGATAGTCTGGCATTCTTCAACGGGATCGGCGGTTTCATTGCTCAAACCGCCGGCGCGCCGGGAATCGCGGTGAGCGACGCAGCACTCTCACCGTGGATCTCTCCCACCGACGGCAGTGGCGGCCTCTACTACCCGAAAGGCGCACTCATCGGCTTCCTGCTCGACATCATGATCCGCGATGGCAGTGACAATCGCTCGTCGCTCGACCACGTCGTGCGACGCCTCTACAACAACACCTACAAACGAGGCCGCGGCTTCACCAGTGCAGACTGGTGGGGAGAAGTTGGTCGGGCTGCGGGTGGCAAGTCATTCATCGATTTCGCCCGCCGATACGTCGACGGCAGGGAGCCGCTACCGACGGATTCCGTGATGCGGCTGGCTGGACTGCAAAGCCGCCAGGATACTCTTCGCGAGCCGCGCCTCGGAATCTCGACGGCAAGCGATAGTAGCGGGCTCACCGTAACCGGCGTTAGTGCAGGCGGCGCGGCGTCGGCGGCGGGCATCCGTGCCGGTGACCGCATCGTCTCGCTCGGCGACGTGACCATCACCAGTGACGACTCCTTCGACACCTTCCGGCAAAAGTACAATGGTACGGCACTCACTACTCTGCCGGTGGTCATCAGGCGGGGAGGGGAAACGATGACCATTCAGATGCCGGTACGGCTGTTCTCACGGATCGTGACGGTGGTCACGTCCATCCCGGGAGCCTCCGAAAAGGCAGTCCGCATTCGCAACGGCATAATGAAGGGCACAACCCAGTAAAAGCCAATGTCGAAATGGGCGCTCGCCGTCCGACTAATTAGCGAGAACCCATTCCAATACCTGGAGGAGCTATGAAATACCTTTGCCTGATTTATGAAGACGAGAGCCGGTTCGCCACGACTCCGAAGCCCGAGATGGACAAGATCATGAGCGAGTACCGCGCGTTCGGCGACAGCATCAAGAAGAGTGGCCACCACCTGGCCGGCTACCAGCTGCACCCCACCGAGTCCGCGACCACCGTTCGCTCGCGGAATGGCAAGGTCTCGACGACCGACGGACCGTTCGCCGAGACCAAGGAGCAGCTCGGCGGGTTCTACCTTATCGAAGCAAAAGATCTGAACGATGCAGTGCAGGTTGCCTCTAGGATCCCTTCTGTGAGATTCGGCTCGATCGAGGTGAGGCCCATCGTCGAACGCCAGGTGAACACGCAGCCCGCCGAAGCATTGGCCAGCAGCGGCGCGGCGTGAGTGAAGGAGGACAGCGTGATGCACGTGCGCGACCAGGTCGATGCTCTCTATCGCACCGAATCGCGCCGTGTGCTCGCGACCCTCATCCGCCTCCTCGATGATTTCGATCTCGCCGAGGAAGCGTTGCATGATGCATTCGCCGCGGCGGTCGAACAGTGGGAGACGGATGGAATTCCCGCCAACCCGCGCGCGTGGCTGGTTTCCACCGGCCGCTTCAAGGCAATCGACCGGCTGCGGCGGAGCGCTCGCTTCGAGGATGTCGATACCGCGATGATCGACAGAATCGAGGGAACCTCGGATCCGCTGCGTGACGACGATGAGCTCGAGGACGATCGTCTTCGGCTCATTTTCACATGCTGTCACCCGGCACTGAGTCCAGATGCCCGAATCGCGCTGACGCTGCGCGAGGTCTGCGGTCTGACGACTGAAGAAGTCGCGCACGCCTTCCTCACGCCGCCGCCCACCCTCGCACAAAGGATCGTGCGCGCCAAATCCAAAATCAGGGAGGCGCGCATTCCCTACGAGGTACCAGGAAGGGCCGAGTTGCCCGAGCGCCTCGACAGCGTGCTGCACGTGATTTATCTCGTCTTCAACGAGGGCTATCTCGCCACCAGCGGTGAATCGCTCACGCGCGCTGATCTATCGGGCGAAGCGATCAGGTTAGCTAGGCTTCTCGCCGAGCTGCTGCCAGAGCCCGAAGTCATCGGCCTGCTCGCCCTGATGCTGCTGCACGAAGCCCGTCGCGCGGCCAGATCAAGTCCGTCGGGAGAAATGATTTTGCTCGAGGATCAGGATCGCTCGCTTTGGAATCGCGCCCAGATCGATGAAGGTGTCGAGCTCGTCGAGCGAGCGATCCAGTCCCACCGATTCGGCCCTTACACTCTGCAGGCGGCGATTGCCGCGGTTCACGCCGAAGCGCGCGACGCCCACTCGACCGATTGGCGTCAGATCGTCGGTCTTTACGACGTTCTGCTGAGAACAGATCCCTCACCCATCATCGAGCTCAATCGTGCTGCTGCCGTAGCGATGAGCGAAGGACCAGACGCGGGACTCGCGCTCATCGATGCGATACTGGTTCGCGGGGATCTGGCCGATTATCACCTGGCGCACGCGGCGCGCGGTGATCTGTGTCGACGGCTTGGACGCGTCAGCGAAGCGATCGAGAGTTACGAGACGGCGTTGCGGCTCACTACCCAGAACGCCGAGCGCAGCTTCATCACTCGGCGACTGGAAGAGCTCCGGCTTACTTCACCTCGATAATTCGGGACGACACCGCTTTCGGATCGTCGCCGACTGCCAGCCTCACCGAGTACTTGCCCGGCGGCACCATCGACAGGTCGAGCAGTATCGATCGCGGTGACATAACCCCCGCCGCGCCGTTTTCCTGCCAGCGAAGACTAAGCGGCGTCAGCTTGGGCGCGATGTGCAGCGCGCGGAATGTCCGGCGCAGCAGACCTTCGTCGATCGGCAGGATCGTCAGCGAGATGGGTAGCACGCTGTCTGTCGGCGTCTTTCCATAAAGCTCCCAGAACAAACCGATCCTGGTGTTGCGCCGGAACTTGGTGCCGCCATGAGCGCGCGCGGTCGCTTCCGCGAGGTCAGCAGGCAACGACGGCGCGCCATCAACGAACAGTAGATCCGATACGCTGATCTTTCCGGAATCGAGTGGAATCTCGGCGAACCCCGAGCGCCACCGAGCGGCCGCGGCGCTATCCTTTGCCAGGAGCTCGACTCCTATCAGTTGCTCCTTCCACGGCGTGGAGACAGTCAGCACGTTCCTCGTCGGAGACTCGTCCACCTGGGTCCTGGATGGCGTAGTGGCTTCGTCGCCCATTGCCACCAGCGCGGCGGCGAATTTTGTTTTGCCGAAAATGGTGTCGTTTGCGACATCGAACGCGGCAACAACTCTCGTCGAATCACCGCGCCGGAAGCGCGCCACCTGCGCATCGAGTCGCACGAAGCCTCGCGTGTACGTCGGCGCGTACTGTTCGCGGGGCGGAAACTGGTAGATGTCGAACACCGAATCCACGATCAGCGCCAGGCTGTCCGGCGGTTGCTGAGTGAGGAAGAAATGGTAACCAGGCTCGCGCTCGTGCCCGGTGATCGACGGCTGTGACTCCATGTACATGCTGCGCGAAGGCTCCTGCGTCCATTTCTCTGCCCAGCCGAAGCGTAGAATCAGCTCGGCCAGGTCTCCACCCCAGCTCGATCCGTATGTGTTGACGGAGTTCTGCTGGAGCAGAGTGTGGAGCACGCGCGAGTAGTGCTCGGTGCGCCGCTCGTTCCCCGGCGTCATGAACAGCGGGTCTGCTACCCACCAGATCCGCGCGTCGGCTGCCTCGCGCTGCGCACACGACAGCTTGTGGTAGGTGCCGCGGATGTCGTCGTCGAGCAGCGGCGAGAGGTTGTTCCAGTGACAGCGCATCGGCGTCGGCATTGCCTGGAGCGCAACCTCGAACGCGCTGTCCGCCGCGGCGAAATCTCCCTGCACGTGTAGCGACAGCCCGAGCAGCGCGTCGCACCACCACTTCGTCGCCCGGCAGGCGCGGGCTACGGCGACAGCCGATGTGTCGTGCCCCTCCACCAGATAGCGGATGCGTTGTCCGATGATCCAGTCATCGCCGGGAAGCGCGTCAGACGCCGTTTCCAGATCGCGCAGCAGCTGCGCCCGCGCGCGGACGATGTCCTTGCCCTCGTCTGGTACGACGTAATCCTTGAGATTGGGATGCCACTCGCAGAACCGGCCGACGATCAGGCAACGATCGGCCGCTCCGATATAAAACCGCGGCAGCATCTGACGGCGCCGCCGCTCAAACGAGGCCTGCAGGTCGCGCGCGTGTTTGGTGATGTCCTCGGAATCGGCGCGCACTCGTGCGTTCTGCGCGCCCAGTTGAACCAGCGGCTGCGCGGTCGAAACCGGAGCACAGAGGGCAGATGCAGCAATTGCTATCGGCAGCAGCAAGCGGAGCAATCCGACTTGCGTTCCCTTGCTTACAGCAGATCCGGAATCAGAGAATTCGGCGAAGAACGTATGACAGCACGCTGAAGACGATCGAAATCAGCAACATCGAAACGATCGGCACGTACACCCGGACGTTCTGCCTCTCGACACGCACATCGCCGGGCAGGTGGCCAAACCAGCCGAGCCACCCGCGCATCGCCACCAAACCGACGACGATCATGATCAAGCCGAGCAGGACGATCAGCTGGCCGAGCGGTTTGTTGCCCACGAATAGATACTTATCTCCTGGATCGGGAGGCCGCCACTACTCCTCCCACTTGGATACCTTCTACCCAGGCGGGGATTGAACGACCGGCTCACTCCCCCAGGCATCGACCTGCTTGCGGGTGAGCAGGAGTCGCCACAGGAACAGCAGGTAGAGAACGAGGGCGACGGGGATTGTCAGCTGGCCGTCGATGAATTCGAAGATCCACCGCATCACATCGAACAGAGTCGAGTAGATGGTGAGCCAGAACGCCGCTTCCAGGAACGACCGCCGTCGCATGATGATGCCGATGCAGACGAGAGCCAGCGCCAGCCCCACGATTTGCTCGATCCACCACAATCGCGTCTGAGCGTGCAATGCATCGCGAAGGGGAGTGCGGCCGAGGGCGTTGACCCAACCGCCGATGGTGAGGAGTGTGATCAGCGCCGCCAGAACGCTTCTGAAATTATCACGCGGGAGAAGCAGGGGGCGCAGCGGCGTCGGAGTCGGATCTGTCATAGCTGATCAATGGTTTGGTTCCACGTCATTCACTCAAGTTCCGTGCGCGGAGCGACCTCACACCTCGGGCGTCATCCGTCCCACGGCGTACGCCTGGGAATCCAGCGGGGCACGTTGGTTTTGTAACGCCGGTAATCGCTGCCGAATCGCCTTTCCAGATCTGGCTCTTCGAAGGCCAGGAAGAAGACGTAGTTAAAGAACACAAACGTCGCGGCCCAAATGGCGATGACGCGAGAGCCACGGAAGACCGCCTCTCCGACGAGCATCGTCACGACACCGCTGATCATCGGGTTTCGGACGTAGCGATACGGTCCGACAGCAACCAGGCGTCTGGTAGGATCCCACGGCGCCAGCGTTCCGTTTCCAACCCGAGCAAAGAGTGAGACGCACCACGCGAAAAGAGAGAACCCGCCCAGAAAGATCAGCGCTCCCGCGATGCGCCCAACGAGCTCAACTGGCGTCTCGACTGCCCAGTGCGTGTCCGACAGGTCCCACGCACGCACCAACCAGCGTGGAATGACGACTGCCACCATAAACGGAAGCAGCAGGATCGCGAGCAAATGCCGGAGAATCGTGAGTGGATTCATGCTCGCAGATCCAGGCCGCACCGCTGAAAGCCCTTAGCCGGTAGTCGTAAGTTGCAGTTAAACG